>JAVVFC010000020.1:0-25245 GCA_032250975.1 Longimicrobiales bacterium | reverse complement strand
CAGGTGCGGCATGGCGCCGTGGCCCCCCTTGCCCTTGACGACGAGATCGAAGCGGTCCATGGCCGCCATCAGGGGGCCGGCCTTGACGCCGACCGCCCCTTCCTCGATTCCCGGCCAGAGATGGCATCCCAGGGCATAGTCGACCCGGGGGTCGTCCATCACCTGCAGGATGGCGGAGGCGGACGCGCCGTCCTTCTCCACCGTCAGCGTGTAGCGCCCGGGAAGCACCTCCGCGCCGGGGGCGAAGTCAGGGCTGTCGGCCGCCTCGCCGCCGGCCCTCAGATCCCACACCCAGCGGTTCAGGCCCGCATCGGCGGAGACCGTCTCGCTCCGCACCCGGCGGCCTTCCGCGTCGGTGACCGTGACGGTGGCCGGGCCGGGCCGACCGCCGGCGCCCACGCCGAAGTAGAAGAGCGCACCGTAGGGACGCGTCTCCCCCTGCCACATGGCCATGCCGGTGGAGCGGTATCCGATGGCCTCGGCCACCTCGTGCAGGATGGCCCGGTGCGGCTCCACAGCGAAGAGGGGACGTCCGGCCAGGGACGGATCCGCTGCCAGCGCGCGCAGAGGCCGGATGTCGTCCAGCACCCAGGCGCCCCGGCCGTGCGTGCCCAGCACCAGGTCCCCGTCGCGGGGGTGCACCTCCAGGTCCCGCACCGGCATGGCGGGCACGTGGATCCAGCGCTGCCAGACCGCGCCCCGGTCGGTGGAGACGAACAGCCCGAACTCGGTGCCCAGGAAGAGCAGGTTGGGCTCGACCGGGTCCTCCTCGATGGCATGGGCGAAGCCCGCCGTCCCGACGCCGCCCGCTCCCGGAGTGCCCAGGCGGCGCCACGTGGCGCCATAGTCCTCGGTGCGGTAGACGTACGTTTCCCAGTTTCCACGGCGGTGGTCGTCGAAGACCACATAGGCGGTAGCGGGGTCGTGCGTGGAGGGATGCACGTCCGGGACCCAACTGCCGGCGGGCACCCCCGCGATGCGTGCGCCCACGTCGCGCCAGTTCGCGCCGCCGTCCCGGGTCAGCTGCACGCGCCCGTCGTCGGTCCCCACCCAGATCACTCCGGGCTCCAGCGGGGACGGTCCGATGGCCACGATGGTCGTGTGGGTTTCGGCGCCGGTGGCGTCCAGCGAGAGGCCGCCTGTGGCCGGATTCTGTTTGGCGGGGTCGTTGGTGGTCAGGTCCGGGGAGAGGATTTCCCAGGATGCGCCGTGGTCGCGGGTGCGGTGCAGAAACTGGCTCCCCAGATAGAGCGTGCCGGGCTCGTGCGGATCGAGGGCCAGGCCGGCATTCCAGTTGAAGCGCAGCGGGATCCCGTCCGGGTGGATGGGTTGGATGCTGATCCGCTGGCCGGTGGTGCGGTCGAAGCGCTGCAGGGCGCCCCCCTGCGACATCGAGTATCCGAACCGGGAATCGGCGGGATCGTCCACCACACTGAAGCCGTCTCCGCCCCCCACGCGCGTCCAATGGGCGTTCAGGATGCCCTTGTTCTCCCAGACGTCCGAAGGTCCGAACCAGGAGCCGTTATCCTGCAGGCCGCCGTAGATATTGTAGGGGACGCGCTCGTCGAGTGCGATGTGGTAGTACTGTGCCAGGTTCAGGTTCTCCACGAACCGCCAGTGGTCGCCCCGGTCGCGGGTGAAGGCGATGCCACCGTCGTTCCCTACGATCATGTTCCGGCCGTCGGCGGGGTCGATCCAGAGCTCGTGGATGTCCCCGTGGACGACGGCGGAAGGGACCACGGTCCTCCAGCTGCGCCCGCCGTCGTCGCTCACCTGCAGGGTGCTGTGCAGGGAGTAGATCCGGTTCTCGTTGGCCGGGTCGATGCGCAGGTCGGCGTAGTAGAAGGGGCGCGGGACGATGCCCGAGCGGTCGTTGATGGTGCGAAACGTGCGCCCCCCGTCGTCGGAGCGGAGGAGGGCGCTCCGGGCCGCCTCCACCAGGGCGTACACCACCCGGGGGTCGGAGGGGGATACGGCGATCCCCATGCGCCCCAGTTCACCCTCGGGGAGTCCGTCGGCGGCGGTGCGTCGCTCCCAGCTCTCCCCGCCGTCGTGCGTGACGTACAGCCCGCTCCCGGGTCCGCCGGAACGGAAGAACCAGGGATCCCGTCGAAAGTCCCAGAGCGCAGCGAAGAGTTTGTCCGGGTTGGCGGGGTCCATGACGAGCTCTCCCACCCCGGTGCCGGCGTCCGCGGACAGGATTCCCTCCCACGTCCTGCCGCCGTCGGTGGTGCGATACACGCCCCGGACCTCGCCGTCACTCCAGGCGGGACCCATGACACCGGCGTAGACGACGTCCGGGTCGGTGGGGTGCGTGAGTACCCGGTGAATGCGCTCGGAGCCCTCCAGCCCCATGAGCCGCCACGTCTCGCCGCCGTCCGTCGATTTGAAGATCCCGTTCCCCACTCCGGCGGAGTTGCGGGGATTCCCCTCCCCCGTTCCCACCCAGAGGATGTCGGGGTTGGGTTGGAAGACCGCCACCGACCCGATGCCCAGCACCGGCTGGTCGTCGAAGACGGGGTCCCACGTCGTGCCGCCGTCGCGCGATCGAAAGAGCCCCCCGGTGGAGCCGCCCACGTAGATCACGGAGGGGTCGGAAAGCACGACCTCGACGTCCGTGACCCGGCCGCTCATCCCGGCGGGCCCCACGTTGCGGGCGCGGATGGCGTCCAGGTGGTCCATGTCCCACCCCTGCCCTGCCGCGCCCGCGGGCAGACCGCCCACGAGCGCGCACAGGAGCAGGGCAGTTCCGCCGTTCCGCACCCTCATCGCCCCACCGGCTCGAAGGAGGGGAAGAGTTCGAGCTGCGCCCGGGACAGCTGGGCCCGGAACTCGGCCACCGGGCCCCCGAGGAGGGCGTTCAGGCTCCCCTCGGCCTCCTCCAGAGCGCTCTCCATGCGCTCGAGGACGATCCGCTCCAGAGTGGTGGGCGCGTCCCAGGAGGCCTGGAGCGCGAAGAGTCCGCGGCGCTGCCCATTGGCGTCGTCGAAGTCCACCCCGTCCCGCAGCGTGCTCTTGAGCGTCCGGCCGGCCTCGCGCACGGCGTCCGCGTCGGCGCCCTCCACTCCCTGCAGCGCGGCCAGGACGCGATCCACCGCCTCGTTCACCTCGCGCACGCGGCGCTGGGCGGCGGTCAGGCGCTGGTTCAGGCGCGCGGCCTCCATGGAGGCCGCGTACTTGGCGATGCGGTCCGCCATCGGCACCTCAACGCGCGGATCGGGGAGCACGCTCAGGGGCTGCTCACTGCCGGCGCCGTCGACGGTCACCCGGACGGCGTAGCTGCCCGGCACCACCTCGGGGCCGCGCGGAGTGCCGAAGAAGCCACCGCCACCGCCTCCCTGCGGGGCCGCATCCTCCTCGCCGGGCAGGTCCACGCGCAGATCCCAGGCGGTGCGGTTGAGCCCGGGGGCGGCCGGGCCGTCCAGCGTCCGGACCACCGTGCCGGTATCGTCCAGGATCTCGATCGACACCTCTTCCGCCTCCACGGCCTCCGGGACCCAGTAGGTGAGCATGGCGCCCCGCATTCGGGTCTCGCCCTCGAACATGGCGTCGCCGCTGAAGTGATACCCGTCCATGGCGGCGATGCGGGCCAGGTAGGCCGGGGGCGGCTCGTACAGCGTGACGGAGGCGGGCGCGGCGCCAGCGCGCGCCAGCGCGCGCAGGGGGCGCACGTCGTCCAGGATGTAGATGGCACGGCCGAACGTGCCGATGGCCAGATCGTGGTCCCGCGGGTGAACCACCAGGGAGCGCACCGGTACGGTGGGGAAGCCGTGGGTCCACTTGAACCAGGAGTCCCCGCGGTCGAGCGACACCCAGAGGCCCAGCTCGCTGCCGGCGTAGAGGAGGTTGGGCTCGAGCGGGTCCTCCTCGACGGTGAGCACGTAACCGTCGATTCCCCGCCCGTCCCGCCCGGCGGCGATGTTGCGCCAGCTCCGCCCGTAGTCGTCGGTGACGAAGATCCAGGGGTCCCAGGCGCCCCGGCGGTGATCCTCCAGCACCACGTAGGCCCGTCCCGCCACGTGCTGCGACGCTTCGATGTGGGGGACCCAGGTCGCGCGCGCGGGGCCGCGCAGCCGGTCGGCGAAGTTGGTCCAGGTGGCGCCGTCGTCCCGGGTGAGCTGCACGTTGCCGTCGTCGGTGCCCACCCAGATCACGCCCCGCTCCACGGGGGAGGGGGCGATGGTGAGGATGGTGGTGTGGTTCTCGGCCCCGGTGGCGTCACGGGTGAGACCGCCGCTCTCGTCGAACTTCTGCTTGTCGGGGTCGTCGGTGGTGAGGTCGGGCGAGAGGGTCTCCCAGCTGCCGCCCTGGTCCCGGCTCCGGTGCAGGAACTGCGAGCCGTAATAGATGGTGCCCGGCTGGTGGGGGTCGAGCGCCAGCGCCGCATTCCAGTGGAAGCGCAGTTCCACCTCGGGATCCTCGTGGTAGGGACGGATGGGTTTGCGCTCGCCGGTGCGCACGTCCCAGCGCTGCAGGTTGCCCCCCTGACTCATGCCGAAGCCCTGCACCGGGTTGGTGGGATCGGCGATGGAGTTGAAGCCGTCCCCGAAGGACGTCTCGACCCACTCCCAGTTGCGGATGCCGTCCACCACCCACCGGTCGGACGGCCCCTTCCAGGAGCCGTTGTCCTGCATGCCGCCGTAGACGTTGAACGGGATGTCCATATCCACCGAGATGTGGTAGAACTGCCCGACCGGCAGGTTGTCCGTCACCCGCCAGTTGGCGGCGCGGTCCTGCGAGATGACCAGCCCACCGTCGTTGCCCAGGTAGATGTGGCGGCCCCGGGAGGGCTCGATCCACATGGCGTGGAAGTCGGAGTGCACGTCGTTGGGCATGCGTTCGAAGGTGCGGCCGCCGTCGTCGGAGATGCGCACCACGGAGCTCAGGTTGTAGACCCGCAGGTGGTTGGTGGGGTCGACGTGGATCTCCGCGTAGTAGAAGGGACGGTTGAGGACGCCCCCCTCGTCGTTCACCAGCTCGAAGGTGCGTCCCCCGTCCGTGGAGCGGTACAGCCCCCGGTCCTCCTCCGCCTCCACCAGGGCGTAGACCCAGTCGGGGTTGGAGCGGGCGATGGCCAGTCCCATCCGTCCCAGCCGGCTGTCGGGCAGTCCGTTCTGCGGGCCCAGCTCCTGCCAGCTCTCGCCGCCGTCCCAGGTGACGTACAGGCCGCTGCCGTCACCGTACCCGGACTCGAAATACCAGGGCCAGCGCCGGAACGACCACATGGCGGCGAACATCTTGTTGGGGTTCACCGGGTCCTGCACCATCTCCCCGATCCCGGTGTCCTCGTCCACGTAGAGGACCTTTCGCCACGTCTCTCCCCCGTCCGTAGTCTTGTAGACTCCCCGCTCCTCGCCGGCCGACCAGATGGGACCCATGGCCCCCACCCAGGCCACGTCGGGGTCCGTGGGGTGGAGGTAGATGCGGTGGATCTGGCGTGTCTGCTCCAGCCCCAGGAATTCCCAGGTTTCGCCCCCGTCCAGGGACTTGTAGATGCCCGCGCCGGGATCGGCCGAGTTGCGGGGGTTCCCCTCGCCGGTCCCCACCCAGACGATGTCGCGGTAGGTCTGGTGGACCTTGATGGCGCCGATGTTGGCGATGCGCTGATCGTCGAAGATCGGTGCCCAGGTGTCGCCCCCGTTGGTGCTCTTCCACACGCCGCCGGAAGCGGCGCCCACGTAGACGGTCATGGGATCGGACTCGAGCGCGTCGATGGCGGTGATGCGGCCGCTCATCCCGGCAGGGCCGATGCCACGGGCCTGGAGTGCGGAGAGGTGGGCCGGGTCCACTGGGGACTGGGCCCCAGCGGGTGGGGCCGCCGCCAGGGCCAGGGCCAGGGTGGCGGCGAGGCCGACCCAGCGGCCGGGCGAGAAGGTCCGGGGCGAGCGTGTCATGGCCGTGCGTCCTTGGTTCGGGGTGCTGCGTTCGGGGGTGCCGGTCTGGAGTCCGGCGGGGCCGGAAGGCGGAACGTAGGGAGGGGCGCAAGGGGTCGCCAGACGCGCGGGGCCGCGCGGTCTATGCCCTCACCCGCCCTCCCGGGCGTGGATCCAGTCCCAGAGCGCCAGGGCCCGTTCCACGACGTACGCCACGTCCTCATCCAGCAGGAACCCTTCCGTCGCCAGGCCGGCGGCGGCGGCTTCCACCCGTGTGCGGTACCCCGTCCGGTCGCCGTAGAGGCGCTCCAGCGGGGGGCGCGGATCACCCGCGGCGGCGGCCGCCGCCGCGGTCGTCGGCAGGGGGTAGAAGGCGCCCTCGAAGTCGTGCAGCTCGCCGTTCCCGCCCGCCAGGCCCCGTCTCACCCGCCACGGAGTGTAGGTGGCCAGGGGGGCCCGCAGTTCCACGCCCCGCACTCCGCCCAGTTCGTTGCCGAAGGCGTCCACCTGGGGGACGAGCGCCGGGAACGCCTCGCCCAGGCGGGGCGGCTGCACGTCGGCGATGCCCTCGGCGAGGAAGCGGGGCCCGTAGTCGGCGCGGTAGGCCACGTGCGGCTCGGTGGGCACCTCCACGCCGGGGATGGCGGGGAAGGCGAGCGCGGCCGGGGGCACCAGCGTGCCCCGGGCGATGGCCGGCACGCCGGAGGGTGGCGGTGGCACACCGTCGGCCACCCAGGCGACCAGGCGCACCGCGAGCGCGCGCAGCGTGACCAGGAATTCGAGCGGGTTGCCGGCAAAGCCGCGGCCCTCGGCCAGCGCGGAGCCGGAGTCGGGGGGGAAGGGTCCGACGTAGTGCTGCCCGCCGGCCAGGTGGTAGAGGCGCTCGCCCGGCGCGGCGGGCGCGTCGGCGGCGCCGTCGACCGTCGTGTGCACCAGCGACGCCGTCCGCCCCCAGTACTCGTAGCCGGTGTTGGTCGTCATCACACGCGGGCGCAGGGGCTGCGGAAGCGCGTCCAGCAGCCCCTCCTCCCGGCCGGTCAGGGGATCGGGCTGGGGGAGCGAGGCGAAGGGGTAGAGGTCGGTCGGGTAGAAGAACGCCGAGTAGCGGTGGGCGTCCCGGCTGGGCTGGGCGAAGCGGTGATTGAAGCTGCCCCGCCCCGCGCCGGCGGTGTGGATGAGCACGCCGTCGAAGGCGCGCCGGCCGCGCTCGTCCACGTTGAAGCCCTGGTGAAGGAAGTGGCGCAGGAAGCGGCCGGTCTGCGAGACGCCGAACGCGATCCCGTGCGTGGCCGGAAAGACGGCGTCCAGATCGTGCTTGGCGTAGGAGACCACGTCGCGCACCACCGCCAGCCCCAGTCCGACCGGGCGCGGGTCACGCCCCCGGTAGACCAGTTCGTAGATGCGGCCGGGCTGGAAGCCGCCCTCCAGAACCACGTGTGTGATCTGACCGGCGTCGGGTCCGTCCTCGGCGGTGGCGAAGTGCCACTGCTCCCGCGCCACGACCGCGCGCGCGCCCTCGCGAGCGTCCCGGACCGTGAGCACGTGCTCCTCCGACCCGGGCCGGATCGGCCGGTAGGGGCGGTGGTCCCGGTGCCCCAGCGCCAGCTCGGGGGTCGGGGCCTCCACCACCCAGTCGGCGCGCACCCACCCCTCGAGCGGGCGCCCGTCCGCCGCGCGCAGCAGGGGTCCGTGCAGGCGCAGCAGACGCGGGTCGTCGGGCAGGTCCATCTGCCACCCCACCCAGATCAGCGTCAGACCCTCCCGCAGCAGCAGACCGTCCCCGAAGTCCTCCGCGACGGTCGGATCCGAGGCCCCCCGCAGTGCGCGGTTGAAGTAGCGCAGGGACGCCTTGCCGCCCCGGTTGCTCACCTCCAGCCACGCCACGCCCCGCCGGCGAGCCGGGTTGACCGGCTGGATCACCATGAAGTCGGCCCAGGCCCGCACGCGCCCCTCCGCGTCGAGCGGAGCCAGCGCCAAATCCACGATCCGGGCGTTGGCCGGGTTCCCCGGGTCGAAGGAGAAGTAGATGCGCCCCGTGAGCTTCTCGTAGGCGCCCCACGGACCGAAGCTCCGTCCCCCGAGCACGCTCTCCCGGGTCACGACCTCCACCCGCACCACCTCGGCGCGCGCTCCCGCCCCCGTACCGGAGACCAGGGCGCCCGACAGCCCCAGGACGACGGTCCAGCGCGAGCCCGACCGGTATCGGCATCCAGCGGGGGCGCGGAGCGCGGAGAGCAGACGGAACATGGGGATCCTCCACGGAGGGGACCGGAGCGGGGCGGGTTGCAGCGCCATCCGCCGGCGTCGAGACTACGTTCCCACCGCCCCGCTACACAACACCACCCGCAGGAGGCGCCTCTGGATCCGCTCCGCCCCGCCCGCCGCACCGCCACCTTCACCGAGTCGGTCATCCGGGAGATGACCCGCGTGGCGCGCGAACTCGGCGCCCTCAACCTGGCGCAGGGCTTCCCCGACTTCCCCGCCCCGGACCGCCTCAAGGAGGCGGCCGCCGCCGCCATCCGCGCCGACGTCAACCAGTACGCCATCACCTGGGGCGCCCCCGCCCTGCGCCGGGCGCTGGTGGAGAGCTATCGCAGCCTCTACGGGATGGAGGTGGACGGTGAGCGCGAGGTGACGGTCACCTGCGGCGCCACCGAAGCCATGGCCGCCGTCTTCCTGGCGCTCCTCGACCCCGGCGACGAGGTGCTGGTCCCCGAGCCCTTCTATGAGAACTACGGGCCCGACGCCGTCCTCTGCGGCGCGCGTCCGGTCTACGTACCCCTCGACCCGCCCGACTACCGGCTCGATCCGGAGCGACTCGCCGCCGCCCTCACGCCGCGCACGCGCGCCGTCGTCCTCAACACCCCCAACAACCCCACCGGTCGCGTCTTCTCACGCGCCGAACTCGAGGCGGCGGCCGACCTGTGCCGGACGCACGGGCTGATGGCCGTCACCGACGAGATCTACGAGCACATCGTCTATGAGGGGTCCCACACCCCGCTGGCGACACTGGACGGTATGCGGGAGCGCACCGTGACCGTGAGCGGGGCCTCCAAGACCTTCTCCGTGACCGGATGGCGCGTGGGCACCATCGTTGCGCCTCCCGCCCTCACCGACGCCATCCGCAAGGTGCATGACTTCCTCACCGTGGGCGCCCCCGCGCCGCTGCAGGAGGCGGTGGCGACCGGACTCCGGGAGCTGGGCACGAAGTACTACGCCGAGCTGGCCGCCGGCTACCGGCTGCGCCGCGACACCCTGGTGCCGGCTCTGCAGGAGGCGGGCTTCGGCTGCCGGGCCCCCGAGGGCGCCTATTACGTGCTGGCAGACTTCTCGGCCCTGGGCCGGGAGGACGACGTGGCGTTCTCACACCGGCTGGCGCGCGAGGCCGGCGTGGTGCCGGTGCCGGGGTCGAGCTTCTTTTCCGAACCGGCTCGGGGCTTCGGACTGGTGCGCTTCGCCTTCTGCAAGCGGCAGGAGACGTTGGAGGAGGCGGCCGACCGGCTACGGCGCTTCGCCGCCGCCGGCGGGCGGTGAGGGCGCAACGCCTCCGCCGGGCGGTGCGGCGTCCTCGGGGTGCGGCGTCCTGCGGGTCGGCGCGTGGATGGCGGTGTCCGCGTGAGGCAGGTCGGCGATGCCGGCTTCGCCCTCGCGCATCATGGCCACGAAGGCCCGGGTGAGGCCGGGCTCGAACTCCGTCCCGGCGCCCTCCTCCAGGTAGGCGAGCACGCGCTCCTGCTCCCAGGCGTCCCGGTAGGGCCGGCGGGTGCGCAGCGCGTCGTAGACGTCACAGACGTGCACCAGATCGGACGCCAGGTGGCACCGCCGGGGATGACGCGGCCGCGGATACCCTCCGCCGTCCAGCTTGATGTGGTGCTCGTAGGCCACGATGGCGGGCAGGTCCAGGTGCTCCTCCGCTTCCAGGATCATGCGGGCGCCGGCCGCACTGTGCCCGTTCATGACCTCGCGCTCAGCGTCGGTCAGCTTGCCGGGTTTGGTCAGGATCTCCTCCGAGATGGTCACCTTTCCCAGATCGTGCAGGAGCCCCGAGATGCCGAAGGCGCGCACCTCACCCGGGCTCAGGCCCAGCCGCTCCGAGAGCGCCATGGCCAGCACGGCGACGTTCAGCGAGTGCGTGGTGGTGTACTGGTCGAACTCCTTCAGCCGGAGCAGCGGGATCACGAATTCCTGGTCGCCGTGCATGGCCACCGTCAGCGAACGGACTACGGTCTCCGCCTCCAGCACACTGAGGCGCTTGCCCCCCTTGAGTTCGTCGTGCATCCACTGCACCGCCTCCACCTCCTCCCGCAGGTTGAGGCCCAGGGTGGCGGTTCGCGGAGCCACGGTGTCGGCGAGGTCGGCGCCGGTCGCGTCCTGCAGCCCCACCGAACCGAAGCGGATTCCCGCGGCGCGAGCCGGGCGCGCCTCGGCGGTCGCGATTCCGATCCCGGTCAGGCGGGCATGGGCCTCCTCCAGGAAGAGCTCCAGACTGTCTCGCGTCACCGGACCGGAGAACTCCAGACGCTGGATGCCCACCCGCCCCAGACGTTCCCCCCAGTCCCAGGCGCGCAGCGCACGCAGCGGTCGGGAACCGAGCAGCACCTCCTCGTCCAGCAGCGTGAAGACCGGCGCCGGCTCCACTTCGCGTAGCCGCAGCAGCGCGTCCCATGCCTGGTTCACGGCCCGCTCCCGGGACGGATGTCCCGGCTGGTAGAGGTTGAGGGTACTCACGGCGTGGGCCAGCGCCGTCAGCAAGCGCACGGCCTCGGTCATGCGCCCCTCTCGGCGAACAGGTGCGAGAATCCGGCCTCCACGTCCTGTACCGCGACCTCCGTCACCTGGCGCACGTCGGGATCGTCCGGCCATTGGAGTGCCAATAGCCGGACCGCCTCCTGAGCGGCTGAATCCGCCTCTGCCAGCCGGACGCGGCCAAGCAGCGTGCGGCCGTGCGTGGCCAGACCCAGGAGCGCGTCCCGTACCAGCGGGCCCCGGTTGCCCCGCAGCGCCCGCACACCCGCCGCCCGGGTCTCCGCCGCCCGCCCGGGCACCAGCACGCGCCGTACCAGCGTCGGGACCAGCGTCTCCGGGATGGGCGGGTTCAGAAGGGCCAGCGCCGCCGCGCAGTTGCGCTCGTCGGGATCGGCGAGCGCAAGCGCCATGCCACGTTCGCGAGTCTCGGCGAAGCGGAGCGCCAGCGGAAGCGCCACCTTGCGCACGCGCGGATCCGGGTGGCGCAGGTGGGTCATGGCGTCCCCTGCCCGCAGGCTCCCGGTCCAGGTACGCAGCAGCAGCAGGTAGTTGCGGATCACGTACCACCGGGTCTCGGAGGGCAGCCGCTGCGCCACCTCCACTCCCACCGCGGGTCCCAGGCGAGTGAGCTGGTCGAAAACGCGCCGCCGCACCCCCCGGTGCTCGGAGTTGGCGAGGGCGTCCAGAAAGAGGGGCACGGCCGCGTCACCAAGGATTTCGGAGAGGGCCGCGAGCGCCTCCTCCTCCACGTCGCTGCGAGCCAGGTAGCGGCGCACCTGCGGGGGGGCCGAGAGGTCCCGGGAAATCCGTAGGGCGGTAGAGTTCCCGGACCCCGTCTCGCGCACCAGGCCGAGTACGGTGCCCGTCATGCCCATGCTGACCAGATCCATGACCGAGGCCTCCACCGTCGGCCCCCAGGCGTCCACCTCCAGAGCGGTGTGCAGCACCCGAAGCGGGCCCGGAATCGGATCCTCCTCGCGCGCCACCACGCCGTTCGACCCGTCCGCGGACGGGGCCCCCGCCGAGCGCGCCAGGGCGTCAAGCATCCCGGTGTAGGCCTCCGGATTCGGGTCGTCCAGCTCCCATCCGTCCAGGATGCGCTCCACGTGTTCCCGCACCGCGGACCCCGCACGGGCCCGCAGCCGTGGGGGGCCCTCTTCCGCGTGCAGCGCCAGCTTGGAGAGCATCCGGGTCATGCCCGATGAGATGGTCTGACCCGACGAGACCGCGGCGGCCTGCAGGACCTTCACGACCGCGTCCACCGCCAGGCTCTGGTTCGCGTCCAGTACGAACCGCTTTCGCCCCTGGGGATCTCCACCCAGTTCCACCAGGCGGGCCAGGGTATCGGTGTCCATCTCGCGCATCAGCTCGGCCATGCGGCTCCGGACCCTCTCCGCCTCCGCACCCCGCTCATTCTTGAGCTCCTGGGCGAGCTGCAGCAGGTACCCCACGATGACCTGGTCGTACGCCTCGTCCCGCTTGTGCTCACGGATGCTGCGCGCCACCACGCCGGGGCCGACCTCTTCCGACGGTGCGCCCTCGGGGGTGCTCATCGCGGCCTGGGCCAGGCCCAGCCAGAGACGGGTGGAGCGGCCGCCGGCCCCGCCCGCCCCACCCTCCTCCCGCAGCGTCAGGCTGTCGTACCCGACCGGGTGCAGATGGACGTGCGTCCACTGGGGAATCTCCTCGGCGGGCAGAAGGCCCAGCGGGGTCTCGTCCGGGTCCAGTTCGCGGGCCAGGGTGCCCAGCAGACCCACGATCTCCTCGCCGCTGGCGCCCCGGTGGATGGAGATCGCGCCCAGCTGCTGTTCGTGCAGGCGCCGGGCCAGTTCTGACAGCACCGGGTGGTTCCGGTCGGTGGCCACCCCTTCGATGACCAGCTGACGGTGGGCGGCTCCCAGGCTCAGACGCCCCCGGCTGGCCAGCAGGGGACCCAGCCTGCGGATGATCCCCTGCACCACCGGCCCCAGCGATGGGTGCCCGGGTGGATACATCGCGTACCGGTGCACGCCGATGGAGAGTTCGATCAGGAAGTCCCCGAGATCCCGGGACAGGGTGGCCTGGATCGCAGGAGCGTCTGGCCGGGAATCGGCGGCGGAGTCGGCCCGGGTCACCTTGAGGAGGAGCGGAGGAGGGAGGGGAGAAGTGAGCGGATGAGCCCGGGCGCCCCGGACTCGGACAGCATACGGATGAACGGTCCTTAAGAAAAGGCGCCCCCCCTGCCCTCGACAGCCGGGGCGGCCGGGGTACCTTTCGCCGATGGAACGGACCCCGCCCGAGCCGCGCGCCGGAGTGCTCAGGACCTTCGGCTACCCCGACGCCGAAGTGCACGTCACCGTTCAGCCGCGCACGCTGGCCTGGCGTGCATCGCGCGCGGGTGTCTTCATCGGGGGCGGTGTGCTGGTCGCACCGGTGGTGGCGCTCGTGCCTCCGCACGCCGCCTGGGCGCTGGGCGCCCTAACCCTGGGCCTGGTGCTGGGGCTCCGGCGGTGGCGGGAGCGCGCGACCGTGACCGCGTTGCGCGGGGCCTGCCCCCGCTGCGGGACCGCCCTGAGCCTGGACCGCCCGGTCCGGCTGCGGCCCGAGCTGTCCGTGCCCTGCCCTCGCTGCCGCCACACGGCCACTCTCGAAGTACCCTCCCCACCGGGGTCGCCGTAATCCGCCCGCGTCCCGCCGGACGCCCCGGAGGCTCCGGACGGTCGACCGCTATTCTCCCCGCAGCACCGGGAGGGGTGGCCTCCGCAGCAGGTCGCGCGATCCCAGCAGCCCGGTCGCGAGCGTCAGCGCCGACACCACCAGCCACACGCCGGCGACCGTGTCCAGGTCGGCCCGGAAGGGGAAGCCGAATCCCCGGGTGACCAGCACGCTCGACGCCCCGATCGCCAGCAGCAGACCCGCGAGCGTGGCCAGCGTGGCCAGCGCGAGGTACTCCGACAGCAGAACCGCCAGGATCTGGCGCCGGCGCCCACCGAGCGTACGCAGGAGCGCGCCCTCCAGGACGCGCTGGTGTCGGGAACTGGCCAGGGCCCCGGCCAGCACCAGCAGTCCCGCGACGGCGGCGAACCCGGCCAGCACACCGATGGCCTGGTTCACGCGGGCGAGGATGGCGTCCACCGCCTCCTGCACCCGCGTCGCGTCCAGCGCCGAGACGTTGGGGTAGCGCTCCACCAGGGTCCGCTGCAGCCGGGCGCGCTGCCCGGGATCCTCCATGCGGGCGAGCAGCACCCACGAGCTGGGCGCCTCGTCCAGGGCGCCGGGCTCGAAGACCACGTAGAAGTTGGTCTCGAAGCGCCGCCAGTCGACGGCGCGGATGGACGTCACCCGGGTCTCGACCGGGACTCCGCCCACGTCCCAGGTGATCCGGTCGCCCAGCCCCACGCGCAGCTCCTCGGCCAGGTCCTCCTCGAGGGAGATGCGAGCCACCCCCTCGGGTGCGGGCGGCGCCTCGTTCCACCACTGGCCCGCCACCACCCGCTCGGAGGGCGTCGTCTCCCAGCGGAACGTGTGGCGATACTCCCGGCGCACCGCCCAGCCGCGTGGCCGCCGCTCGGGGGGAAGCTCCTGCAGCTGGGCGCGGTTGAGCCCGTTGATGGCGGTGAGCCGGGAGGGCACCAGCGAGGTGAGCTGCGTCTGGGACCGGCTGGCCGGGGGCAGCAGATCGAGCACCCCTTCGCGCTGATCCGTCTGGATGTCGAAGAGGATCAGGTTCGGCTGACCCTCGAGCGCCTGGAAGTCCAGCTCCCGGGACACGTTCCCGCGCACCAGGAGGATGGTGCCGATGACGAAGGCGCCGAAGCCGAGGGCCAGCGTCACCGGGACGGTCTGGTTCTGGGGACGGAAGAGGTTCGCGATCCCCTGACGCAGGGGGAAGGGCGCCCGCGCCGGCACCCCGCGCCGGGCGAGGGACGAGAGACCGGCGCCGAACAGCCACAGAAGGGCGAGCGTAATCCCCAGCCCCGCGGCGAAGGCGAGCCCCTCCGGGGGCGAAGGCGCCTCCAGCACGGCCAGCGCCGCCACGGTGACCACCACCGCCGCCACCGCCACCACCCGCCACGGATCCCAGCGGCGCGCCGGCGGTTCGAGGGCGTGCCGCAGCGCCCGCAACGGGGTGGCGTCCCGGATGGTCAGCAGCGGAAGAAGGGCGAAGGCCAGCGCTACCCAGACCCCCACGCCGATTCCGCCCAGCACCGTCGTCCACGCGATGCGGGGCTCGATCCGCACCGGAAACGCCGCCGCCAGCGTACCCGGCAGCCCAAATTGGATGACGACCCCGGCCGCCGCCCCCACGAGCGCCCCCAGCAGCCCCAGCGCGGCGGCCTGCAGCAGGTAGGCGAGAAAGACCCCGCGCTGTCCCGCTCCCAGACACCTCAGCACCGCGACCTCGGTGAGCCGTTCCCGCATGAAGACGTGGATCGCGCTTCCCACGCCGATTCCGCCCAGCAGGAGCGCCGCCAGCCCCACCAGCCCGATGTAGCGGCCCAGAAAGGCCACCGCGTCCGTCAGGTCGGCGGCCTCCTCCTGGGCGGTGTCGAAGCGGGTCTGGGTGGCCCGGAAGCGGTCTCGGTAGCGCGCCTCCAGCTCCACGCGGTCCGCCGCCTCGGGCAGACGCAGGAAGATCTCGTGTTGGGCCAGGCTGCCGAAGCCCAGGATTCCGGTGGCGTCCAGATCGGCCATGGCGAGGAAGACGCGCGGCCCGACCGCGGTCTGGAACCCCAGTTCGGTGGGAAGCCCCTCCACCGCGCCCGCGATGCGGAAGCTCCGCTCGCCCAGCCGGAGCGAGTCGCCGGGGGCCACCTGGAGCTGGGTCAGCACCGCCGGGTCCACCATCACCTCGCCCTCGCGCCAGCCGCCCCAGGCTCCCCCGGCCGTGGTGCGCACCGCCCCGTAGAAGGGCCACCCCCCCTCCACCCCCCGCACCTGCAGCAGCCGCACGTTGCCGTTCGCGGGTGCCAGCACCATGGAGGCGGCGGCCACCAGCCGGGCGTGCTCGTGCCCGGCTTCCGCCAGCGAGTCCACCACCTGGCGCACCGAGTCCGGGAAGGGGCGCCGCGAGCTGAGCCGGACGTCCGCCCCCATCAGCAGCCGCGACTCCGCGGCGATGGAGCGGGACACGTCCTCGCGGAAGGAGCGTATCGCCACCAGCGCCGCAACCCCGAGCGAGATCGAGAGCATGTACACGCCCACCCGGCGTAGGGTGTGGCGGGACTCCCACGCCGCCAGCTGGAAGGGGAAGCGCGGTGCGGTGCTCACGCCCGCAGCGCTCCATCCCGGCACTCATCCGCCACCACGTGCCCATCCTGCAGGCGGATGACGCGCGGCGTCCGCTCCGCCAGCATCAGATCGTGCGTCACCATCACCAGCGTGCTTGCCGCCTCCCGGTGGAGTTCGTCCAGGAGCTCGATGACCGTCTCCCCCGTGCGCTGGTCCAGGTTTCCGGTGGGTTCGTCTGCGAAGAGGAGACGGGGCCGGGTCGAGAAGGCCCGCGCCAGGGCAACCCGCTGCTGTTCACCGCCGGAGAGCTGGAGGGGGTAGTGATGAAGGCGGTCGCCGAGCCCGACGCGCTCCAGCAGCGCAACGGCCCGCTCGCGACGCTCGCGCGCCCGTCCCTCCCCCAGGATCTCGAGGGGTACCAGCACGTTCTCCAGCGCGGTGAGCGAGGGCAGGAGGTGGAAAGACTGGAAGACGAACCCCACATTGCGGGCGCGGAAGGCGGCTCGCCCGTCCTCCGAGAGGCGGGAGAGGTCCTGCCCCTCCAGCACCACCCGACCGCGGGTGGGCGTGTCCAGTCCGGCCAGCAGTCCGAGCAGGGTGGTCTTGCCGCTACCCGACGGACCCAGGATCGCGACGCGCTCCTCCCGCTCCACAACGAGATTCACGTCCTGGAGGACCGGCAGGGGCCGCCCTCCGCTCCGATACGTTTTGCTCAGACCCTCGGCGACGATCACATGCGACACGCAGGAATATCCTTGGTCCTGGCCCTGGGGGCCGGAGTGGGGTGCGGCGGGAGCGAAGCTCCGCCACGAATGCCGGCGGAGGAGCCCGCCCTCCAGGAACCCCGCGACGCCCCCGCGGGATCCCGCGGGGGCGTGCAGGTCCTGGTGATCGGCACCAGCCTGACGGCCGGCCTGGGTCTGGAGGACCCGGCGCGGCAGAGCTGGGCGGGTCAGCTGCAGGCGCTGGCCGACTCGGCGGGCCTGGACGTCGGCATCCGCAATGGGGGGGTGAGCGGCGACACGTCGGCCGGAGGGCTGCGGCGCGTACGCTGGATGCTGCGCACGCCGGTGGACGTGCTGATCGTGGAACTGGGCGCGAACGACGGGCTGCGGGGCCTGGGTCCCGCCGCGCTCGAGGAGAATCTGCGCGAGATCGTGCGGGTGGCCCGGGCGGCCGACCCCGCCATCGAGATCGCGCTCGTCGCCATGGAGGCGCCCCCCAACCTGGGATCGGACTACACCACGGCGTTTCGCGAAGTCTATCCCCGCGTGGCGCAGGATCTCTCCGTGACGCTGGTGCCCTTCCTGCTCGAGGGCGTGGCCGGTGTGGCCGAGCTGAACCAATCCGACGGGATCCACCCGACCGCGCGCGGCCACGCCCTCATGGCCCGGCGGGCCTGGCCCGTGCTGGAGCCGCTCCTGCGCCGGGCGCTGGCCGCGCAGGCGCCCCCGTCCGGGGAGGAGGCGGCCGCATGAAGGCCATGAAGGGCTTCATCGCCGCCGTCGCACTGCTCCTGCTGGCCTTCGTCGGTGTCGGCCTCCTGCTGCCCCGCGACTGGGCGGTGGAGCGGACGCGCCTGCTGGCGGCACCGCCCGAGGAGGTGTTCCCCTACCTGCAGGACTGGGATCGCTTCCGCCAATGGTCCTCACTGGGAATGGTGGAAGGCACCCGCACCGGTCCGGTTGGCGGCGCGGGCGCGACCTTCACCTGGGACGATCCCCAGTGGGGCGCGGGGGTCTTCCGGCTCACCGGCGTCGCCCCCCTGGAACAGGTCCGCTACCAGGTCGAGGTGGAGGGTGGCACGCTCCGCACGTACGGCGAGTTCGCGGTGCGGCGGCGTGACGGGGGCACCGAACTCCACTGGCGCGAGGAGGGCTCCCTGGGATGGAACCCGCTGCTGGCCTGGTTCGCGCTCGGCATGGAGCGCATGCAGGGTCAGGAACTGGAGAAGGCGCTTGATCGGCTGCAGGCCCTGCTGGAGGGGTGAGGCCCCGCGGGCCCCACGGGCCCCGCGCCGTCCGGCTCGCGACTTGGATCAGGCGCGCTGCTTGTAGTAGTCGACCAGGTCCTTGTTGGTGGGCATCCGCTTCATGGCGCCGATCAGCTCCGTCATGGCGTCGGAGGTGCCGATCCCGGAGAGCTGACGGCGCAGGGCCCGCGAGAGGTCCAGGTAGTCGGGCTCGAGCAGCAACTCCTCCTTGCGGGTGGCGGAGGCGTTCAGGTCGATGGCCGGATAGATGCGGCGGTCGGCCAGATCGCGACTCAGCACCAGCTCGCTGTTCCCGGTTCCCTTGAACTCCTCGAAGATCACCTGGTCCATGCGCGACCCGGTGTCCACCAGCGCGGTGGCGATGATGGTGAGCGAGCCGCCCCCCTGGTCGGGGGCGATCCTGCGGGCGCTGCCCAGGAAGCGCTTGGGCTTCTCGAGGGCGTTGGTGTCGAGCCCTCCCGACATGGTGCGGCCGCCCCCGCCCGAGAGCGTGTTGTAGGCGCGCGCCATCCGGGTGATGGAGTCCAGGATGATGACCACGTCCTCGCCCATCTCCACCCGGCGGCGGGCCCGCTCCAACGTGATCTCCGCGGCCTGGCAGTGCCGTTCGGCGGGCCGGTCGAAGGTCGAGGCGATCACCTCACCGAAGCCGACCGTCTCCATCTCGGTCACCTCCTCGGGGCGCTCGTCCACGAGCAGGATGTAGAGGACACACTCGGGGTGGTTGGTGCTGATCCCTTCCGCGATGGCCTGCATGACCGTGGTCTTCCCGGCCTTGGCCGGCGCGACGATCATGGCGCGCTGCCCCTTTCCGAGCGGGCAGAGCAGGTCGATCACCCGATTGGTGAAGTCGGTCTGGCCCGCGATGGTGCGACCGCACTCCAGACGCAGCTGCTCGTCGGGGTGCATGGCGGAGAGCCGGTCGAAGTCGGGCCGGTCCTTCACGGCGGACGGGTTGCGGCCGTTGACCAGTCGAAGCCGCCGCAGGGGCGGGCTCATACCGCTGCGCGGAGGCGTGCCGATCTCCCCCCAGAGCTCGTCCCCGGTGCGCAGGTCGAAGCGGTTGATGAGCCGTGCCCCGACGTAGATGTCGTCGTCGCCGGGGATGTAGCCCGACTCCCTGCGGCGCAGGAATCCGGAGCCCCCGCCGAGCACCTCCAGGATGCCGAGGGACGGCTCATCCGCCCAGGCGGCGAGCTCCTCCGCCGTGGGCTCGCTCTGGTCGCCGTCGTCGAGCGACTGCTCCTGCTCCTCGTATTCCCTGTAGTCCTGGGAGCGCCCGTCGGAGCCGCCACCCCGGTTGCCGCCCTTCTGGCGGTTTCCGCGGCGGCGCGAGGGACGGCGACGGCGGCGTTTTCCGCGATCCTGCGGTGAGTCGGTGCTCACGATATACCTGTGGTCTGTGGTTGGAACGTCAGGAAGCTCCGGGCGCGCGGTCGTGAACCGCGGCTCGAGCCTGCTGGGATCCTGAAAACCCGGGAGAGGCTGGCGGCCCCGGTGATCGAGGGGCAAGTTCCGCCTGAATCGAATCGGAAAACGTCGGCGAATGCCGGTTCCGGAATCGGCCTCCGGGAGGGAGAATCCGAGGTCCGGCCGAAGCCGGACGTGTGATAATGTTCCACGGATCCCCGCTCCGGGCAAGGGAGGGCGGAGATTCCAGACCCTCGACCCCGGGACTCATGACCTCGACTCCGCTCCCCCGTCGCCGCTTCCTTCGGGCGCTCGCCGCCAGCGCGGTCGGCGCGACGCTGATCCCCCGGTTCGAGCTCCACGCGGCGGCCGCCGCGGCGCGGTTGCCCCGCGCGCAGGGCGGGGGCCGGCCGGCCTGGCAGGAACTGCGGGCGCGCTACCTCCTCGCCCCGGAGGTGACCTACCTGAACCACGCCTCCATCGGAACGGTCCCCCGGGCGGTGCACGAGGCGCGGGTGGGGCTCCTCGCCCTTTGCGAGGAGAATCCGTGGCTCTACATGTGGGGTGCGCCCTGGGAGGCGGCGCGCGAGGACGCCCGCGCCGCGCTGGCCGGCCTGCTGGGGGTCCAGGTGGAGGATCTGGCACTCACCCACAACACCACGGAAGGGGTGAACGTTGCCGCCAACGGACTGGCGCTGGGCCCGGGAGACGAGGTGGTCTTCACCTCGCTCAACCACGACGGCGCTTCCGTCACCTGGGAGCACAACGCCCGCCGCCGCGGCTTCCGGGTGCGCCGCGTGCCCTTTCCGATCTCCGAGTCCAGGGGCATGTCCCGCACCGAGGTGACCGACTTCCACCTGCGCCAGCTCTCGGACCGCACCCGTGTGCTGGTCCTGCCCCACGTGGACAACATGGTCGGCGTTCGCCACGACGTTCCGGCGATCGCCGCGGGTGCGCGCCGGGCAGGGGTTCGGTACGTGGTGGTGGATGCCGCCCAGTCGGCGGGGATGATCCCGGTGGCCGACGCGGCGGCGGCGGTGGACCTCTACGCCGGTAGCCTCCACAAGTGGATCCAGGGCGCCAAGGGGCTCGGCTTCGCCCGCATCTCGCCCGACCTGCGGGGGGTGCTGGAGCCGTCGTGGGTCACGTGGGGCCAGGCGCGGTGGGAGGGGTCCGTGCGCCGGTACGAGGATTATGGCACGCGCAACCTGGCCGAGACCGTGAACGTCGCCGACGCGGTCGCCTTCCAGGACGGACTGGGGACGGCGGAGCACAAAGAGGAACGCTACCGCGCGCTCCGGGATTTCATGTACGACCGGGTCGAGGCCACTCCGGGCCTCACCTGGCGGTCTCCACGACGGTGGGAGGCGGGGGCGTCGCTGGTTGCCGTGCAGGTGCAGGGGCGCTCCGCGCCGGAAGTGGCGGCGCGCCTGTACCGTGAGCACGGCGTGGTGGTGCGCGGCTTCGGGCCGCCCCTGGATGCGGTGCGGGTGGCGCCCCACCTGAGTACCTCCGAAGCCGAACTGGAGTCCTTCTTTCGCATTCTGGAAGGGATGGCAGTGCCATGAGCGAACAGAAGCCGTCCGCGCCCCCCGACCCCGACGGAGAGGAGCAGGCGCCCACCGACCCTGCGCACCGGGTGGCCCTGGTCGTCATGGTGGCGACCCCGCTCCTTCTGGGGGCGGCGGTCTGGGCCCTCCTCAAGGTGCTGTCGGGCGCCTGACGGGGGCGGCCCCGCTCCGACCCAATCCGGGGACCGGGGGGTGTCCGAACGAGGGGACGATCGGTGGGTTCCGGTGGATACGCGGCGCAACGTGGAGTGCGTAAGACGCTGGGTGGTATAGAAATGCGCGAACTCCGACGACCTGGCACGACCCATGCAGCTACGTGGGGGCGTGCAGTGGACTCCAGGAGGTGAGCGATGAAACGGGAACTCGGTTTTTCGACGGTGGTCGCGCTGGCCATGATGCTCCTGACGACGCCGGCCCAGGGGCAGTATTCGCGGGTCTCGGTGGGTCTGAGCTTCGGGTTGTGGGACGGGGTGGCGCTCGGCTTCTCGTACGGGAGCGGCCACGGCATCTACTCCGAGGGCGGGTACGGTTGGACGCACTGGTCCCGGGGGTACGGCTACGGCCACGGCCGGGGGACTTCCCTGGGCTTCGCCTTCTCTACCTGTCACGCGGACTATTACGACCCCTACTGGGACGCGTACTCCCTCTGCTACCAGCCGCTGCACGCGGTGCGCTTCACGCGCGGCTACTGGGCGAGGCCGCACCGGGTATTCGTCGCCGGGTACTGGCGCGACCCGTTCTGGGATCCGTGGGGACCGTACTATGCGCCCACGCCGTCGTGGGCCTACGGGTACGGCTCCCCCATCTACGTCGCGGGCGGATACCGCCGCTGGGCGGGTGACTGGTATCGCTACCCCGCGGGTGGCACGACGCGCCTGGGGCGCCTGAATCCCCGGTCCGGCTTCGGGGGGTACGCCACGCCGGCCGGGTACAAGGCCCCGGCGCGCGCGGTGGCGTCCGTTCCCCGAACGGATCGCGTCGCCGCGCCTCGCGCCACTTCGACCGGGCGGGCGGCGGTCTCCGCAGCGCGTCCCGGTGCACGCTCCGCGTCACCTTCGGTGAGGCCCGCCACCCGCGCCACGGCGCCCACGACGCGTCCCACCGCGCGTGCAGCCGCGCCGCGCCCGACCGGTTCGGTGCGCGCCGGCGCACGCCCGACCGACGCGCGGGCAGCGACGGCGCGTCCGATCCGCGAACGTCCGACCGCCGCGCCGCGTGCCACGACTCGTGCGCCGACAGCGGCACCCCGGAGCACGGGGACGCGAGCGGCGACCGGACGCGCTGCGGCCGCGGCCCGTTCTCCGGCCGCCCGCCCGGCCCCGCCGCGCTCCTCCAGCGGGTCCGGAGCAGTCTCGGCCCAGCGTCCCACCTCCGGTAGGGTGGCGCCGCGGGCGGCGACTTCGGATCGGGCGAGGGCCCGACCGACGGCCGTGCGTGGGACGGTCGCGCAACCGTCTGCGTCCCGCGCTCCGTCCGCGTCCCGGGTGCCCTCAACATCGCGGGCCCGGCCGGCCTCGCGGGCCCCGTCGACCTCCCGCGCCCCCTCCGCGTCGCGGGCCCCGTCGACCTCCAGAGCTCGGCCCGCGTCCCGCGCTCCCTCGGCATCACGCGCGCCGACCGCGTCACGCGCGCCGTCTTCGGCGCGGGCACCGGTCACCCGCGCCCGTTCCGCACCTGCGCAGCGGCCGAGCGCTGCCCCCGCACGGTCGGGTGCGACCCGTCCCGCGGCGTCGAAGGGGGGTGCGGCCCGCACCTCGACCCCGGCGCGGAGTGCCCGTCCGGGTTCGTCGGGGAAGGCGCGCCGGACCGGCGGCGGGCGCTGAGATGGGAGGCGCGCCGCGACCGGCGCGCCCACCCCGCTCCGCCCGGGCCCCTACCCCTCCACCCCGCCCCGGATGCGGGTCTGGAGGGGTGCCGCGCCCCCGAGCCAGTAGATCAGTTCGGCGGGATGACTGATGTTCCACACGGCCAGGTCGGCCCTCAGGCCGGGGGCCAGACGCCCCCGGTCGTCGAGGCCCATGGCCCGGGCGGCGTTCCGGGTCGCGCCCGCGAGTGCTTCCTCGGGGGTGAGCCCGAAGAGGTGACAGGCGAGGGCCATCGCCAGCCGGATTGAACGAACGGGTGCCGAGCCGGGGTTGAGATCGGTGGCGACCGCCATCGCCACCCCCTCCCGGCGAAAGTCGGCGACCGGCGGCCGGCGACCGCCGCCGAGCACCAGGAAGGCGCCCGGGAGCAGGACGGCGGTGACGTTTGCGGCGGCCATGGCCGCCGCTCCCGCCCGGGACGTGTATTCCAGGTGGTCGGCGGAGGCGGCGCCCCAGCGGGCCGCGTAAGAGGCGCCGCCGCCGTCCGTGAGCTGGTCCGCGTGCAGGCGCAGCACGAGGCCCAGTTCACGCGCCCGGCGGAATACGGGCTCCACCTCCTCGGGCTGGAAGGCGATCCCCTCCAGGAAGGCGTCGGCGGCGGTGGCGAGGCCCTCCCGCACCACCGCGGGCAGGAGTTCGTCGGTGACCAGGCGCAGGTAGTCCGCGCGGCGGTCCCGGTACTCGGGGGGGAGCGCGTGCAGCGCGAGCAGCGTCCCATGGACCTCCACCCCGGCCTGCGCACCCGCGTGCCGTGCCGCCCGCAGCATGGCGAGTTCCGTGGAGACGTCCAGGCCGTAGCCCGACTTGACCTCGGCGGTCGTGACCCCCTCGCGGGCGAACTCGGCCAGTCGCCCGGTTGCCGATTCGGTCAGCGTGTCCTCGCCGGCAGCGCGGGTTGCCCGCACCGTGGACAGGATCCCTCCGCCCCGGCGGGCCTGGGATTCATAGTCCTCTCCGCGGAGCCGGGCCTCGAACTCCTCGATCCGGTCGCCCCCGAAGACGGCATGCGTGTGGCAGTCCACGAGACCCGGCGTAATCCAGCCACCGCCGGCGCTCCGCACCTCACGCGCCAGGGCTTCGGCGGGCCCGGGCAGCCGGGTGAGCGGGCCCACCCACGCGATGCGCCCGTCCTTCACCCCGAGCGCGCCGTCCCGTACCGCTCCATAGGGGTCCCCGCCGGGGAGCATGGTGGCCAGGTGGGCGTCGATCCACAGGGTGTCGTACACGAGGACTCCGCTCGGTGGCGTGTGGGGTCCGCGGCCGGAAATGTCCGGACCGGGGCTCCGGATCCCGGTTGACGGAGCCCGCAGCCGAATCTAGGGTGGAGTCCCATGACCCGGTACCTCGCGCCGTTGGCGCTACTCCCGGACGGCTGGACCCGAGACGTGATCCTGGAGCCCGGCCCCGATGGACTCCTTAGCCGGGTGGCGGTCGCCCCCAGCCCGGACGCCGACCTGGACGCGGGCGTGGGCGCCGGCGAGGCACCGGCCCAGCGCCTGCCGGGTCCCGTGGTGCCCGGGATCGTGAACGCGCACTCGCACGCCTTCCAGCGTGCGTTGGCGGGCGGCGCCGAGGTTCGCTCCGGTCCGGAGGGCGGCGACTCGTTCTGGAGCTGGCGCGAGGCCATGTACCGCTTTCTGGCCGTCCTCGATCCGGACCAGGTCGAGGCGGTGGCGGCCCGCGTGTACGTGGAGATGCTCCGGCACGGGTACACCCGGGTGGTCGAGTTCCACTACCTGCACAACGACCCGCGGGGGCGGCCCTACGCCGATCCCGCGGAGGTGGCGCGGCGCCTGGTGCGGGCCGCGGAATCGGCGGGGATCGGGCTCACGCTCCTGCCCGTGCTCTACCGTCACGGGGGGTTCGGCGGGGCGTCGCCCGAGCCCGCGCAGCGGCGGTTCATCCTGGAGGTGGACCGTTTCCTGGAACTTCTCGAGGTGGTGCGTAGGTGGACGGCGGAGGGGTGCGAGCCCGGCTTCGCCTTCCACTCGCTGCGCGCCGTGACCCCCGACGAGATGGTGCGGGTGTTGGAGGCGCCGGTCACGGACGCGCTCCCCCGCCACATCCACGTGGCCGAGCAGGAGCGGGAGGTCGCTGCGTGCCGGACGTGGTCGGGGAGTCGCCCGGTGGCGTGGCTGCTTGACCACGCCCCGGTGGATGGGCGTTGGTCGCTGGTGCACTGCACGCACATGACGCCGGAGGAGGGTGCGCGCCTCGCCCGCAGCGGAGCGGTGGCGGTGGTTTGCCCCGCCACCGAGGGGAATCTGGGGGACGGCTTCTTCTCCCTGGCCGGACATCTGCAGGAAGGTGGCCGCCTGGCGGTGGGCTCGGACAGCCACGTGTCGGTCTCGCCCGTGGAGGAGCTGCGCTGGCTCGAATACGGGCAGCGGCTGCGGAGCCGGACCCGGATCGTAGCCGCGGGCGCGCACGCCTCGGTGGCGCGCACCCTGCTGGAGGCGGTTTGGGAGGGCGGCGCGGGGGCGGCCGGCGGTCCCGCGGCCGGGCTGGCGGAGGGGCGGCGCGCCGACTGGGTGGTGCTGGACGGGGAGCACCCCGCGCTGGCAGGCCGGAGCGGC
>JAVVFC010000209.1:0-4850 GCA_032250975.1 Longimicrobiales bacterium | reverse complement strand
CCCCCCCCTCCCCCCTGAACCGACCCGCCCATGACCCGATCCCGTCTGGCGCACCTGCTGCCCCTGCTCCTCCTGGCGCCCGCGGCGGCGGCGGCCCAGCCCGGCCCGCAGCCGGGCTCCGTGCCCTTCACGCTCACCGTGCGGGGCGGATGGGACATCGAGTTCGACGACCCGGTGCTGGGCGCCGTCGCCTACATCCCCACGCCGCTGGTGCGCGGACTCGGGATCCAGGTCGCGGGGGATCTCACCTTTCTGGACGACCTGACCGAACGGCAGCTCGCGCTGGACGCGCTCTACGACCTGGGAGGTCTGCGGGTGGGAGGCGGGCCGGTCTTCCGCAACTCGCTCTGGGTGGTGGACGGCGCCGGGGGCGCCGGCGCCGAGGTCCTGGAACGGGAGACACGCACGGGGTTCTCGCTGGTGGCGGCCTTCGGCGGCACGCCCTCCCGCGACAGCCCGTGGACCTTCGGCCTGGAGTTCCGCTTCATCTGGGTGGACGACTTCCGGCCGCGCCCCTTCACGTTCGGGGTGGGCGTGGTGCCGGGCCGGCTTCTGGGCGGGTAACGGCCGCGCCGCGCCCTCCCGCTTCCAAGCCGCGGGTCAGGAGGTGCCGGTCGGGGCGGTGGTCAGCACGACGAAGTCCCCCGCCCCCCGGTGCTCCTCGGGAAGCCGGTCCAGCGTCTCTGCGGGCACGCTGACCAGCACGAGGGTACGCGTACCCGGCCGGTAGTGCGCCAGCGCCTCCGGAGTCCCGGTGTGGTTCGCGACGTGGAAGCTGCCGGCGAAGTGCAGCACCAGCGCCCCCGACATCCGCTCCAGAGTGCGCGCGATGCTCTCCCCCATGGAGGCATCCCAGAGCACCTGACCGTGAAAGGGGTCCCCGCCCCCGTGCCCGGCCGCTCCCTCCATGAGGGCATCCCACTCCGCGCGGTAGCGTTCGGAGCCCGGGTAGTAGGGGAGCGGGGGAAGGTGGGCGAGTGCGGCCGGGGACAGGTCGGAAAGGCTCTCCGGACCCAGGCGCGACACCCGGTTTACGTAGCGGCGCGGGGCGTTGGCGGCCACCACCGGGATGCCGTGCTCGCGGGCGAACTCCACGGCGGGGCGGTACCGCTCCTCGTAGTGGTCCCAGGGCCGCGCACTGGCCAGGAAGTGCGCCTCCGTGATCAGCCCCTGCAGGTACTCGTCCACCACGATCTGCACGTCGCGCTCGAACATCTCCAGGCTGAGCACGACCGGCCGCGCTTCGAGGAAGAGCCGCTGCAGCAGCTCGGTCTGCAGCCGGTGGGTCATTGCATCGTCGTGCTCCTCCCCGAACAGCACCACCTGCGCCTGCCCAGCCTCCGCCACCAGCGCCGGCAGGGTGGCGGGCGTTCCGTCCCCCCGGAAGACGGCGAACTCCACCCCTTCCCGGGGGGCGGGGGACGGCGCGTCCGCGCGCGTATCTGCGGGCGTGATCGGGGGGTGGGGTGCGGAGGCGGGCGCCGAGGCGCACCCCGCCAGGGCCGCCAGGGCGGGAAGAAGCAGGACGGTTCGCATATTTGAACGATGGCTCCGGTACCGGACGGGGAGGGTCACGTCCAAAAGCTACGGAAGGGTGCGCGGGCCCACCACCGGGGCGGCGGGCGAAGCGCCTCCGCTTCCGGTGCGGGCCGGGCCCCGCCGGCCCGGACGGCGCACCCCGAAACGCACTCCAAACAGCAGCGCCATGACCGCCGCCGCGATCAGCGGACCCCGCAGGTCCGCCTTCTGCCCCCAGGTGTAGTGCAGCAGCGCCAGCCCCGCCGCCGGGTAGACGAGGCGGTGCAGGAGCACCCAGCGCCGCCCCAGGCGCCGCACCCACCCCCGGGTCGAGGTCACCGCCAGCGGGAGGAGCAGCACGAATGCCAGCGCCCCGACGATCGTGAAACGGCGCTCGGTCACGTCCTCGAGGATGTACGACCATGCCCACCCCTGGTCCAGCGCCAGATAGACGGTGACGTGCAGGGTGGCGTAGGCGAAGGCCCAGAGCCCGAGCAGGCGGCGTAGGCGCTGGAGCGCGTTCCACCCGGTCACGCGGCGCAGCGGGGTGACCGCCAGCGTCGCGATCAGCAGCACGACGGCGCTCAGCCCCGAGCCCAGGATCATCACCTCCAGCGGGTTGGCGCCCAGGCGGTCCCCGAAGAACCAGCGCCAGCCGGTCTGCAGCAGGGGCCAGGAGGCGGCGGCCCAGACCGCGCCCTTGAGCAGGCGGACGCGGGTGCGCGTCAGTACCACCGGGTCAGGTCCATCCCCCGGTAGAGGTGCGCGACCTGCTCGCCGTAGCCGTTGAATGGGAGCGTGGGCCGCTTGGCGAGTCCGGGCAGACGGGTCTCGCGGGCCTGGCTCCAGCGGGGGTGGTCCACCTCCGGATTCACGTTGGCGTAGAAGCCGTATTCGTGGGGGGCGGAGAGATTCCACGAGGTGGGCGGCATGCTGCGCGTGAAGGTGATCTTCACGATCGACTTGATGCTCTTGAAACCGTACTTCCAGGGGACCACCAGGCGCAGGGGCGCCCCGTTCTGGTTCGGCAGGTCACGGCCGTAGAGCCCGGTGGCCAGGAAGGTGAGCTCGTTGGCGGCCTCGTCGAGCCGCAGCCCCTCCACGTAGGGCCAGTCCAGAACCCGGCGCCGCTGCCCCGGCATCTCCTCGGGGCGGTAGACGGTCTCGAAGGCCACAAAGCGGGCCTCGGCGGTGGGCTCGAACCGGGCCAGCAGGTTGCGGAAGGGGATCCCGCGCCAGGGGATCACCATCGACCAGGCTTCCACGCAGCGGAGCCGGTAGATGCGGTCCTCCACCGGGGCAGAGCGGATCAGGTCGTCGAGGTCGTAGCGCCCGGGGCGGGCCACCTCGCCACCCACCTCGACCGTCCAGGGCCGGGGCCGGAAGTCGCCGGAGTTCCGGGCCGGATCGGCCTTGCCGGTGCCAAATTCGTAGAAGTTGTTGTAGGTGGTGATCAGGTCGTAGTCGTTGACGTCTGCCCGGAGCGCTTCACCGTACGTCACCTCTCCCACCTGGGGCGCCTCCTGCAGCGCGGCGGCCCGGACCGGCCCGAGCGCGGCCCCCGCGATACCGATCCCGGCCGCGGCCAGGAAGCGCCGACGGTCCAGGTACACCTCCCGGGGCGTGATCTCGGATTCGGGGATCGTGTCCCAGGCGGGCTTGCGGCGTACGTACATGGGGGCGGACTCCGGGGGGAGGGGCGCGGTGCCCCCTCCCTACCCGTCGGGCCGGCCTCCGGGTTCCGCGGGCGGCACCCTCGCCATGAGGTACTCCGCCAGCGCGGTGATGGTCAGCGACGGGTTCACCCCCAGGTTGACCGGCACCACCGATCCGTCCACCACGCGGATGCCCGGGTACCCGAAAAGCCGGCCCTCGAAGTCGACGGCCCCCGCCTCGGCGTCCGCCCCCATGGGGCACCCCCCGAGCATGTGCGCGGTGAGGGGCGCTCCCAGCACCACCTCGGGCCAGTTGTTCCACGCCTCGCCCCCCATGCGCCCGGCCATGCGCCGCGCGACCTCGTTGGCGACCGGGATGTACGAGACGGGTGGGGCCTGACCCCGGGGAAGGCGAGAGGCCAGGGCGGGCCGTCCCGGCCGCCACCACCGCCGCCGGAGGGTGAGATCCAGATGCCCCTCGGTGGCCTGCATGGCGAGCACCACCCCGGTCCGCACCGCCCGGTTGAAGGGCCAGAGGCCCCGCAGCGTCCGCAACGGGTGCCGCAGCGCGTTGCCCAGCAGGCGGAGAGGGCGGGGCACGCGCCCCCCGCCACCGGTGAGGGGCGCCGCGAGCCAGAAGAGGGCGTCCGAGCCCGGGTTGAGGCGCACCATCTCGATGTGGGTGCGCGCGTCCGCCCGGATCCCGGAGGTGATCGCCACGTGGTCGCACCAGGCCACGGAGCGGTCGGGAGAGTCCGCCGCCAGGATGGATTCGGAGTTGGTCCGCACCCGGCTCCCGACGCGGGGGGAGAGGTCGGGCAGCCAGCCGCGCGCCCGGGAGGCCAGCAGGAGGCGCACGGTGCCCACCACCCCTCCAGCCACCACCACCTGCCGGGCGCGCCAGCGCCGCCGCGGGCGGCGCAGACCCAGGGAGGGGCGCGTCTCGACCTCGTAGCCCCCCTCGGGGAGCGGCCGGATCGCGAGCGCCTCGGTCTCCGGCACGATGCGGACTCCGAGCCGCTCCGCCAGCCACAGGTAGTTGCGGTCCAGGGTGTTCTTGGCACCCACCCGGCACCCGATCATGCAGGCGCCACACCGGGTGCAGCCGGTGCGCGCCGGGCCGTCCCCCCCGAAGTAGGGGTCGGGCACCGTCTGGCCCTCCGCCCCGAAGTACACCCCCACGTCGTGGATACGGAAGGTGTCGTCCCCGCGGAGCTCCCGGCCCACGTCGCGCAGCAGGGCATCGGTGCGCCCCACCCCCGGCGCCGGCACCGCCCCCAGCATCCGGCGGGCCTCCGCGAAGTGCGGCGCCAGCCGGCGCTCCCAGTCGCCCGCCCCCCACTCCGGGCGCCGGAAGACTTCGAAGTCGGGCGCGATCAGGGTGTTGGCGTAGACCAGCGACCCCCCACCCACCCCGCTTCCGTGCAGGACGACCGCGTGGCGGAGGAAGGTGAGCGCCTGGATGCCCCGTAGACCCAGCCGCGGCGCCCACAGGTAGCGCTGCAGCGCCCGGCTGGTGTGCGGAAAGTCCTGGGGCCGCCAGCGCCGTCCCTGCTCCAGCACCACCACCCGGTACCCCTTCTCCGCCAGCCGCAGCGCCGCCACGCTCCCGCCGAAGCCGGAGCCGACGACCAGGAAGTCGGCGTCCGGGACGGGAGGTGAGGAAGGGGAGGGGGC
>JAVVFC010000208.1:0-4855 GCA_032250975.1 Longimicrobiales bacterium | reverse complement strand
GGTGGGGGGTGGCGGGGCGCCGGCGGCTGGTACGAAATCCTGGGTCCCGGGGAAGCCGGCGTGGTGCAGACCGGCAACTGGATGAACGTGGTGCGGGTCGGCGAGGACGGCACCCCCCGCGTCCACTGGCTGGTGTCGAACGCCCGCCCGGCCGGCATGCCATAGCGCAGGTGCAGCACTCGCTCGGGGGCCCCGCCCCGTGGCGGCGGGGCTCCGGAGCGGTGCGTTCACCGGCCGGAACCGGCTGGGTACGGTAGCCGGTGCGGAGCGGGGCGCGGCGCATTCCGCCCGGCCCCGGTGGACACCCCTCCACATTCCGATGAGCTTTGCGCTCATGGACCTCGACACCCTCCGCGCCGAGATCGGGCGCCGCCGCACCTTCGCCATCATTTCGCACCCCGACGCGGGCAAGACGACGCTGACCGAGAAGCTCCTGCTGTACGGGGGGGCGCTGCACCTGGCCGGGTCGGTCAAGGGGAAGGGGGCGCAGCGGCACGCGACGTCGGACTGGATGGAGATGGAGAAGGAGCGCGGCATCTCGATCACGGCGAGCGCCCTCCACTTCGACTGGGAGGGGTTCCGCATCAACCTGCTCGACACCCCCGGCCACCAGGACTTCTCGGAGGACACCTACCGCGCGCTGGCGGCGGCCGACTCGGCGGTGATGCTGCTCGACAACCGGCGGGGCGTGGAGGCGCAGACGCGCAAACTGTTCAGCGTGTGCGCCAAGCGGCGCCTGCCCATCACCACCTTCGTGAACAAGTGCGACCGCGAGGGCGAGGACCCGCTCCAGCTGCTGGACGACGTGGCCGCCGACCTGGGCATCGAGTGCTACGCGGCGGCCTGGCCCGCGCGGCGGGACGGGCGCATGGTGGCGCTGGCCGACCGGCTCACGGGCGAGGTGCACGTGTTCGCGCGGAGCGGGGACCACGGGCAGACCCGCCTCGACGCCCGCGTGACCACGCTGGACGACCCGGCGCTCGAGCGGGAAATCGGCGACGGTCCCGCCGAACGGCTGCGCGAGGACGTGGCGCTGCTGGACGCGGTGGGCACCCCCTGGGACCGGGAGGCCTACGAGCGGGGGGAGCTGACGCCGGTCTTCTTCGGCAGCGCGCTCACCAACGCGGGGGTGGAGGTGCTGCTGCGGCACTTCCTGGCGCTGGCGCCGCCGCCCGCCCCACGCGAGAGCGGGGGCGAGCCGGTGGACCCGGTGGCGCGCCCCTTCAGCGGCTTCGTGTTCAAGGTGCAGGCCAACATGGACCCCCGGCACCGGGACCGCATCGCCTTCCTGCGCCTCTGCTCGGGGCGCTACGAGGCGGGGATGGACGCCTGGCACTCGCGCACCGGGAAGACGCTGCGGCTGGCGCCCGCGCAGGACATCATGGCCCGGGAGCGGGAGGCCGCGGGCGAGGCGGTGGCCGGCGACGTGGTCGGGATCCACGACCGGGGCACCCTGCGGGTGGGGGACACGCTCAGCGCCGAGCCCGGCGTGGAGTACCAGGGGGTGCCGCGCTTCTCGCCGGAGCACTTCGCGCAGGTGCGCGTGCAGGAGGTGATGAAGCGCAAGCAACTCGACCGGGGGCTCAAGCACCTGGCCGAGGAGGGCACCATCCTCCTTCTCTACTCCCACTCCCTCTCCGGGCCCGTGCCCGTGGTGGGCGCGGTGGGGCGGCTCCAGTTCGACGTGCTGCTGGACCGCCTGGAGCGGGAGTACGGTGTGAAGGTGCATCTGGAGACGCTCCCCTTCCACTGCGCACGCTGGGTCACGGGACCCGAGACGAAGATCCGCGAGATCGGGGGCGCCTACGGCCGGAGGAGCGTCGAAGACGTGGAGGGCAACCCGATGATCCTGTTCGACAGCGAGTGGTCGCTGCGCACCACCATGAACGACGTGAAGGACCTCACCTTCCACGACGTGCAGCCAGGAGGGAGGTAGCCATGGGTAACCGCTGGGCGTTGCTGTACGTGCTGGGATCCGGCGTGCTCTTTCTCGGATTCCTGGCCACCCTCTGGCTGGTGGTGCGCGCGGCGGACCGGCTCAACACGCTCCGTCCCGGCAGCCGGCCGGCCTGGCAGTACGCGCTCGCCCACGTGCTGCTGCACTTCGCGGCCGCCCGCGTCCCGGCGCTGGCCGCCCCGGCGATGGCGGTGGTCCCGGGGGTCGTGCTGCTCCAGGTGGAGCGGGCCCGCCGGGGCGCGGGGAGCCCGCCCGCCGCGCTCGGGGCGCGGCGCACCGCTGCCTTCCTGGCGGCGGCGGGGGTGGCCCTCCCCTGGCTCACGGGGCTGGGGGTCAAGCTGTACCTGGACTCCCGCGGCCTCCCCACCCTCCCCTTCTCCGCCTTCCTGGGCCCCGTCACGACGCCGTTCTACCTGGGTGCCTCCGCGGTCGCCTGGGCCTACCCCTTCCTCTTCCTGGCCGTCGTGGCGCGATACCCCGGCCTGCCGGGCGTGGGGCTCGACCCCGCCCGCCGGGGGTGGACGCTCCCGGTCTGGGGCGCGTTCGCCGCGGGGGTCGCCACCGCGACGCCCATCTACGTCGCCGTCTTCCGGGAATGGGACGCCCTGCTGGTCACGGCCCCGCTGGGGACCGGCTTCCTCCTCCCCATGACGCTCGGCTACGCGGCCGGGTGGGGGTGGACCCGGCTCCGGCCCGGCGCCCTGACCCCTACCCCGCCCGCTCCGGGAAGAGCGCCGCCAGCCCCTCCCGGGACGCCGGCGCCACCCCCCGCTCGGTGACGATCCCCGTCACCAGCCGGGCCGGGGTGACGTCGAAGGCGACGTTCAGCGTGGGGGAGTCCTCGGGGAGGACCCGCACGGCGGCGATCTCGCCCGCGGCGGTGCGGCCGCTGACCCACGCCACCTCGTCGGGAGCGCGCTCCTCGATGGGGATCTCGCGTCCGTCCGAGAGCGCGAAGTCGATGCTGGACGAGGGCGCCGCCACGTAGAAGGGCACGCCGTTGTCGCGGGCGGCGAGCGCGACGCCGTAGGTGCCGATCTTGTTGGCCACATCCCCGGTGGCGGTGGTGCGGTCGGTCCCCACCAGCACGACGTCCACCGCGCCCCGGGCCAAGAGGTGCGGCGCCGTGGTGTCGGTCACGACGGTGTGCGGCACCCCGTGGCTGGCCAGCTCCCAGGCGGTGAGGCGGGCACCCTGCCCGCGGGGGCGGGTCTCGTCCACCCAGACGTGCAGGGGGAGCCCCTGGTCGTGCGCGAGGTAGATGCCGGCGGTGGCCGTGCCCAGGTCCACGGTGGCGAGCCAGCCGGCGTTGCAGTGCGTAAGGACGTTCAGGGGTGGGGCGCCCCCGCGCCCCGTGCCCGCGCGCGTGCCCTTCTCCCGCGCCAGACGCCGGAGGATCCCGCCCGCGTGCTCGCCCAGGGCTCGGTTGACGGCGACGTCTTCGTCGCAGAGCTCCGCCGCCACCCGGAACGCCGCCTCCGCGCGCGCCGCCTCCGGCAGCGGGCCCACCCGCTCCGCGACGCGGTCCAGCGCCCAGCGCAGGTTCACGGCGGTGGGGCGCGTCTGCAACAGGCGTTCCCGCGCCCGGACCAGCCCGCGGGCGGAGGGGTCCTCCGCCACGCCGAGCGCCATCCCGTACGCGGCGGCCGCGCCGATCAGGGGCGCGCCCCGCACCTGCATGGTGCGGATGGCGGCGGCGGCGTCCTCCAGCGTGCGCCACTCCACCACCACGAAGTCGAAGGGGAGCCGGTTCTGATCGATGGCCCGCACCACCCGACCTTCGGCCCAGAGGGTGCGGTAGGGGGTGCCGCCGACCCTCATTCCACGCGCCCCCCCGCTGCCGCCTCGCCTGCGCCGCCCGCCACCTCCCCGACAAGGCCCACCGCCTCCCGGGCCGCCTGGACCACGCGCCGGGCGGCGGCCTCCACGTCGGGCGCCTCCAGGAGGCTCCCGCCCACCAGCAGGAGGGTGTCGGGCCCGTAGAGCCGGAACCAGTGCGCGACGTCATCCGCCTGGATCCCCCCGGCGGGGACGGGGAAGACCGGAAGGTGCGGGCCGAGCGGCGCCCGCGCCCGGCGGTTCACGGCCAGGCACGCCTCCACCGGCCAGGCGAAGCGCCCCTGCGCGTTCACGTAGATCACCGCGTCCGCCCCAGCCAGGCGCCAGAGCGTGCCCATCAGGAGGTCGGGCGCGATCCCCCGATCGGCGTTGGGCGAGGTGTTGGCGTGCGAGGGGTGCGCCATGAGGGCCAGCCCGGTGTCCCGCTCGGCCAGCGCCCGCATGGCGTCCATCCCGGTGAGGCCGGGGCAGAGCACCACCCCCGCGCACCCCGCCTCGCGCGCGGCGTCCGTCCGACCGTACAGCGCATCCGCGGACGCGGTGACGTTGGGGAAGTAGACGGTGTGCCCCCCGGTGCGGGCGTTGGCCTCGTCCACCGCCGCCTGCACCGCCCGCACCCGGGCGCCGAAGGGCGCCATCCCCTGATCGGTGAGGCCGTGGTCATCCTTGATGACATCGACCCCGGCCTCGGCCAGCCGGCGCACCTTGGCGCCGATGCTGCCGAGCTTGGCCTGGAACACCACCGCGTCGAGGCTGTCGACGCGCTCGGACAGGGGCGTCTTTCGGTCCTCGTCCACGAAGAAGCGCGCGTCGGCGAGACGGGCGCGCAGGACCCGGTCGTTGCCGAGGGCGATGGTCTCCGGATCGTCGGCGGTGTTGAGCACCAGGACCAGCTCGGACTGCGCGGCGCGGGCTTCGAGGGTGTCGCGCACCGCGGCCGCGTCGGCGTGCGTGATGCCCATGCCCGCGAACACGACGGCGAACGGCTCGCCGGCGGTGTGGGCCTGGGCGGCGATCTGGGTGGCCAGCTCGAGATGGGGCAGCCCGCCGATCGAGAAG
>JAVVFC010000207.1:0-4851 GCA_032250975.1 Longimicrobiales bacterium | reverse complement strand
GAAGTAGCCGCCGTGGGTGGCGTCCCAGAAATGGCGGTCGAGCACGGCGGCGAAGGCTTCGGCCTTTTCAAGATAGGCGGCGTCGCCGGTGCCCTGGTGGAGGGCGAGGGCGGCGCGGGCCAGGTTGGCGTAGTCTTCCAGAACGCCGGGATGGGCCGCCCGTCCGGCGCACCAGGTATGGTGGAGGCGGTCGCCGTCGGCGAGATTGGCGGTGACGAAGGCGAACACGTCGCAGGCGGTCCGCAGCCAGTCCGGCCGCTCGAAAACGGCGGCGGCCCTGGCCAGCGCCCCCGCGGGCGCGCGCTTCGTATCGGGGGCCCTCGCGGGGCTGGTGCCGGACGTGGAGCCCGGGGGCCCGCGCGCCCTTCCCGACCGGACCACCCTCGAGGCGCTCGCTCTGGAGCGCAGTCCAACTCTGCAGGCGCACCTGCGCCGGGTGGCTGCGCAGGAGCGCCGCGTGGCGCTGGCCGGGAAGGCCACCCGGCCGGACTTCAACGTCACCGCGGGCTACAGCTACCGGGACGGATTCGGAGACTTCTTCAACGTGATGGTCGCCGTGCCGCTGCCCATCTTCGCCGGCCGCAAGCAGAGCCAGTCGGTGCTCGAGGCCGACGCGGTGCTCGCCGAGCAGGAGGCCCGGCACCGGACGATGGTGCTCGAGCTGAACGCGGAGATCGCCGCACTCGACGCCGAGCTGGCGCGCACCCGGGACCAGCTCCTCCTGCTGGCCGAGGGGATCCTGCCCCAGGCCCGGACCGCGCTCTCGGCCGCGACCGCCTCCTATCGGGTGGGACGCGTGGACTTCCACACGCTGCTCGACGCCCAGGTCACCCTGTACCAGCACGAGCTGGGCTTCCACCGCCTGCTGGCCGACTTCGCCACCGGGCTCGCGGACCTGGAGCGGGTGGTGGGCACGGAGGTGCTCCGATGATGCGCGCCCGGAAGGGGCTGATGATGGCGGGGGGCGCGGGCGCCGTCGCGGGGGTGGCGGCCACGCTTCTTCTCATGGGCGGGCCGGGACACTCGCCGGCCCGGTCCACGCCGCCCGGCGGGGACGCCGGGATGGCGGACATGGAGGGAACGGCGGACATGGAGGGGATGGCGGGGATGGAGGGGATGGCGGACATGCCGGGTGCTGTGGGGAGCGGAGGCGACGCCGCCATCCGGTTCACGGCCGCAGACATCGCCAACCTCGGGATCACCTTCGGGACGGTCCGCGAGCGCGTGCTGGTGCGCACCATCCGCGCGGTCGGCTCGGTGGAGTTCGTGGAGCCGGGCATGGTGTACGTGGCGCCCCGGTTCGGGGGGTGGGCCGAACAGCTGTACGTGGACTTCACCGGCCGGGCCGTCCGCCGGGGCGAGGCGCTGCTGGAGGTCTACTCCCCCGAACTGGTGGCCGCCCAGGAGGAACTGCTGCTCGCGGCCCGGATGGTCGAGTCGCTGGAGGGGGCCGTGGCCCCGGACGCCGTGGCCGGAGCGCAGGAGCTGCTCCGGGCCGCGCGCCGCCGGCTCGAGTACTGGGACGTACCCGCGGCGCAGGTCGAGCGGCTGCTGGAGGAGGGCGAGGTGCGCCGGACGCTGACCCTGCATGCCCCCGCGTCGGGTATCGTGATGGAGAAGAACGTGGTCCGGGGGCAGGCCTTCCAGGCCGGGACCAACCTCTACATGATCGCCGACCTGAGCGAGGTGTGGGTCCACGCCGAACTCTTCGAGGAGGACGTGGCGCTGGTCCGGCCGGGCATGCCCGCGACCATCTCGGTAGCGGCCATGCCGGGGCGGGCCATCGAGGGCCGGGTGGAGTTCGTCCATCCCACGCTGAAGGATCGCACGCGCTCGATGACCGCGCGCATCGCGCTCCCGAATCCCGGCCAGCGGCTCAAGCCCGGGATGTACGCCACGGTCGAACTCGTCGCCGATCTCGGTACGACGCTCGCCGTGCCGGCCGAAGCGATCCTCCAGACGGGCGAGCGGGCCGTCGCCTTCGTGGACGCGGGCGAGGGACGGATCGAGCCGCGTGAGGTGGCGCTGGGCATGCGGGGGGACGGATTCGTCCAGGTGCTGGACGGCCTCGAGGCCGACCAGCGCGTGGTCACGTCGGCCCAGTTCCTGCTGGACTCCGAAGCCAACCTGGCGGAGGTCATGAAGGCCATGATGGCCCAGATGAACCTGTCGGACATGGGCGGCATGGACATGGGCGGCATGGACATGGGCGGAGCGCGGCCCGACACCGCCGGGGGGCGCTGATCATGCTCAGGCGCATCATCGAGGGCTCGGTCCACAATCCCTTCTGGGTCCTGCTGGGCACGGCCGCCGCGGTCGGGTTCGGGATCTGGGCGATGCTCACCACGCCCGTGGACGCCATTCCGGACCTGTCGGACGTGCAGGTGATCGTTTACACCGAGTGGAGCGGCCAGGCGCCCCAGGTTGTGGAGGACCAGGTCACGTATCCGCTCTCCACGGAGATGGTCAAGGTGCCGCGGACCCGCTATGTGCGCGGCGTCAGCCAGTTCGGGCAGTCGTTCGTGCACATCGTGTTCGAGGACGGCGTCGACCTGTACTGGGCCCGGTCGCGGGTGGTGGAATACCTGAACGGAATCCGTGACCGGCTCCCAACGGAGGTGCAGCCCCAGCTGGGCCCCGATGCCACCGGGGTGGGGTGGGTGCTGCAGTACGTGCTGCTCGACCGCACGGGCCGCTACGACAACGCCCAGCTCCGGAGCCTGCAGGACTGGACGGTGCGTGACCAGCTGACCGCCGTTCCCGGCGTCAGCGAGGTCGCGACCCTGGGCGGGTACGAGAAGCAGTACCAGGTGGAGCTGGAGCCGGAGCGCCTGCTGGCGTACGGCGTGCCCATCACACGCGTGTTGAGCGCCCTGCGCGAGTCGAACCTGGACGTCGGCGGCCGCGTCCTGGAGATCGGCGGGAGCGAGTACATGGTGCGGGGCCTGGGCTACCTGGGGGGACCCGACGACATCCGCGCCGTGGCCCTCGGCACGGGGCCGGACGGAACCCCGATCACCGTGGGGGACGTCGCCCGGGTCGGGATCGGACCCGAGATCCGGCGCGGGATCGCCGACTTCGCCTACCGCACGGAGGCGGGAGAGGTGGTGCAGGGCGAGGTCACGAGCGGCTTCGTGGTCATGCGCTACGGCGAGAATCCGCTGGAGGTGATCGGGCGCGTCAAGGCCCGCATGGCCGACGTCCAGCGGTCGCTTCCGGAGGGCGTGGAGCTGGTGGTCGGCTACGACCGCAGCGACCTGATCCACCGCGCCATCCGCACGCTGCGGACCAAGCTGCTGGAGGAGAGCCTCATCGTGGCGCTGGTGGCGGTGGTGTTCCTCATGCACGTCCGCAGCGCGCTGGTGGCGATCCTCACCCTGCCCGTCGGCGTCCTGCTGGCGTTCCTGGTCATGCGCCTGCTGGGCGTCAACGCCAACATCATGAGCCTGGGCGGGATCGCCATCGCGCTGGGGGCGATGGTGGACGCGGCCATCGTCATGATCGAGAACATGCACAAGCACCTGGAGCGGAACGAGCGCGAGGGCCGGCCCCGCACGCGCATCCAGATCGCCGCGGATGCCGCGGGCGAGGTGGGACCGGCGCTCTTCCTCTCGCTCCTCATCATCACCCTCAGCTTTCTGCCCATCTTCGCGCTCGGCGCCCAGGAGGGGCGCCTCTTTCGCCCGCTGGCGCTGACCAAGACGCTGGCCATGGCGGCCTCCGCCCTGCTCGCACTCACGCTGGTGCCGGTCGCCATGGCGGGCCTGGTGCGCGGCTCCATCCGCCCGGAGGCCGCGAATCCCATCAATCGCATGGCCATGAGGGTGTATCGGCCCGTGCTCGGCTTCGCCCTGCGGCGTCGCGTCTGGGTTCTGGCGGGCGCGACCGCCCTGCTGGCGGCGACGGCGCTCCCCTTCCAGCGCCTGGGAAGCGAGTTCATGCCCCCCCTGGTCGAAGGGGCGATCATGGACATGCCGTCCATCTTTCCCGGCATCGGCACGGCCCAGGCCCGAAGCGTGATGCAGCAGCGCGACCGTGCCATGGCCGGCGTTCCCGAGGTCTCCCTGGTCCTGGGCAAGGTGGGCCGCGCGCTCACCGCCACCGACGCCGCGCCCATGTCCATGCTCGAGTCGATCGCGATCCTCAAACCCGAGGCGGGATGGCGTCCGGGCGTGGACTACGACTCCATCGTGGCCGAGATGGACCGTGCGGTGCGGACGCGCGGCGTGGCGAACATGTGGTCCATGCCCATCAAGAACCGGCTCGACATGCTGGCCACCGGCATCAAGACCCCGGTCGGGATCAAGCTCTTCGGCCCCGATCTGGGCACGCTCGAGACCATCGGGAAGCAGATTGAAGGGCTGCTGCCCCTGGTTCCGGGCACGGCGTCGGTGTTCGCCGAGCGGGCCATCGGCGGCCGGTACCTGGAGGTGGAGGTGGACCGCCGCGCGGCGGCCCGACACGGCCTCAGCATGGCCGACGTGCAACACACGGTCATGGCCGCCGCCGGCGGAACGACCGTGACCCGCACCGTGGAGGGCCGGGAGCGCTACGGCGTGAACGTGCGCTACGCGCGCGAGTTGCGGGACGACGCGGACGCCCTCGGCCGGGTCCTGGTTCCGTCCCCGTCGGGCGCGCAGATCCCCCTCGGGCAGCTGGCCGACATCCGCTTCGCGGGCGGTCCCCCCATGATCAAGAGCGAGAACGCGCTCCTGAACAGCATCGTGTTCGTGGACGTGCGGGGCCGGGACGTGGGCGGGTACGTGACCGAGGCCCGCGACCTCCTGGAGCGCCGGCTGGAGCTGCCGACCGGGTATCGGCTGGAGTGGTCGGGACAGTTCGAGGCCATGG
>JAVVFC010000206.1:0-4880 GCA_032250975.1 Longimicrobiales bacterium | reverse complement strand
GAGGGGAACCGGGCGGTCTACCGGGAGGTGCTGGCGGGGGGGTGAGGGCCGGCCCTCTACCGGTCGGTGCCGGCGGAGGCGCGGGGGCGTGGGGGCCGCACCGGCGCTGCGGTGTACGCCTTGCGGTCAAGGCAAGGATGGCGTATGATTTTTCCTCGGAGAAATCATACATCCCCACGACTCATGTCCAAGGTCAGGCTTAAGGAAGGCAGGGTCTACCGGACCCGGGATTTCCGCCGATACGCCAGCAATCCCACCCGATTCGCGTCGCGACTCGTGGCCGAGGGACGACTGCTTCCGCTTCGCAAGGGGCTCTACCTGGCCCCGAAGCATGCGTTCTGGGGGACCGCGCATCCCACCGAGTCGGAACTGCTCCGGGCGTTCTTCGCTGGGAGGCCCTACCTCCGCACCGGACCATCGGTCTGGAACTCGCTGGGTCTGGGGACGACCGCCGTCGAGGCCAGGCCCCTGGTCTACAACACCACGCGCACCGGCACCGAGAACCTGGCTGGCCGTACCTTCGAGCTGAGGCGTGTCCGGTTCCCTCGCTCGCCGGACCCCGAGTTCTTCGTGGTCGATCTCCTCAGCAACGTGGATCGGATGGACCAGCCACTGGAGGAGGTTCTCCGGCACCTCGGGGAGGCGGTCCGGGAGGAGCGCTTTGACACGACGCGCCTGCGGGAGATGGCAGCGAAGTTCGGGACGGCTCAGGTGCAGGCACAAGTCGATCGGGCGGTGGAAGGGTGACCTTCCTCCACGATCGAAAGGATTTCCCCGATCTGGTCGCCGGGGTGGCGACCGAGCGCGGTGTCGCCGACGTCCTGGTCGAGAAGGACTACTGGGTCTGCCACGTCCTCTGGTCTCTCAAGCACGTGAGCGGATTCGAGATCCAGTTCAAGGGAGGAACAAGCCTCTCGAAAGGCTTCGGGTTGATCGAGCGGTTCAGTGAGGACCTGGACATCAAGCTTCTGCATCCGGACGTGGAGGACTGCAGCGACTGGTCTTCAATGGGGAAGCAGGCCGCAAGGAGGCGTCGGGCATTCTTCGAGAAGGTCCTGGGTCGAATTGCGGTTCCCGGAGCGACCTGTAGCGAGGATCGTGCGGGGCGGGATCCGTACCATCGGTCGGTCGTCGTCCAGGTTGCGTATCCTCAGGTCACGGGCAGTCCGCTGGCGAATGCCCTTCGGCCATTCGTCCAACTCGAAATCGGTGATGCGCGGGTGATGCCGGGCGAAGGCCGGATCATACGGTCCTGGGTTCATGAATTCCTCTCGATGCGCGGAGGGCTGCCCGACGGCGCTGATGACAGCGCGCCCGGTGAGATCCACTGCGTGACTCCGGTCGTCACGCTTCTGGAAAAGATCGAGGCGATCCACCGCCGCGCGACTCGGGGCGATGAACCGTCCACCTTCGTGCGGCACTACGAGGACGGATTCAGGATTCTCATCCAACTGGACCAGCAAGACCGGACGCTTGCGCGTGACCTCCTCCGCGAGATGCTGGAGTTGAAGCAAATCCGGCGCTGGCCCGATTCGGACAGTCTCGGCTGGCGGGCCTGCGAGGAACCGGGAATGCAGACCGCCTGGGAGGCCCTGGGCGGGATGTACTGGGGCGCCCGAGTTCCACTCTCCGAATGCAGCGCGGCCCTGTCGGCCTTCGCGATGGAACTCGCACGCAGCGCGGAGGTGTGAGGCGAATCTCCAGGCGGCCCCGCACATCGGGCCCGGGGAGCCGGTACATCGGGCGTGTCTTCGGCGAGGAGAGTGCGCAGGCACCGGCGGGGGGGTGAGGGCCGCCGTCAGCCCGGGCGGGGCGTGAGGCGCGCAACCGGGACGATCATCTCCTCGGGGCTGATGCCGCCGTGCAGGAAGGAGTTCCGGTACTTGGCCTGGTACTCGCGCAGCTTGGTGGGATACACGAAGAAGTGGTCCTCGAGCGCGAGCACGTAGGTGGAACCCAGGCGCCCCGCGGGGAAGCGCAGGTCCGCTTCCCGGTCGGTTGCGAAGGCGGCGCCGGGGTCCTCGACCCGCAGGTTGACCCCGAACTTGTAGCGCAGGTTGGCGGTGGCGTCGCGGCGGGCGAAGATGGTGGCCGGACGCTGGCAGAGGATGGAGCCGTGGTCGGTGGTGACCACCACCCGGTGCCCCGAGGCGGCCGCCTCCTGCAGCACCTGGTAGGCGGTGGAGCGCTCGAACCAGGAGCGGGTGAGCGCCCGGAGCGCGGCCTCGTCCTTGGCCACCTCCATGAGGATGGGCGAATCGGAGCGCCCGTGCGTCATCAGGTCCACGAAGTTGAAGACCAGCGCCACCACCCCTCCCCGCTCCCGGAGGGCGGAGCGCACCCGGCTGCGCACGCGCCCGCTGTCGCGGTCCGAGAAGATCTTGTCGTAGTGGACCGGGACGGCGCGCCCGGTCAGGTGGCGAAGCTGCTCGACCAGCAGTTCGTCCTCGAAGGCGTTCATGGAGCCCTCGTCGTCCGACGAGTCCCACCACCCGGGGCGCCGGCGGTCGAGCTCGTCCGGGAAGAGGCCGCTGAAGATGGCGTTGCGCGCGTAGGGGGTGGCGGTGGGCAGGATGGAGTAGTGGAAGCCCTCCTCGATCTCGAAGTAGGGCGCCAGCAGCGGCGTGATGACCCGCCACTGGTCCAGGCGCATGCAGTCCAGCACCACGAAGAAGACGGGCTCCTCCCCCAGCAGCGGCACCAGGTGCTCGCGCACCACGTCCACCGACAGATGCGGACGCGGACGCCGGCCCCCGAGCCAGAGCGGGTACTCGCGCGAGATGAAGAGGCCGAAGTTCCGGCGCAGCTCGGCGAGCATGGACTGGACCGAGTCCAGCAGGCCGTGTTCGCCCGCCTGCTCCAGGCGCACGTGCCAGTCCACCAGTTCGGCGTAGACCTCGCGGTAGGCGTCGGCGTCCGCGGCGTCCTGCCCTTTGACCGAGAGCCGTCCGAAGCGGGCCGCGAAGTCCTGCGCCACCTGCTGCTGCCGGATGCTGGACCCCTCCAGGATGCGCGTCACCACCGAGAGCACCTGCCGGGGCGAGGTGGGCTTGACCAGGTAGTCGTCCACCCGCCGTCCGATGGCCTCGGTCATGGTGCGGTCCTCCTCGGACTTGGTCACCATGACTACGCGCGCGTGCGGGTCCTCGCGGCGCAGGATCTCCAGCACCTCCAGCCCCCGCCGGCCGGGCATCTGCTCGTCGAGCAGCACCAGGTCGTAGGGGGTCTCGCGCAGCAGTGCGAGGGCGTCGTCGCCGTTGGCGATGGCGTCCACGTGGTAGCCCCGGGCCTGGAGGAAGAGGAGGTGGGGCCGCAGGAGCTCCACTTCGTCGTCCACCCAGAGGATGCGCTTGCCGGTGCGGAGTACGTCCATCGGGACTTCGGCGGGGTCGAGGGGTAGGGTCGCTGCAAGCTATGCACGGTGCTGGTACCGCGCACCCGGGCCGTTGGGTTCGTGACGCCGGCGCGCGCGCTCCGCTCCCTTCCACCCCCGGCCGCCCCCGCCATGAAGAATCGCCTCCTGACCCTGCTGGCGGGCGCCGTCCTGCTGGGCGCCGCTCGTTTCACCGCCGCCCCCCTCAACCACACCACCCACTTCCACGCGAACTGGGCGGTGTTCACCCACGGGGCGCGGATCGACCTCTCGGACGACCGCTTCATGCAGGAGATCGGCGCCTGCACGGCCTCCTACGCGGGGATCCTGCCCGAGGAGCGCGTGCACCTGCACGAGAACAACCCGGACGTCGTGCACGTGCACCACGACGGCGTCACCTGGGGGCACCTGTTCGCCAACCTGGGGATGGCGCTGGGCGACGACTTCCTGCACCTGGCCACCGGCGAGCGCTTCGTGGCGGGGGCGGAGGGCGACGCGGATGGGGCCGCCGGCGCGCTGGTCTTCATCCTGAACGGGCTCCCGGTGCCCTCGGTGCACAACCGCCTGATCCGCTCCGGAGACCGGCTGCTGGTGAGCGTCACCGGAGAGCCGCCGGCCCGGGTGCTGGAGACCGAGTACCCGCAGGTGGCCGACGACGCCGAGGCGTACAACCAGGCCCAGGATCCGTCGTCGTGCACCGGGGGGCACGGCGAGCTGCCCCTGCTCACCCGCCTGCGCCTGGCCTTCTGGGGGTAGCGGCTACCCGCCGCCCAGCGTCAGGCGGTAGTTGAACCACGAGGAGACCGCCCGTCCGTCGCGGAGCGCCGGCGAGAAGGACCACTCGGAGGCGTCCCGCAGCAGGCGGCGGTTGAAATCCCCGTTGGGGGTGGGCGGCCGCAGGCGGGTGGAGTCGGCCACCACCCGCCCGCCCGCGTCCACGAACACCCACACCTCCACCTCGCGCCCGCGCACGCGGTCGTCGTCGGGCGGGTTGGGGAACATGATCGAGCGGGGCACGGGGGCCTCCAACCGGAAGCGCCCCTCCGCCCCGGTCCCGCCGTCGCCGCGGCCGTCGCCGCGCTCCAGCCCGGGGCCCACCGCCGGGCCGGGCGCCTCGCCGGCGATCGACGCGGGTTCCAGCACCACTTCCTCGAAGGTCACCGGCTCGATCTCGGTCAGCGCCGGGAGCGGGATGCGCGGCGGAACCACCGGGCGGGAGGGGGGCACCCGCAGCGTGACGGTCTGCATCCCGCCCGCCGCCGCGCGCGCGTCCCCGGCCCGCGGACCCGCGGCCGCCTCCGGCGAGACGAGCACCGAGGGCACGGGCAGCCACCCCAGCAGGACGGCGTGCACGACGAGCGAGGCGACGAGGGCCCGCCGCCAGACGGGGCGCTCGCGCCGGCGTCGCTCCCGGTTGCTCAGCTCGCTGCGGTGCCGCGGTTCCATGGGGCCTCCTCGCCGGATTCTACGGCGCCGGGGGCGCGTTTGTTTCCCTCCGGGCGGGCCG
>JAVVFC010000205.1:0-4902 GCA_032250975.1 Longimicrobiales bacterium | reverse complement strand
CCCCAGCAGGCTCCCGACCAGCACGGTGACGCCGCACCCGATCGGCGCGTACCAGGGCCAGGCCACCGCCGTCCGCGCGAGGAGCCAGAGCAGCGCCACCGCGCCGATGCCGGCCACCATGCCCACGCGCACGCTCACCCCGTCGGCGCGGCGCGAGAAGAGGCCCAGGGCGAAGGCGCCCAGCAGCCCGCCCGCCACCAGCGACGTCACCGCCAGCGCCACCTCCACGGCCGCGGTGCCGCGGCTGAGGGGGATGAAGAGCACGGCGCCCCCCACCAGCAGCGCGGACCAGAGCAGGGTGAAGGCGCGGCCCGCGCGCAGCGTGGCGGCCTCGTCCCCCTCGTGACCGGTCAGCGGCGCCCAGAAGTCGTAGGCGGAGGCCGAGGCGAGCGCGTTGATGGACGAGGAGAGGGACGACATGGCGGCCGCGAAGACCCCCGCGATGAGCAGGCCGGTGAGCCCGGGCGGGAGCGCCTCCACGATGAAGCGGGCGAAGATCTCGTCGCTCCGCTCGAAGGGCCGGCCCTGGTAGTAGGCCCAGAGACCGAGGCCGAGCAGCAGGAAAAACGCGAACTGGAGCATGACCGCGAAGCCCGACCCCACCAGCGCCCGGCGCGCGGAGGGCAGGTCGCGGCAGGTGAGGAGGCGCTGCACGGTGAGCTGGTCCGCGCCGTGGCTGGCCATGGAGAGGAAGGCGCCGCCCAGCACCCCGCCGGCCAGCGTGTAGGGGACGCCCGGGTCGAGAGAGAGGTCCAGCAGGCGCAGCTTGCCGGCCGCGCCCGCCTGCGCCAGCACCGCCTCCCAGCCCCCGGTCACCGCGCCCTGCAGCACCACGCCCGCCAGCACCGCGCCCGCCAGATAGAGCACCATCTGCAGCGCGTCCACCCACACCACCGCCCGGATGCCACCCAGGTAGGTGTACACGACCGTGAGGGCGCCGATGACGGCGATGGAGACGGGGTAGTCCCAGCCGGTGATGAGCGCGAGCGGGATGGCCGTCGCGAAGAGGCGGACCGAGTCGGCGAGGAGGCGGGTGCCCATGAACACGCCGGAGGCGAAGCGCCGCGTGCCGGCGCCGAAGCGCAACGCCAGCAGCTGGTAGGCGGTCGAGAGCCGGCCCTCGGCGTAGCGCGGCAGCAGCACCCACGCCACCACCACCCGCCCGATCAGGTAGCCCACCGTGATCTGCAGGAAGGTGAGCGAGCCCAGGTAGGCCACGCCCGGAATGCTCAGAAAGGTGAGCGTGCTGGTCTCGGTGGCCACCACGGAGAGCAGCACCGCCCACCAGGGCAGGTCGCGGCTCCCCAGGAAGTAGTCGGTGGCCCCCGTCTGGCCCCGCCCGAGCCACGCGCCCCAGAGGGTGACGCCCCCCAGGTAGAGGACCAGCACCCCCAGGTCGAGCGGGGTGAAGGCGGTCACCGCCCGCCGGCCGCCGCCGGGGCCTCGGGGCGCGGGGGCACCGCCCGGTCGGTGATGGCGCGCGCCGCCAGCTCGTGCACCGCCCGGCGCAGCGGCACGTGGCGGGTGTTCTCGCGCGTCGGGTTCACGCGGTTGGTGAGCAGCACCACGAACAGGTCCAGCTCCGGGTCGATCCAGATCGAGGTGCCGGTGAAGCCGGTGTGCCCGAACGCCGCCCCGGTGAGGTAGTCGCCGGCCGAGGAGCGGGGGGCCGGCGTGTCCCAGCCGAGGGCGCGGGACGAGGCGGCGTCCTGACGGCGGGTGAAGCGGGCCACCGTCTCCGCCCGGATCAGCGGGCCTGCGGGGGAGGCGCCCCGGTCGAGCATGAACTGCGCAAAGACCGCCAGGTCGCGCGCGCTGGAGAAGAGGCCGGCGTGGCCCGCCACACCCCCCATGGCGCGGGCATTCTCGTCGTGCACGACGCCGTGCAGCAGCGCCCCGCCCTGCCCCAGGACATCGACCTCGGTGGGCGCGATGCGCGGGCGCTCCGCCGCGGCGGGCGTGAACCCGGTGTCGCCCATCCCCAGGGGACGGAACAGCTCGCGCTCCAGGAAGCGGTCCAGGAGCACGCCCGCCACCGCCTCCACCACCAGCCCCAGCGTGATCACGCCCAGGTCCGAGTAGACGGTGGCGCCGCCGGGCTCCGCCTCGAGCGGCTCGGCCGCCAGCGCCGCACGGTAGGCGTCCCGCCCCTCGATCTCCTGGTACCAGCGCCGGAAGGGCGCCAGCCCGGCCGTGTGGGTGAGCAGGTGGCGAAGGGTCACGCGCGCCTTGCGGGCGTCCCCCCCGGACCACCAGGGCAGGTGGCGCACCACCGGATCCTCCAGCGAGAGGCGGCCCCGGTCCAACAGGATCATGACCGCGCTGGTGGTGCCCACCACCTTGGTGAGCGAGGCCAGGTCGTAGCGGGTGGCCGGGGTCACCGCATCGTCCCCGTCCCAATCCAGGGTGCCGTAGCCGCGCAGGCGCACCAGCCGCCCGCCCCGGCCCACGGCGAGCGCCGCGCCGGGCGCGGCGCCGGCCGCCAGCGCCGAGTCCAGCAGCGCATCCAGGCGGCCGAGCGAGTCCGGGCTCATGCCCACGCTGCCCGGGTCCACCTCCTCCAGCACCAGCGGAGGGACCGTCCCGGGCGCCGCGTCCCCGTTGCCGCCGTTGCGGTCGCTGGCCGTGCCGCCGCCGGCGCCGCGGGCCCCGCCGGCGCCATTCGCGGGCGGGCGCGCCGCGAGCATGATGCCCTCGCCGATCTCGAAGAGCGGCGGGATGCGGGTGGGGAGCCGTCCGGTGACCGGGATCTCGCCGAAGAGCGCCGCGCCCACGGCCCGCTGCGAGACGGGGCTGCCGCTGTAGGCGAGCAGGTAGCTCTGCGCCGAGGGAAACTCCCGGATCAGGTAGGGGTTGCCGAACGAGACCACCACGTGGGGGATCCCCGCCCGGGCGAGCGCCTCGATGAAGGCCGAGGTCTCCTCGGGGATCGCCACGGTGCCGGTGTAGGAAAGGGCGGTGACGTGGAGCGAGATCACCACCAGGGCGGCCCGGCGAGCCTCGCCCAGCAGCCGTTCGTAGACGGCGGGCTCGGAGTCCGCGCCCACGTCCACCGTCTCCAGGCGCGGGTAGCGCGCACGCAGGGCTGCGTTCAGGTAGCGGCCCGCCAGCAGGTCGGCCCGCCGCCGGTAGGTGACCGAGATCACGCGCGCGTTCCTCGTCCCCAGCAGGGGGAGCAGGTCGCGCTCGTTGCGCAGCAGCGTGAGCGAGGTGCGCGCCACCCGCTCCGCGATCTCGGTGTGGGCGGGTACGCCCACGTCGCGCGGGATCGAGTCCAGCCGCACGAAGCGGTCCCGGTGCAGCCCCAGGCGCTCCTTGGCCTCCAGGATGCGGCGCACCGAGCGGTCGATGCGCGCCTCCGGGATGCGGCCCTCGACCACCGCGTCCAGCACGGCGTCGATGGCCACCTCGGGGTTGGGCGGCATCAGCAGGATGTCCGCGCCCGCCTCCACCGCGCGCACCGACGCCTCGCCCCTTCCCCACCCGCGCTCGATGGCCCCCATGTCCATGGCGTCGGTCACCAGCAGGCCGTCGAAGCCCATCTCGCGCCGCAGCAGCGTGTCCATCACCGCCGCCGAAAGGGTGGCCGGCTCGCTGCGGCCGCCGGACAGCGCCGGCACGCTGATGTGGGCGGTCATGATGGCGCCCATCCCTGCCGCTACCGCCGCCCGGAAGGGAACCAGCTCGACCGTGTCCATTCGTGCCCGGTCGGCCTCGATCCGGGGCAGCTCCAGGTGCGAGTCCACCCCGGTGTCCCCATGGCCGGGAAAGTGCTTGCCGGTCGCAATGGCGCCGTGCTCCTGCACGCCGCGCACGAAGGCCGTGCCCAGGCGGGCCACCGCCTCCGGGTCCTCGCCGAAGGAGCGCACGTTGATGATCGGATTGTCCGGGTTGTTGTTCACGTCCAGGACGGGCGCGAAGGGCAGGTGGATCCCCACCGCGCGCGCCTCCAGCGCCGTGATGCGCCCCATCTCGTAGGCCAGCCCCGCGTCGTCGGCCGCCCCGAGCGCCATCAGGTTGGGAAACTGGGTGGCGCCCCCCAGCACGATGTTGGTGGGCGAGTGCACCGCGCCGCTCAGCCGGAAGCCCGGCCCGGTCTCCAGGTCGGACCCCACCAGCAGGGGCAGGCGCGCGTGCCGCTGCAGGTCGTTGAGCTTGACGGCCACGTCGGTGGGCGAGCCCACCGAGACGATCACGCCGCCCACCTCGGCGTCCTCCACCAGCGCCGCGATGCGGTCGTGCCCCGGGGTGCCCTCGGGCGCGAAGTCGCCCAGCACGATGGGCATGATCATCTGGCCGATCTTCTGGCGTAGCGTCAGCCCGGCCAGCGTCTCGCGGGACCACTCCCCCGGGATCGTTCCCACGCCACCCACCCCCCCCGGGCCGGGCTCCATGAAAACTTCCTCGTGGGGCGACTCGAAGGGGATGCCCCCCGGCCCGCGCCTCGGGGCGTCGGCGCCGGGCGCGGCCGGATCCGCGCCCGCACCGGGGGCGGCCTCGCCTCCCGCGGGCTGGGGCGTGGCGGACCCGGGCGCACCGCCGCACGCGGTCGGACCCAGCAGGGCGAGGAGGAGGAGCAGAGCGGCTCTGCGGGGCCGGAGCGGCATGGCGGATTCGGGGCGTGGCGGGTCGCGTGCGGTTTGACGGGGGCCGGCGGCCGACCGATGTTCCCCCCGCCCTCCGGCGGTCGGCACCCCCGGGCGCCGGAGTCCCCCCTCCGATTGCGGTGAAGCTATGGATCCGGCCCGGGCCCGACAATCCTCGCGTCTCTCCCCGCTGGGCGCGCTGGCGCTGGCCGGCGCGTGGGCGCTCGCTCCCGCCGGCTGCGCGGAGGGGGGGCCGCGCGCCGACGACCTCCGCGCCGACGCCGCCGCTCCCGGCGCCGCCCTCGCCCGCGCCGAC
>JAVVFC010000204.1:0-5005 GCA_032250975.1 Longimicrobiales bacterium | reverse complement strand
CCGGGTGTGGGAGGGGGGCGGGGAGGCGGCGGGGGACAGGGTGGGGCGCGCCGGCGCGCGCGCCGGCGTTCTGGCGTTCCTGGCCACGCCCCGGCCGGGGGCGGCGCCGGGGGCGCTACTCGTCGCGCTCGCCCCGCTGGACGTGGCCCTTGGGCGCGTCCGCCGCGTGGCGCACGAACTCAACAATCTGCTCATGACCATCCTCACGCTCGGCGACCTGGTGCGGAGCGAGTTGCCCGCCGGCTCGGACGGCGTGGCCGACCTGGAGGAGATCCGCGCCGCCGCCCACCGGGCGGGCGAACTCGTCCGGGACCTACATCACCTTCTGGACTGACGAGAGACGGTTGCCCAGCCTCACCCCCCGCTCCGGAGACGCACCTTGAACCGCGCTTTCCGTGTGGGCCTCATCTACCTGGTGGTCTCGTTCGTCTGGATCGTCGCCACCGACGCCCTGGTGCTCTACCTGGACCTGGAGCCTGCCCTCGTCGGGCGGGTCCAGACGCTCAAGGGTATGGTCTTCGTGGCGCTCTCCGGCCTGCTGGTCACGCTGCTGGCGTGGCGTGAGCTGCGCAGCTTCCAGGAGGCGGAGCGGTACTTCCAGGCCAGCCCCGACCTCTTCGCCATCCTGGACCTGGACCGCCGTGTGGCCCGCCTCAACAACCGCTGGCGCGAGGTGCTGGGCACCTCAGACCAGCCCGCCCGTCCCGACTGGTTCATGGGCATGGTGCACCCCGACGACCGGGAGCTGGTGCAGGACGCCCTGGAGCGCGCGGAGGCGGGCGAGGCGCTGCGGCGCGTGCCCTGCCGGCTGTGGGGGGTGGACGGTGACTGGCGCGCCTTCGAGTGGAATCTGGTGCCGGAGGGGCGGCGCATCTACGCCGCCGGTCGCGATATCTCCGACCGGGAGGCGCTGCGCGACGAACTGGTGCAGAGCGAGGAGCGCTACCGGCAGATCTTCGAGGCGTCGCCGCTCCCCACCTTCGTCTTCGATCAGGAGACGCTGCGCTTCCTGGCCGTGAACGACGCCGCCGTGGAGCACTACGGGTGGTCGCGCACGGCGTTCCTGGAGAAGACCGTGCTGGACATCCGCCCCGAGGAGGACCGCGAACGGGTGCTCGAGGTCATCCGCGCGACTCCGGACAGCACCTTCCACCACGCCGGGGTGTGGCGCCACCGCACGCGCGACGGACGCACGCTGCTGGTGGAGGTGAACGCGCACCGCGTCACCTTCCTGGGCCGCGGCGCGCAGCTGGTGGTGGCCAACGACGTCACCAGCCGGCTGCACGCTGAGGACCAGCTGCGCCAGGCCCAGCGCATGGAGAGCGTGGGGCGGCTGGCGGGCGGGATCGCGCACGACTTCAACAATCTGCTCACCATCATCGGCAACCTCACCACCCTGGCGGGGGAGGAGCTTCCGCACGGATCGCCCGCCCGCCAGCTGCTGGACGAGGTGCTCTCGGCGCAGCGCCGCGGTGCGGAGCTGACCCGTCAGCTGCTGACCTTCTCGCGCCAGGAGCCCATGAAGTCGCCCGTGGTGGTGGATCTGCGTGCCGCCCTGACGGAGATGGCCGCCCTCTTCCGTCCGCTCCTGGGCGGGGAGGTCCGCGTACACATGGAGCTGGGCGCCGCGCCGGCGGCCGTGAAGATTGCGCCCATCCACCTGGAGCAGGTGATCATGAACCTGGTGGTGAACGCCCGCGACGCCATGCCCACGGGGGGTGAGCTCTTCCTCACCCTCGCGGTCGCCGCGCCCGGGCCCCGGGGCGCGCCGGGGGTGGACGGTGCCGGCCAGGCGATCCTGACCGTCCGCGACACCGGAGCGGGCGTGCCGGCCGAGGTGGTGCCCCACCTCTTCGACCCCTTCTTCACCACCAAGCCCCCGCATCAGGGCACCGGACTCGGCCTCAGCACCGCATACGGGATCGTGACCCAGGCGGGGGGGACCCTCCGCCTCGCCTCCCCGCCCGGAGCGAGGGGCGCCACCTTCGAGGTGCGCCTGCCGCTGAGCGCCGAGGCGGCCACCCATCCCCCGGTGGGCGCCGAGCCGCGGGCCGCCGCGGCGGGCGGCCCGGTCGCGGGGGGGCGGGTCCTGCTGGTCGAGGACGAAGCCGCCCTGCAGCGCGCGCTGCGCCTGGGGTTGAGCCGGCAGGGCTTCGAGGTCGAGACCGCCTCCGACGGGGCGGAGGCGCTCCGCCTCTACGGGAGCATGACACCCCCACCCGACATCCTGGTCACCGACATGATCCTGCCGGGCATGAACGGGCAGGAGCTGGTCGAGACGCTCCGGGCTTCGCGCCCCAACCTGCCGGTGCTGGTGATCTCCGGGTACGCCGGGGACCGCGCCGAGGTGGACGCATTCCTGGCGCGCGAGCACTTCCTGCCCAAGCCCTTCACGCTGGAGACGCTGGGCGAGAAGGTGCGGAAAATCCTGAGGCCGGAGGTCTGACCGGGCGGTGGGGGTCGGCGGTGGCGCCGCCGGCGGGGGCACGTCCGGCGACGGGTCGGTTCCAGACTGGCCCACCGAGGAAGGTTTCTTTAATTTGTCCGCAGCCCTCCGTCCGTGAACCCGCCCGGCCGGCGCCCCCTCGGGGGCGGGCCGCGTCGACACCACCGGTGGATCCAGGAGTCTCCCATGAAGCGACGCTCGTTCCTCGGGATTGCGGTGTGCCTGCCCGCCCTCCTGCTTGCGACCGCGCCCGCCGCGGCCCAGAACGCAGGGACCCTGTCCCTGCACGGCTTCGCGCAGTTCAGCCTCTTCGACGACGCCACCACCTTGACGCAGCTCCCAGCCGGGGGCGTGGGGGGCGGATTCGGCTTCTTCGTGCTGCCCAATCTGGCGGTGGAGGGGTCGGCCGCCTACGTCCCGACCGAACTGGAGGCGGGATCGGAGGACGACGTCGACCTGGTCCCGCTGCGCGCCCTGCTCGCCTACCACCTTCCGCTGTCGGAGACCGTGCGCCCCTTCCTGGGCGCCGGCTACACGCGCTACGAGTACTCGGACGCCATCGACGCGAGCGACGACGCCTTCACGGCGCTGGCGGGCGTGAAGATCTACTTCAGCGACCGGGTGGCGCTGCGCCTGGACGGGCTCCTGGACTACGTCTCCGACCCCTTCAACGCCCCCCTCGGAGTCTCGGACCACACCAACCTCACCTTCTCCGCCGGCGTGAGCTTCGACCTCGGTCCCGGCCGCTCGCGCGACAGCGACCGGGACGGCGTGCGGGACCGGGACGACGCCTGCCCGGGCACCCCGGCGGGCGTGGCCGTGGACGCGCGCGGCTGCCGGCTCGATGCCGACCGTGACGGCGTGTACGATGAGGACGACCGCTGTCCGGGCACCCCGGCCGGCGTGCGGGTGGACGCCTCCGGCTGCCGCGTGGACACGGACGGGGACGGCGTCTTCGATGAGGAGGACCGCTGCGCCGACACCCCCGCCGGGGTCCGCGTGGACGGGGCCGGCTGCCCGGTGGACACCGACCGGGACGGCGTGGCCGACCACCAGGACGCATGCGCGGACACGCCCGCCGGCGTGCGGGTGGACGCGCGCGGCTGCCGGGTGGATGCCGACCGGGACGGGGTGTGGGACGAGGACGACCGGTGCCCCGGGACCGCCGTCGGCACCGAGGTGGACGTGCGCGGCTGTGCCGTGCTCTTCCGGGACGAGAGCGACATCCTGGTTCTGGAGGGCGTGACCTTCGCGACCAACTCGGCGGAGCTGGTCGGAAACTCCCAGGATATCCTTGATCGGGTGGCCGAGTCGCTGGTGGCCAACCCCGAGGTGCGCATCCGCGTGGTGGGCCACACCGACAGCACGGGCTCGCGCGCGTACAACGTGCAGCTCTCGCAGCGCCGTGCGGAGGCGGTGCGCGACTATCTGACCACCCGCGGAGTGGCGGTGGATCGCATGGAGGCCGAGGGAGTGGGCCCCGATCGTCCGGCCGCCTCCAACGACACCGAGGAGGGGCGTCGGCAGAACCGGCGCGTTGAGCTGGTGCGCATCGGCGGGTAATCCGCGGCCGGGCGCGGTGCGGGCACGGTCGGGTAACGGACAGGGCGCCGGTGCGGGAACCGTCCCTCCGCTGCGCGTGTTGTGTGCCATAGGGCCGGGAGGGGGGTGGCGCGGGCGTGATTACCGACGGCCACCCCCTCCCCGACCCGGGCGGGCGCGGACGCCCGCCGGACACACAACATGAACCTGACCGCAGGGGGCCGATGAGCCCGCTGACGGTCCCATCCGAGGAGTCCACCATGAAGTACCGCTCGTTCCTGAAGGTCGCCGCGGTCGTCCTGGCTGCTGTGGTCTGGGTTCGTCCCGCGGCCGCGCAGCAGGCCGGGACGATCACCGTCTCCGCCTTCGGCCAGTTCTCGTTCTTCGAGGACGCCACCACGCTCTCCGAGACCCCGGCCGCCGGGATCGGGATCGGCGCGAGCTACTTCGTCATCAACAACCTGGCCGTGGAGCTCTCGGGGGCCTGGGTCCCCACCGAGTTGGCGGAGCAGGGCGGCGACGACGTGGACCTCTACCCGCTGCGGGCGCTGGCGGCCTACCACTTCCCCGTGAGCGGCGACGTCGTCCCCATCATCGGTGGCGGCTACACCCGGCTCGAGTACTCGGACGGCATCGACGAGAGCGACAACGCGCTCACCGGGCTGCTGGGCGTCAAGGTCTACTTCTCGGACCGCGTGGCGTTCCGCCTCGATGGCATGGTCGACTACGTGCCGAGCCCCTTCAACGAGGACCAGGGCGTCGGCAGCCACCTGAACGCCGCCCTGACCGCCGGGGTCAGCTGGGACGTGGGCGGCCGCGGGCGCTGATCCCGCACACCCACGGTGCGGTTCGTCGGGAAGCCCCACGGCTCCCCGGCAGACCGCGCGGATCGGCCCCGTCCGGGATGTCAGGGGCCGTCGCCGGGTCGACCCACGGGTCGTGGATGCGGACCGTTGCGCCCGCCGCCCGGGCCGCTGCGAAGAAGGGTGCCGAGGGAGTGTTTCTCGCGTCGTCCGA
>JAVVFC010000203.1:0-5076 GCA_032250975.1 Longimicrobiales bacterium | reverse complement strand
GGGGGGGGGGGGGGTGCTGGTGGCGTCCTGTCCGCCCCGCGACTGCTGGAACCGGGAGGGGCCGGTCTGGCTGGAGGAGCGCCTCTTCCACGGTCGCGAAGCCGAACTCAAGGAGCGGGTGGACCGCAGGCGGGTGCGGGTGGCCTGGGCGGGCGCCGGAGACGTACTGACGGTGGCCACGGCCCTGCAGGCGTACCGGGCCGAGGTGGCCGCCCTGGAGGCGGCGCACAGCGAGGCGGCCATCGCCATCGACATGGAGTGCGAGGAGCCGGCGGTTTCGGTGGCCGAGGAGGCGGTCCCGTGAGTCCCGGCCGCCGGGTCCTCGCGGGTGGAGCGGCGCTGCTGGCGGCCGCGCTGATCGCGGCGGGGTCGCGGGCGCCGGTGACCTTCTCCCCGGCGGATGCTGCCCTGCTGCGCCTCTCCTGGCGCCTGCCCGGGGTGGCCACCGAGGCGTGCCGGGAGTTGAGCGAGGAGGAGCTGGCCCGGCTCCCGGTGCACATGCGCAACCCGAGCGCCTGCATCGGCGTCATCGCCTCCTATCTGCTGGAAGTGAGGTTGAACGGTACGCTCCTGGCGAGCGACACCGTGGCGCCGCCGGGAGCGCGGGGCGACCGACCCCTGAACGTGCTGCGCGAGTACCCGCTCGATCCGGGCGACCACCGCCTGGACGTCACCTTCCGGGCCCTGCTGCCCGAGGACGTGCCGCTCCCGGACGGGGGTGTGCGTGAGGTGGGGTGGGAGGGGTCCGTGACCGTGGCGCCCGGGGACGTCGCGCTGCTGGCACTGCACCCGGACCGCGCCCGGCTGGAACTGCGCGGCGGGCGCTGAGGCGCGCCCGCCGCTCCGGGCCCGGAACCGCCCCGCGTCGCCCCACGGGGTGACGGGTCGCTCGGGGTTGCGCCGGGGTCAGGCCGGTCCCTTGCCCGGCGGCGCTCCCCCGTTGCGGTGTCCGAGAATCACCTCCGCCAGGAAGTCGGCCACTCGGGGCTCGTCCCGCTGTGCCAGCCAGAAGAAGGCGGTGCGCCGCGTCTTCGGGTGGGGCGCCTCCAGCGCCAGCTCCGCCACCACCCGATCCGCCGCGAGCTGGCCCGCCCAGAAGAGGGCGGACCGTCGGACGCCCGCCGGTAGCGCACGGTCCCCGGCGGCCCGCAGGATTCCGCCCGACGGGGCGATGCCCCGGGGGAGCTGCGCGAGGAAGAACCCGGCCTCGACCGCCTCCTCGGACGCATCCCGATAGGCGAGTTCCACCAGGAATCGGGATGCCGACCCGGGTTCGACCGCGCCCAGGGCCGTGGCCCCGGCGCGCTCCCGCAGCGGACGCGCCTCGACCTCCCGGACGCGACCCTCCGCCACCCGTACCTCCACCTGAAGTGGTCCGGCGCTGCACGACGCGTCGGAGCCCCGGCGCCCGTAGGTGCGGATGGCTTCTCCCTCGGATCGAACCCGGATTCCGCGTTCGCACACCTCGACCCCGTCCTTCACCTCCGTCCGGAAGGTGACCCACCCCTCCCGCACGCTCTCGATCCGCTGGCCGAGCGTCTGCCCGGCAAGGGGCGTCGCCAGGGCGATCAGCGCCATCCCCAGCCAGACGGGACGGCGTCTCACCGTACCCGCCGACTCCGTCCGAGCGCCTCCATTCGATGCGCCCGCCCGCTTCTCCTTCACACTGTTCACGGCCTCACCCTCCCCGGACGAGGCGCAGGAGGAACTCGGGGACGCGGGGGTCGTCCGTCTGGCCCAGCCAGAACACCGCCCGCTCCCGCAGCTTCGGATCGGTCTCCGTCTGAGCGATGTCCATCATGGCGTCCACGGCCGCAGCCTGGTCCGCGCTGGAAGTCTGGCTCAGGACGAAGAGGGCGTGCTCTTTCAGCTCCACGTCGTCGGTTCCCCGGTAGATGCGCACCACGCGGGAGGGTTCCACACCGCTCTGCCCCGCCCAGAAGAGGGCCGCCCTCCGGACCTCGGTGCTCTCGGACGTGTCCAGCGCCCGCTCCAGGAGCCATTCACGGTCCGCCGCCCCCCCCGCCTCGCCGATGCCGAACAGGGCGCGCTCCTTGAGGTCTGGGTCCGTGAGCGTCCCGTAGATCTCGCGCAGGGCTCCCGACCCGCCGGGGGTCTGACCCAGCCAGAAGATGGCCGCCTCCCGAAGCTCCGCCGGCGAGGCCCCGTCTCGGGCGTATCGTTCGAGCACCGCGCGGCTCTCCGGAGTATCCGTCTGCCCCAGGGCGAAGAGGGCGCGCTCCTGGATCTGCGGGGGTGCATCCCCCGACTCGAGGATGGCGACCAGCGCCTGACGGGCGCGTGGAGAGCTCGACTGGGAGAGCCAGAAAACGGCCGCTTCCCGGACCTCCGGGTCCGGATCGGGATTGGTGTGGGCCAGCTCGAGGAGGAGGTCCACGGCTCTCTCCGAGTCCGCCTGCGACAGGAGGAAGACGGCCTGGCGTCGGAGCTGTGCGGCGCACGCCCCCCGGTCCCGCAGCAGTTCCTCCAGGATCGGCAGGGCCCGGTCCGGTTCCATCTGCAGGAGCGCCGAGAGCGCGGCGGCCCGCACGCCCCCCCCCTCCTCCTCGCAGCTCTGCCGGGCCTGGCGCCGGACCGCGACGCGCGCCTCGGGGTCCCCGCGCCGGGCGGCGTCCGCGGTGATGCGGGCCGCCAGTGCGGCCGCGTCCCGGGCGGTCGCGGCGTCGGGGAAGAGTTCCCGCTGCTCCCCGAGGAGGCGCTGAGCCTGCTGCAGGCTCCCCCCGGAGGCGTCCCGGTAGCGGGCCAGGGCCTCGAAGTAGTAGGAGTCCCCCACGTAGGTGGACCGCGGGTGCCGGCGCCGCAGGTCCATGAAGAGGCGAGCCGCCTCCTGGTAGGCCTCCCGGTTGAGCGCGCGCCGTGCCTCCCGCCACATCTCGTCACCCGGATCCTGCGGCGCTGCGGTCGCCAGCTCCGACATGGCCCGCGCCGCATCGCCGGAGCCGGGGACGCCCGTTCCCGTGGTCTGCGCCGCACCCCCGCTGCCCCATCCCAGCGCCAGCAGAACACCCGCCACCACCACTCCCGTTGCGTTCCCCCTCATGATGCCACCCTCCTTCGGTTCGTTGCGTAGTCCACCCGAATTCCCGACCGGAACCCGACCGTACGTCAGATCCCGGCCACCCCCGCCCTCGGCACCACGACCTGGATGCGGGTCAACACGTTTCGTGCCTCCATTCCATCGACCAGAAGTGCCCGCTCCTCCCGGGCGCGTTCCTCCTCGATTCCCGCTCCTCCCGCCAGCGTAACCTGCAGGAGGACCAGTTCCAGATCCTCGAGCAGCGATGCCATCTCGGGATCGAACGCGACCCCGGAATTCATCAGAAAGCGGGTTTCCCCCAGGAGTTCGCGGGCCCATGACGCCACCCCTTCGTCCAGTCCCCCGCGGGCCATGTCGCTCTTCACCATGGCCAGAAGGGGCTCGCTCCGGGTGAGGTGCTCCAACACCGCCCACCGCCCTGTCTCCACCCCCCCCGCTCCGGCTGCGCGGGCTGCTCCGGTGGTGCCCGGGTCTCCGGCGGCCATGCCGGGGTCGCGCCCCGGGGGAGGGGACGCGAGGCGACCGATCCCGATCCCCAGCGAGACCAGTCCCACGGCCGCCGCCGCCGCGATTCCCCATGGGCGCCTCCGCCACGCCTGCAACAGGGCGGGTCTCGCGGCCCGGCGGGTGCGGGCCCGCTCGAGGGCGTCCGCCGCGATCCGGGCCTCCAGGCCCGTCCAGATCTCGTCCCGTGGCGTGGCGGGCGGAGGGTGGTAGTGGCGGCGGGCCAACTCCGCCATCGGGTCTCGCGGTTCCTGCTCGTCCATGATCAGGCAAACTCCGGTGCAAGGTCACCCAGTGCGGCCCGCAGCTTCGTGCGGGCCCGGCTCAGCCGTGCCTTGGAGGTACCGGTCGCCACCTCCAGCACGTGGGCGATCTCTCCGTGGTCGTAGCCCTCCACGTCGTGGAGGATGAACACCGTGCGGTAGATCTCGGGGAGCGCATCCACGGCGGCCCGCACCCGTTCCCGGAGAAGGGGGTCGGACACCGAGGCCGGTGGCCCCGGGAGCTGTCCCACCGTCGCCAGGTCCCGCTCCCGCTTCCGGTGACGGTCCCGCCTGCGGAACTCGTTCAGCGCGACCGAGGCGGTCACCCGGTGGAGCCAGGTGGAGAACGCTGCCTTGCCCCGGAACTGGTCCAGGCGGGAAAAGGCCCGGAAGAAGGCCTCCTGGGTGATGTCCCGCGCCAGGTCCTCCTCCCCCGCCATGCGGTAGGCGAGGTGGAACACGCGGTCGACGTGCCGGTCGTAGAGGATCCGGGACGCCCGCATGTCTCCGCGTCCCGCCGGGTCGATGAGTTCCGCTTCGTTCAACACCCGCTCCAGGAGGAGACGCTGGTCGGCCGATGTCCCGAGCCTCTACCGGTGGGACACGACCATCTCCGGATCGGTTGCGTCCGGGCGGGAACGGGCCGGCTTCGCCCCCGCTCGGGCCCAGCGGCGCTACCCGTTCCCGGGGTCGGCCCCCACCGTGGACTGCCACGCCACCACGCGCCACTCCCTGTCCCGCACCTGGAGCATTCCGGTGTTCAAATTGAACGTGGCCGGGTCCCCGCTCCCCTCCGGCGGCTGGATCACCAGACGGAAGGCCACGACCGCCGTGTTCCCGTAGACCCGGACGTCCACGTCTTCCGCCCGGTAGGTGGGGCCCGGCGTCGCCGTGTCGGCGCCCTCCGCCATCCCCGCCAGGATGGCGGCCTTGGTCGTGCGGGTCCCGCGTGAGGAGGTGTAGACCAGGTCCTCGGCCCAGAAGCGTTCATGGGCGGAACGCTCGCCGGCACGGGCCAGAAAATCGTCCAGAAGGGTCCGGATCTCCGCAGCCGCGGCGGCGCTGTCCACCACGGCCGTGGACGCCTCTCCGGGAGGATCCACGGGCGCCGGAGCGCAGGCGGCGAGGGCCAGGACGAGGACGATGCCCGGAAGGGGTGGGACGCGGGAGGCGGTCATGGCGAACCGGGGGTTGGCGGGGGGAAGCGGTACGGCGAGCATGCGCCCGGCGCGATCCGCGTGTCAAGCAAGG
>JAVVFC010000202.1:0-5080 GCA_032250975.1 Longimicrobiales bacterium | reverse complement strand
GAGGTTGCCTACGAGTTCGGGTACCGCGTGAGCATCTATGAGAGCGCCGAGTGCAGTTTGCCGTGGACGTGCGAATGTTCTGCCCGAATGCTCGCGACGTACGAGGGCGTGCGCGCGGTGCAGGAGGCGGTGCGGGCCGGGGCGCGGCCCCGCTTTCTGGTGCGCTCGCCCCGCGGCAGGCGCTCTGGACGCCGGGGCTGGCGGCGCTGGCGGCGGGGGGGGTTGAGGTGGTCGACGTCTCGCCGGAGGAGATGACCGCGGCGGCGGGCACCGAGACGCCCCAGGGCGTGCTGCTGGTCGTCGAGGAGCCGCGGGTGCAGGCGCGGACGCTTCTTTCGGAGCCCCGCTCGCGACTCCTCCTCCTGGACGGGGTGCAGGACCCCGGGAACGTGGGTACGCTGGTGCGGGCCGCGGCGGCCTTCGCCTGCACCGGGGTGCTGGTGCTGGACGGCACCGCCGACCCCTGGGGCTCACGAGCGGTCCGGGCCGCCGCCGGCACCACCTTCCGCATCCCGGTAGCGTGTGCCCCCTGGCCGGAGGTGGACGGGTGGCTTCACGACGCCTCCCTGCCCCTGCTGACCGCCGACGCCGGGGGGCGGGACGTGGGGCTCGAGGCGCCGCGGGACCGCTGGGCGCTGGCCGTGGGCGGGGAGGGCTCCGGCTGCCGGCCGGAAGTGCGGGTGCGGGCGGAGGCGGTGCTGGCCATTCCGATGCCCGGGGGTGTGGAATCGCTCAACGTGGGGGTGGCGGGGGCCATCCTCCTGCATGAACTCTCACGCGGGACGGGCACGTGACGGAGAACGAGATGATCCCGGTGCTGGCGGGGGTCCTGGGCCTGGTGCTCGGCTCCTTTCTGAACGTCTGTTCCCTGCGCTGGCCCCGGTACGAGTCGGTGGTCTCGCCACCCTCGCGGTGCCCCTCCTGCGGACGGCGCATCCGGTGGCACGAGAACGTCCCCGTGCTGGGGTGGCTTCTGCTGCGGGGTCGGTGCCGCGGGTGCGGGGAGTCGATCTCGGTGCAGTACCCCCTGGTGGAGCTGGCGACCGGCCTCATTTGGGCGGGGATGGCCTGGCAGCACGGACCCGGCTGGGAGGGTCTGCGCGGCGCCCTCTTCCTGACCCTGCTCCTGGGCATCGCCGTGAGCGACGCGCGCTTCTACATCATCCCGGACCAGTTCTCGGTCGGGGGAGCGGCGCTGGGGCTGCTGCTCTCCTTCGCACCCGGAGGGCTGGAGCCCGCGCAGTCGGCGCTGGGGGCGCTGGTCTGGGTGGTGGGGCTCTGGCTGGTGGGCCGCGCGGGCACGCTCTACATCCGGCTGACCCGGCCGGAGCGCTTCGAGGAGATGGGCGTGGACTCCGCGCTGGGCTTCGGGGACGTGAAGATGATGGGGCTGGTGGGCGCCTTCACCGGGGTGTGGGGGGGCGCGCTCACCGTCTTTCTGGGGTCGGTGGTCGCGGTGGTGGTGTTCGGGGTGATCCGGCGCCTGACCGACAAGCTCATCCCCTTCGGGATCTTCCTCGCCGTGGGTGCGGCGGTGGCCTACGTCCGCGGGGAGGCGATCCTGGCCTGGTACCTGGCCAGGGTGCTCGGGAGCGGCTGAGTCGGCCGGTCGGTCCGGCCGGCCCCCGTCCGCGGGTCCCGGGTCGGGCCCCGCCTCAGGGGTCGCTGCAGTCGCGCTGGTAGCCGCAGTTCCGGCAGACCAGCTTGCAGTGGCGTTCGATCATGGGGCCGCCGCAGCGCTCGCACACAGCCGCGGGCTTCTCGCTCACGACGCTTCCTCCTCCCCGTCGCCGGGGGCCCGGCCGAGCCCCTGCGCCAGATACTCACGCGAGAGTTCCACATAGTGGGATCCACCCCCCTCGACCCAGCGCGCGGCGGTGCCCGTGAGCGCCTTTTTGATCTGGGCGGGGACCCCGGCCGCCAGGCTCCGGTCGGGGACCACAAATCCCTCCTTCACCACCGCCCCCGCCGCGATCACGCACTCGCGCCCCACCCGCGCCTCCTGCAGAATGACCGCGTTCATTCCCACCACGGTCCCGTCTCCGATCTCGCAGCTCTCGAATCGGGCGCCGTGCCCGACGGTCGCGTCCGCGCCCACCAGGGTTGGCCCCCAGTCGCCCACATGGACCACGCAGTTGTCCTGGATGCTGGTGCGGGGTCCGATGCGGATGCCGTGCTCCGGGTGGTCGCCGCGCAGCACGGCGCCGAACCAGATGCTCGCGTCCGCCCCCACCTCGACGTCGCCCAACAGCACGGCGGTGGGGGCCAGGAAGGCCGAGGGGTGCACGCGGGGCGAGATGCCCCGGAAGGAAATCAGGAGAGCCATGCGCGGGTCCTGGGCAAAGGGGTCGCGAGCGGTCAGTCGTCGTCCGATGCCTCGGTCCGCCCGCCGGGATCCCGCCGGATGCGGGCCCGGAGCACCTGGGTCTCCGACGCCTCCAGCACCTCGATCACCACACCGTGGCGCGCCAGCGATTCTCCCGGCTCCGGAACGTAGCCCAACTCCTCCAGAAGGAACCCGTTCAGGGAGCGATGTTCCTCCCGCGGAATCTCGACCCCGAAGGCTTCGTTCACCTCGCGCAGGTCCACGCTGCCGTCCGCCACCCACTCGTCGTGTCCGACCTGCTGCAGTTCCTCCTCCTCCACATCGGTCTCGTCCACGATCTCCCCGACGAGTTCCTCGAGCACGTCCTCGAGCGTAACCAGCCCGTCCGTGCCACCGAACTCGTCCGCCACGATCCCCATGTGCAACCGTCGGGCCTGGAAGTCGCGCAGCAGCTGAGCCAACGACATCGACCCCGGTACGAAGAAGGCGTCGCGCGCCAGCTCCCGCAGCGGGAGGTCCCGGTCGCCGGCCACCCAGGTCTCGTAGACCTCGCGCACGTAGACGATGCCGGTGATGTCGTCCACCGAGGCTCCAAAGACCGGCACGCGCGAGTGGGGCACTTCCTCGAGCTCCCCCACCACCTCCGCCACCGTGCGGGACTCCGGCCAGGTGAACATGTCCACCCGCGGAGTCATGACGTCCCAGGCGGCGCGCTCATCCAGCCGGAACGCCCGCTCCACCAGTGCGTGCTCCTCCAGCCCGACGATGCCCTTTTCGCGCCCGAGCGAGGCGATCTCGCGCACCTCGCGCTCCTCGTCGTCCTCCTCCCCGTTGCGGTCCCGTCCCGCCAGCACGTCCTCGAGGCGCATGAAGGGCGAGAGCAGCCAGCCGGCGCGCTGCACCCCCCCCAGCACGACGGGGGCGGCCAGGAGCGCCAGGCGTACCGGCCGGCGCGCGACCAGCGCACGGGGAAGGATCTCGGTCAGGAAGAGGACGGAGGGGAGGGAGACCGCCAGCCAGAAGCCCGCTGAGCGCGTGCCCGAAAGGTTGGCCCCCAGCAGGACGAGCAGTCCGAGGGCCGCGAAGTTCAGCCCGGTGGCGAGGACGTGGATGGCCCCCCGCAGCGAGTGGGGCTGGCCACGCAGCTGGACCAGTTCGCGCGCACCCTGGAACCCCTCGTCGAGGAGTGTACGCAGGCGCGTCTCCGTAACCGAATGGACCGCGGTCTCCCCGGCAGTGATGAGCGCGGAGGAGGCGACGAGCAGGACCACGACGATCGCGAGGGTGGTCAACGGACAGCCCTCCCGGACCGGGAACCGGAGGCCGGTCTACTTCTACTTCGACTCAACTCCACCCGCGGCTCTCCTCGATGAGCTCCGCAACCACGTCCCGGGGCGCGCGCCCATCGGCTTCGGCCTCGAAGTTGAGTACCACCCGGTGCGCCAGGACCGCAGGCGCTACCGCCCGCACATCCTCGTAGGAGGGCAGCGCGTCCCCGCGGGCCGCAGCCCGGGCCTTGGCTCCCAGCACCAGGAACTGGCTGGCGCGCGGGCCCGCACCCCATGCCACGTAGCGCCGTGTCAGGGCGGGCGCGGCCTCGTCCTGGGGACGGGTCGAGCGCGCCATCCGGACCGCCAGCGCCACCAGCGAGGGCGAGACCGGGACCCGACGCACGAGCTGCTGCAGCTGCACCAGTTCGCCGGCGGAGACCACCGGGTGCACCTCCGGGCGCGCGGCGCCCGTGGTGGTCATGGCGATCTCCTCCTCCTCCGCGCGGGAGGGGTATCCGATCTGGAGCTCCAGCATGAAGCGGTCGAGCTGGGCCTCGGGGAGGGGGTAGGTCCCCTCCTGCTCGATGGGGTTCTGGGTCGCCAGTACGAAGAAGGGCGGATCGAGCGGGTAGCTCTGCCCGGCCGCCGTCACCACCCGCTCCTGCATCGCCTGCAGCAGGGCCGCCTGTGTCTTGGGTGGCGTCCGGTTGATCTCGTCCGCCAGCACGATGTTGGCGAAAACCGGGCCCTTGACGAAGCGGAACACCCGCCGCCCCGTGCTGCGGTCCTCCTCGATGACCTCCGTGCCGGTGATGTCGGTCGGCATGAGGTCGGGCGTGAACTGGATGCGGGAGAAGTCCAGATCGAGCGCCTCGGCGACCGTGGACACCAGCAGCGTCTTGGCCAGGCCGGGTACGCCCACCAGCAGGGCGTGCCCGTTGGCGAGCAGGGCGGTGAGCAGCCCGTCCACGATTCCGTGCTGGCCCACGATCCGCTTCTCCACCTGACCGCGCAGGGCCTGGGCGACCTCCGCGACCCGCTCCAGCAGGGCAACGTCGTCGCGGGTTTCTGTACTGCCGGGATCCGGATCCATCGAGCGCGGTTCGGGAGGTGGGCTGAGGCGCGGGGATGGAAGCTAGACGTCGCCCGCGAGGCCGGTCAAGCAAGGTGGGCGTCCCGGTGCGGCGCCAACCGGGCGCCAACCGGGCCGCAGTCGGGAGGCGAACAGGAGGCGACCGGGAGGGTGGGGCCTGGTTTCTGGGCGGTGCCCGGGAGCTCCCGGGGAGCCGGCGCTTGCGGTTTTTTTCACAAGCACTACTTTTTGCAGGCTCGGCACCGGAACGGGACGCCATGCCAGATCGAAACGACCGAAGGGACGACGGCCGCATGCGTCGTGAGGCGTGGGCCGCTTCCGGCAGATACGCCGGGCTGGGGCTCCAGCTCGCCGCGTCGATCGGTCTCTTCCTCTGGCTGGGCTGGCTCG
>JAVVFC010000201.1:0-5084 GCA_032250975.1 Longimicrobiales bacterium | reverse complement strand
GGCCTGCGCCGGCGCCTCCGACTTGCCGGTCTTGCCGGTGGAGAGCACCTGCATGGGCCGCGAGCCGTCCCGGTAGACCGTCACCCCCTTGCACCCCAGATCGAAGGCGAGCTGGTAGATTTCCCGCACCTCGGCCTCGGTGGCCTCGAAGGGGAAGTTGGTGGTCTTGGAGATGGCCGAGTCCACGTGCTCCTGGAAGGCGGCCTGCATGCGCACGTGCCACTCGGGCGTGATGTCGTGCGCGGTGACGAAGATCTGCTGGATCTCCCGGGGCACCTCGTCGAAGTGGATGTGCCCCTCGGTCGCGATCCGCTCCATGAGTTCGTCCGAATACCACCCCTGCTCCCGCGCGATGCGCACGAAGTCGGGGTTGACGTCGGGCATCATCGCGCCGGCCTGGTTGCGCATGAACGCCACCGCGAAGAGGGGCTCGATCCCGCCCGAGCAGCCGGCGAAGATGGAGATGGTCCCGGTGGGTGCCACCGTGGTGAGGTTGCAGTTGCGGAGCGTCCGCTCGGCCCGGATGCGGGAGCCGTCCTCGCGGCGGGCGCAGCTCGCGTCCGGACCCCAGATGGACTCCTCCCAGGCCGGGAAGACGCCCCGGGACTCCGCCAGCTTCTCGCTCGCGTTGCGGGCCTCCTCGTTGACGAACTCCATGAGGTGGCGCCCCATCTCCACCCCCTCGGTGCTGGAGTAGGGAATGCCCAGGCGCACCAGCATGTCGGCCCACCCCATGATGCCCAGGCCGATGCGGCGGATGCTGTGGGCCAGGTCGTGGATGTCCTCCAGGGGGTAGCGGTTGGCGTCGATGACGTTGTCCAGGAAGTGCACGGCCAGATGCACCACGCGGCGCAGGTCGTCCCAGTCCACCCGCTCGCTGAGGGGACGGTCCGCGGGGACGCCGGTGCGCACGAACTTCCCGACGTTGATGCTCCCGAGGTTGCACACGTCGTAGGGGAGGAGGGGCTGCTCGCCGCAGGGGTTGGTGGCCTCGTAGCTGCCGAGCTTCGGCACCGGGTTGTACTCGTTGGCCCGGTCGATGAAGAAGGTGCCGGGCTCGCCCGTCTTCCAGGCCCCGTGGACGATCATGTCGAAGATGGCGCGGGCGTCCTCCCGGCCCACGACTTCACGGGTCTTGGGATCGATCAGGTCGTAGGATTCGCCCTTCCGGACCGCGTCCATGAAGGCGTCGGTGATGGCCACTGAGATGTTGAAGTTGGTCACCTGGGAGGTGTCGTCCTTGCAGGTGATGAACTTGCGGATGTCGGGGTGGTCCACCCGCAGGATCCCCATGTTTGCGCCCCGGCGGGTGCCGCCCTGCTTGACCACCTCGGTGGAAGCGTCGTAGAGCTTCATGAACGAGACCGGGCCGGAGGCGACCCCCATGGTGGAGCGGACCTGCGATCCTTCGGGCCGCAGGCGCGAGAACCCGAATCCCGTCCCGCCCCCGGACTGGTGGACCAGCGCCATGGCCTTGAGGGTGTCGTAGATGCCGCTGCGGCCGTTGGAGAGGGCGTCCTCCACCGGGAGTACGAAGCAGGCGGACAGCTGACCCAGCGGCCGCCCCGCGTTCATCAGGGTCGGGGAGTTGGGCTCGAACTCGCCGTTCACCATCAGGGCGTAGAAGTGCCGCGCCGCTTCCTCGATGGCGGCGTCCGACGCCCCGTACCGGCGGTCCGCCTCGGCGATGACCCGGGCGACCCGCCAGAACATCACCTCCGCCTCCTCGATGGGCTCCCCGTCCTCGTTCTTCTTCAGGTACCGCTTGGCCAGGACGATGCGGGCGTTCTCCGAGAGTCCGGCCGGCGGAAGGTCCGTGGGGGTGGAGTCGTCCCAGAGGAAGGGCTCGGGCGGGTACGGCAGGCGGGCGCGGGTTGACGACATGGCGCGGACGGTCCCTGTGGAAAGTGCGTGGAAAAACCGGGCGGACAGAGTGGAAAAACGGCGGAAGCCCGCTTCCGCCGTCACTTGAGGTGTGGAAAACCCCCCTCGACACCACTACCTGTTGGGGAGGTCGAGTATAGGACCACAAGATCTAGTGGTCAAGAGTGACGTTCGGGCGCACCCTGCTTCGGTCTATGTTCGGTACCCCGGGCGCGTGGAGAAGGTCCCGGAGGGGCGCCGGATTCAGAAGGACGGACCCACCCGCAGGTACCACACGGGCGATCCGCCGCCGGGTACATCCACGCCCGGGAAGGCGATCCCGGTGCGGAGGCCGAGCGCCGTGTTGTAGAACCAGAGCGTCTCCGCGGTGAGTTCGACCCCGACCGACCAGAGCGCCCGCTCGCGGGGGCGCTGGAAGCCGGGGATGCCCAGTTCGGGGCCCCAGGCGTTGCCGGCGTCTCCGAACAGGGAAGCGTGCAGGGCATCGAGGTGCAGGGGGAGGAGCCCGAGCCCGCGGTTCACCCGCGCGAGGGGCAGACGGTACTCCCCGCTCGCCACCCAGGCGTAGCGGCCGAAGCGATCGCCGCTCCGGTAGCCGCGCACCGGAAAGAAGGTGGAGGTGCCCCCGAAGACGCCCAGTCCGGACACGCGCCGGGCCTGACCCGCGGTGCCGCCCACCTCGAAGGTGAGGGCGTCGGCGCCCGGGCCGGACGCGGCGCCCCCGGCCAGGCGGACCCCCAGCACGTGGTCGGCGAAGCCGGGTCCGCGGAAGGACTCGAACCACCGCACCTGGGCCAGCACTTCGTCGGTCGAGCGGTCGAAGCCCGTGCGCCCGTCCAGCGAGTCGGCCAGCGCCTGCTCGCGCCGGAAGCGGGCCAGCACGAAGGCGCTCACCCCCTCCTCCGTGCTGATGGAGACGGTGGGACGGCGGGCGGTGGACAGCGAAAGGGTGATCTGCCCCTCGGCCAGGCGCGCATCCGGCTGGCGCAGCGCGAAGTCGCGGGCGGGGCCGAAGGTGGCGTCCAGCAGGCTCCGCGACTCCCACACCATGCCGGCCCGCAGGCCCAGCGCGAGGGAGGAGGTCCACCGCGTGTGACGGAGGGTGGCGCCCAGGCTCACCCGCTGCTCCCGTTCCCGGATGTAGAGCCGCTCGGGATCGGACAACGAATCCCGGCGTGCCAGGAACGGTCCGTCCCCGTTCCACTCCTGCTCGGCGCGGAAGTCCAGCACCGGATTCCCCAGCCCGCTGTAGGTGTAGCCCAGCGTTCCGTTGAAGGCATTGCCGGATAGCGAGAGGGCCCCCTGCAGCAGCACGCCGTGCCGGCCCACCAGATCGGTGGACCAGGTGGAGAATCCCACGAAGGGGCGGAGCAGGTCACCGTCCGGGGTCCCCTCGCCGGGGAGCAGGATGGGCTGCCAGAAGGTGGGGCGCAGAGAGGGGAGCGCGGCGTACCCGCGCACCGGTCCGTCAGCCGGGGCGACCGGCTGGAACGGGGAACCGTCGGCGAAGCGCGGGTCGAGCGCGGGGGCCGGGGTCCACGACCCGGGGCGGTACGGGATGCGCGCCAGCTCCCACCCCTCAGCGGTGTAGTGCGAGAAGTAGAGCCACCCGCCCGCCGGATCCACCGCCGGGAAGCCGGCGCCGCTCAGCACCCGCGTGACCGATCGCACCGGACCCGGCCGGCCGCGCGCCGGGTCCACGGCAGCCGCGACGATCTGCGGGATGCCGCTCCGGTCCGAACTCCAGAGCAACGTCCCGCCGTCCGGAGACCAGGCGGGGGCCAGGTCGAGCGCGCGGTCATTCGTCACCTCGACCACGACGGCGCCCGAAGCCGCGTCCAGCACCACCACGTCCGCGCCCGACCCCGTCCAGCGCACCGCCGCCAGCCAGCGCCCGTCCGGGGAGTAGGCGGGAAAGGCCCAGGTGTCCGCGTCGGGTCCCAGGAGGGCGTCGGGCCCGCCGCCCGCGGGCAGGCGCACCAGCCGGGATTCGGCGCCCTGGTAGCGCACCGCCACGATGTGCGTGCCGTCCGGTGAGACGGTCGGGTGGTCCAGGCGCGCGCCGCTCGTGAGGCGGGTGCGGGTGCCGGCGGCGTCCACGCGCCACAGGTCGGAGAAGATGCGGTACGGGTCCTGGAATTCGGGCTGCGCCAGCACCACTTCGCCGGCCGGTCCGAAGTCGAAGCGCGCCGCGCCGTGCGTGCGCGCCAGTGCGCGGGACTCCCCCCTGGACGGGTCCAGCACGTGGAGGTGCGGGTCGGAGCGGCCGTCGGCGCGCGCATAGACCACCGCTCCTTCGCGCGACACGCGCGCGTGCACCGCCAGGCGCGCCCCGTCCGTCAGCCGCTCGGGGTGCGTAACCCCGCCCGCCGCCTCCAGCTCCGTGGCGCGCGCGTCGGCCCGGCCACGCCACGCCTCCGTCCACTCCCGCCACGCCTCGTCGAACGAGACCCCGAAGGCGGACCGCGCGGCCGCGTTCAGCCGGTAGGGGATCCACTGCCGCCCGACCGCCCGCACGAAGTGCAGCATGCGGTCCGAACCGTGCGTCTCCAGCAGGTGATCGAAGAACAGCGACCCGTACAGGTAGGTGGACTCGCCCCCGGGCCACTGCGAAGAGCGGCCGGAGGCGCGGTCCAGGGTGCTGAAGGCGCCCTCGGCGGCCGCCGTGCGCAGCATCATCTCGAAGTAGGTGCCCTCGGCCCGCCCCACCCCCGTGAACTCCGACTCGTACCAGGTGGCCAGCCCCTCGATCGTCCATCCGGGTGTGCCGATGCCGGGAAAGAAGGGCCAGGCCGCGGGCAGGCGCCCGAACACCCGACGCAGCAGGCCGCCGAAGGGGCTGGTGGCGTCGAGGTGGAAGACGTGCGCCACCTCGTGCGTGATCACCAGGTCGAGCCAGTCCTGGAAGTGAGAGAGCGCGAAGCCGTCCACCGGCGGGCGCAGGTAGACCACGATGCGCCGGTGCGGGGTGACGGCCGCCAGGCCGTTGGAGAGGTCCACGTCCCCGGTCAGCAGCAGCTCGATGCGGCCCTGGTCGAGCCGTGGCAGCACGGCCTCGAAGGCGGCATAGGCCTTCTCCGCCCGGGCGGCCGCGTGGCGCGCCACCGCCTCCTGCCCGGCCGGGAAGGTCACCGCGAAGTGGGGCGTGTCGAGCGTGCGCCAGTCGGTGTCGGGGGCGACCTGCGCGCCCCCCTCCCGCC
>JAVVFC010000200.1:0-5089 GCA_032250975.1 Longimicrobiales bacterium | reverse complement strand
CAGGATGTAGTGCCTGGACTTGACGATCTCGCGCTGGAAGGTCTCGCGGCAGCGCACCAGATCGCGCACGCGCTCGTCGGCTGCGGAAGGGATGTGAATGAGGACGAGGCGGTCGTCCCGGAAGTCGCGGGCGAGCTTGATGGCGTCGCGCCGGTCGGTCTTGCGGTGTTCGCCGGGCCGACGGGGGATCGGCGAGGGCGCGGCCCGGTGGCACTCCACGCCCCACGCGGCGCGGGAGCGCTGGAGCCCATAGCCGGCGCCGGAGGCCTCGTAGCAGGCCCGCGCGGAGCCGTTCGCCTGAAGGCGTTCGAGGTAGCGGCGAAGCCGCTGGAGGTCGCAGGGCAGGCGATCGACGTGCAGCGGCTCTGAACGCCGCCTGCGGCTCTGGTGGGGTCTCCGAACCGAGCGACGCCGACCCGCGATCTCTGCCGGATGCCAGCCCTTCCATCGTGTCTGGGCGGCATGGCCGCAATCCGATGGGTATACGCCCTGGGGCGGCCGCGGCCTAAGGCGTGGTGGCGCGCTCCCACGGCGGGCCGTCGGTGTACTGGCGAAAGCTGACGACCTTGCCATCTACGAACTGCCACACGTGAGCGAACGGCGCCTTCACGCTGCGGCCTGTCGCCTTGTATGTGCCGCTGTAGGTGCCGAGCGCGACGACGCGGTCGCCGTCGGCGAGGTAGGTATCAGCGACCACCGTGTAGCCGTCCCACTCCGCGCCGATGCGCGCGATCAGGCCCTCCAACAGGGCGTCGGGGCCGACGTACGTACCGGCGTACGGATAGCCCTCGGCGTCTGTCCATGTGACCTCTGGATCGAGAACGGAAAGGAAGGCGTCGACGTCGCCGGTGGCGAAGTCAGCGTAGGCCTGCTGAACGATCGCACGGTTGGCATCGCTGGCGTCGTCGGTGACGGCTGTCGACGCCTGCTCGACGGAGGCCGTTTCAGGGGTCTCGCAGGCGACCAGCGTGACAGTGAGAAGAGTCAGGTGGAGGATGCGGTTCATGGTCGTGGGGCTCCGGGTGAGAGTGAGCGGCGGCCGAAGTAGGCCAGCCAGGGTACCGCGTGCACCGTTGGTCGCCGGCGGTCGATGCCGGCTCGTCGTAGTTCCAGACTTCGCGGTGGTGCCACCACGCGGACGATTCTACGGCGGCGCACTCCCACGGCGCAAACAAGGTTGGGGTCGTTCCGGACAACCGGGCCTCCGGCTCGGGGCATTCGCCCCTCGACACGGGCAGAGCTGGGGACCCGGGCAGAGGTCGGAGAGACTCGGCGCAAGGCACTGGGTCCAACAACCGGGTGCCGCATGGTCTCACGCCGTTCGCACCGGGGCACGCGGCCCGCGCTGGCATGCCCCGCCGGACCCTCCGGGCGCGTGTCCTGGGATGGCGCGTGGTCGCATTCGCGCTCACCGTCGTGCTGGCCCGGCGCGCGACCCGACCCCATATTCGCGCGATGCCCGACGTCCCCTCCCGACTCGCGGCCGCCCTGGCGGACCGCTATGCCATCGCCAGGAAGCTCGGCGAGGGCGGGATGGCGACCGTCTACCTGGCGGACGACCTGAAGCACGACCGCAAGGTCGCGATCAAGGTGCTCAAACCGGAGCTGGCGGCGGTGGTCGGCGGCGAGCGCTTCCTGGCCGAGATCCGCACGACGGCCAACCTGCAGCACCCGCACATCCTGCCCCTCTTCGATTCGGGCGAGGCGGACGGCTTCCTGTACTACGTGATGCCCTACGTGGAGGGGGAGTCTCTCCGCGGCCGGCTGGACCGCGAACGGCAGCTGCCGGTGGCCGAGGCGGTCGGGATCGCGGTCAAGGTCGCGGGGGCGCTCCAGGCGGCGCACGCCCGGGGCATCGTCCATCGGGACATCAAGCCCGCCAACCTCCTGATGCAGGGTGGCGAGCCGCTCATAGCCGACTTCGGAATCGCGCTGGCGGTGAGCGCGGCGGGGGGCGGACGCCTGACCGAGACCGGGCTGAGCCTGGGAACGCCCTACTACATGAGTCCCGAGCAGGCGACCGCGGACCGGGACCCGGACGCCCGCAGCGACGTCTATTCGCTGGCGTGCGTGCTTTTCGAGATGTTGGTGGGCGACCCCCCCTTTACGGGAAGCTCGGCCCAGGCGGTGCTCGGGCGGATCCTGACCCAGGGGCCGCCGTCGGTGACGGCGGAGCGGCCCTCGGTGCCCCCGCACGTCGACGCGGCCATCCACCGCGCACTCCAGAAGCTGCCCGCCGACCGCTTCGAGGGCGTCGCCGCCTTCGCGCGCGCGCTCGCGGACGAAAACTGGGCCCCTCCGCCAACGGGTGCGACGGGCGCTCGCCCGGCCACCGGCCCCGGCCGACCGGGGGGCGGCGGGCGGGGATGGCTCCCCTGGGGGGTGGCGGCCGCCGCGGTGGCGGTGGCGCTGGCGGCCACCCTGGCGCCGGGGCGGAATCCGTCGCGCGCGGGCGGCGACGCCCCCCGGCCGCTTCGCTTCGCGCTCGAGGACCGGGTGCTGGCCACCGCCGAAGGGCGGGCGCTCTCGATATCGAACGATGGGCGGGTGCTGGCCTACCAGCGCCTCCTGGACGGGCGCCGGACCCTGTTCGTGCGGGACTTCGGCAGCCAGCGCGCGCGCCCCGTCCCGAGGTCCGAGGACGCGCTCTTCCACGCCGTCTCGCCCGACGGGCGCTGGCTGGCCTACGGCACCTCGGCCGACAGCGCGGTCCAGCGCGTGGCGGTGAGCGGGGGCGCGACCACCGACTGGGTACGCACCCGCAATCCGCCCATGGGGCTCTCATGGAACGGGGACGACGAGATCCTGCTGGGCATGCTCTGGTTCGACGGCGACTTTCCGGGCCTGATGTCGGCCACGCTCGGAGACCGCACCCTGGTCGAGCGCGCGCCCGGGATCCCGGATTCCGAGATGCACCACGAGCCGTACGGATTGCCCGGGGGCGAGGCCGCGCTCTTCGTCTATTTCATGGGGGGGCAGGACGACGCCACCACGCTGGGCGTCTTCGACCTGACCACCGACACCTGGCGGGCCGTGGACCTCGGGGGTGCGGAACTGTTGGTGTGGAATGGCGTCGTCGGCGTCAGCGGCGACGTGCTCCTCTTCCGCGAGCTTTCCGGCCGGCTGATGGCGGTGGGGTGGGACGCCGCGGCCCTGCGGACGGTGGGCGTGCCGGCGGCGGTGCCGGGCGCTCCTGAGCGGCTCTACGACGCGGTGCTGGCGCACGACGGCACCCTGGCCATGATCGTGGCGCCCACCCTGTTTACGCCCGTTGTGGTGAACGATCGGGGCGACGTGGTCCGGGCGCTCCCCCTGGAGGGAGCCCTCCACTTTCATCCGCGTCTGTCGCCAGACCGCGCCGTGCTCTACGTCGAGTCCGGGATGACCCGCCGCCACAACGACTGGTTCCTGGACCTGCGCCTCAACACCGCGCTGCGGGTGGACATCGGCGATCGCGCCACGAACTTCTCCGAATACCTGGGGTCCTGGTCGGGTCCGTCCGAGGTGGCCGTGCCCTCCCCGGTGCGCCGCGATCCCACCGCGCCGGACACGGCCGACGCCGGCGGCGGCTTCCGCGTGGAGCTGCTGCGGCGTTCGGTCCGCCCCGGGGCGGTGACCGAACGGTACGTCCCGGGCGCCCTGCCCGGGTTCCGGAGCATCGAGGTCTCCCCCGACGGACGGTGGGGGATCGTGGCGCAGCCGGTGGACGACGACAACGACCTGCGGACGCAGCTGGCGGTGCTGGATATGGACACCGGAGGGTCGCGTCCCTTCCTCGGGGTCGGCGGGGGCACCGAGTTCGCGCCACGCTTCTCGCCCGACGGGCGTTGGGTGGCTTTCGTCTCCACCGCGTCGGGGCGCGCTGAGGTGTACGTGCGCCCATTCCCCGGTCCCGGCTCCCTGACCCGCGTCTCCGAGGCGTCGGGAGGTCAGCCCGTCTGGGATCCCGATGGCGTCCGGCTCTACTTTCGCACCGCCACGGGTCTCTCGGTGGCGCGGCTGCGGTACGACGCGGGCGGGGCCTTCGCCGAGGTCGTCGCCCGTGAGCCCCTCTTCGAGGCCCGCATGTTCGGGGACGTCGCGTCCATGACCGCGACCTACGACGTGCTCCCGGAGGGCTTCGTGCTGGCGGTGGAGGAGGGCGAGGACACGGGGCGCATCCTGGTCTGGAAGGACTGGCTGCACGAGGTGCGCCCGCTGCTGGGGGGCGGGGGCTGAGGGTGCGGGCTTGAGGGGGCGGGGGCAGGACCCTACCGCGTCCGCACCCTGAGCAGCCCCTCCTGGGCGACGCTGGCCACCACCCGCCCGTCGCGGGCGAAGTAGGTGCCGCGCGCGAAGCCGCGCCCGCCGCAGGCGACGGGGCTCTCCACGTCGTAGAGCAGCCACTCGTCCGCCCGGAAGGGGCGGTGGAACCAGATCGAGTGGTCGAGGCTGGCCACCATCATGTCGGGGTCGCGCACGGTGCGGCCGTGCGGGCGGAGGCCGGTGACGATCAGGCCGTAATCCGATGCGTAGGCGAGCACGGCGCGGTGGTGGGCGGGGTCGTCGCCCAGTGGACCCGCCGACCGTACCCAGTAGCGGCGTCGGGGCGGGCGCGGGGTCCGGTCGTAGGGCCCCGTCTCGTCCACCGGACGGATGTCGAGGGGGCGGTCCTGGGTGAGCAGGGAGCGGAGGTCGTCGGGCAGTGCGTCCGCACCCGCGCGGATGAGCTCGAGCTCGCTCAGCAGGGGCTCGGGGTCCGGAGCCGCCGGGGGGTCCACCTGGTGCTCCAGCCCGGTCTCGGGGGCGTGGAAGGAGGCGGAGAGATTGAAGATGGCGCGTCCGTGCTGGATGGCGGTGACGCGGCGCGTGGTGAAGGAGCCCCCGTCGCGCAGGCGGTCCACGAAGTAGACGACCGGGACGTCGAGGTCGCCGGCCAGGATGAAGTAGCCGTGCATGGAGTGGACGGGGCGGTCGGCGTCCACGGTGTTCTGGGCGGCGACCAGCGCCTGGGCCAGCACCTGCCCGCCGTAGATGCGGCCGGTGCCGATGTCGCGGTTCTCGCCCCGGTAGATGTTGTGCTCGATGCGCTCGAGGCGGAGCAGCGCCA
>JAVVFC010000001.1:0-60128 GCA_032250975.1 Longimicrobiales bacterium | reverse complement strand
GGGTTCCACCGCTTCACGCGCAACGGTCAGGGTGTCTACCTGCAGTCGCTGCGCGGCGCGGAGCCCCCGATGCTGGTGGAGGACCCGCAGCGACTCCCGGTGATGGGACGGGTGAAGGGCATCTTCCGGCTGATGGACCGGGCCCCGGCGCCGGCGAGCGTGACCGCGCATTGATCCCCGCGGGCGCACGTCCGCATCGCCCGTGACCCGGCCCGCCGTCCCGATGGCTCCGCCCCCGGCCGCCCCGTCCCTGCAGGCCGAACCCGCCCTGGAGCGCGACCGCATGTGGATGGCCCGCGCAATCGAGCAGGCCCGGCTGGCCTGGATCCGCGGCGAGGTGCCGGTCGGGGCCGTCCTGGTGCGGGAGGGGTGCCTGGTCGCGGAGGGACACAACCGGACCTTCCTGGATCGCGATCCGACGGCGCATGCCGAGTCGGTGGTGCTGCGGGCGGCCGCTCACGGTCAGGGGGACCATCGGCTGGAGGGGTGCACCCTGTACGTGACGCTGGAGCCGTGCGCAATGTGCGCGGGCGCCGTGGTGCTGGCGCGCGTGCCGCGCGTCGTCTACGGCGCCCGCGACCCCAAGGCGGGCATGGTCGGCAGCCTGGGCAATCTGCTCCAGGACCCGCGCCTCAACCACCGCTGCGCCGTCACCGCCGACGTGCTGGCCGAGCCGTGCGGCACGCTCCTGCGAGCCTTCTTCCGGGCCCGGCGGGGAGGATGATGGGCGCCCGCTCCCTGGCTCCGTGTTCCCGGGCACGCGGCCGACGCACGGTGGCGGGGGCCACACTCGCATGGATCCTGCTGGCGCTCGCCGGGTGCGCCCGGGTGGCCACGACGGAGCGTCCCGGTCCGGTGGTGACGGTGGACCGGGGGCCGATCCCCGAGCGGCCCGCACCCGCGCCCGGTGAGGTGGCGGCCCCGGCCCCGGCCGAGGAGGTGCGCGGCGTCTGGGTCGTACGGACCACCCTCACCGATCCCCAGGCGATCCGGCGCATGGTGCAGGAGACGCAGGAAGCCGGCCTCAACACCCTGCTGGTGCAGGTGAGGGGCCGTGCCGACGCCTTCTATCGCTCCGCGCTCGAGCCCCCCGCGGCTCAGCTGATCGGTGCCGCCCCGGGGTTCGATCCGCTGGCCCTGGTGCTGGAAGAGGCCGCCGCCCGCGGCCTGGCGGTCCACGCCTGGGTGGTGGCCCAGCTGGTCTGGGGGCTGGCGCCCCTGCCAGAGGCGCCCGACCACCTGGCGAACGCCCACCCGGAATGGCTGGCGGTGCCGCGCGAGCTGGCCGGGGAGCTCTACCATGCCGACCCGGCCGGGGAGTCCTTCCGCCGACGGCTGCACGAGTGGGCGGTCCGGAACGGGGAGCGGGTGGAGGGCCTCTTCGCCTCCCCCTCCCACCCCGGCGCGCGCGCCCGGCTGGTGGCGGTGGTGGAGGACCTGCTCGCCCGCTATCCCGGGCTGGCCGGCGTGCACCTGGACTACATCCGCTACCCCTCGCCCGAGTTCGATTACGCGAGGCCCGCGCTCGAGGCCTTCCGGGCCTATGCGCGCGGGCGCGTGCCGGAGGGGCGCGCGGCCTCGCTGGACGCCCGGCTGAGGGAGGGGGACGTGACGGTCTGGCCCCGGGAAAACCCCGACCTCTGGGACGGCTGGCGCGAGCGGCAGGTGACCGAGACGCTGCTGGCCGTGCGGGAGGTGGTGCGGCGCGCACCGGGCAGGCCCCTGCTCACGGCCGCGGTCTTCGCCGACCCGGTGGACGCGCTGCGCGGCCGGTTCCAGGACTGGGGGGAGTGGCTGGCGGGAGGGTGGGTGGACGCGGTGGCCCCCATGGCGTACACCCCCGATGAAGCGCGCTTCGCGGACCTGATGCAGGCCGCCCGCCGGGCCGACCGCGCCGGCGGGGGCCGGCGGGTGTGGGCCGGCGTGGGTCTCTACCGCACCGACCTGGAGGGGGCCGCGCGCATGGTCGGTCTGGCGCGTGGCGCAGGCGCCGCGGGCGTGGTGCTCTTCAGCTACGACTGGGCCACGGCCGAGGGGGCGGCCCCACCCGGCGAACGCTATCTGGAGGCGCTCTCGCGACGCGCCTTCCGCTCCCCGGACCCTCGTGATCCGCCCCGTCCCCACGATCCGGGCGCCCCCTGATGGACCCGTTACGTCACCCGGACGCGGACGCCGTCGCTACCGCCTCCTTCCCGAACAGGCGCAGCACCAGGAAGAGGATGAGCACACCCGCGCCCAGGGCCAACCAGTTCGGCAGGCCGTAGGCCGTCCCGAGGTCCCCGAGCAGCATCCCCAGCACCGCCACCAGCAGGGCGTAGGGCAGCTGGGTGCGGACGTGATCCACGTGGTCGCACCCCGAGGCGGTGGACGAGAGAACGGTGGTGTCGGAGATGGGCGAGCAGTGGTCGCCGAAAATCGCGCCCGCCAGCACCGACGAGATGGCGCCCAGCAGGATCGAATAGTGGCTGCCGCCGTCGAAGTTGACAGCGCCGCCCAGGCTCACCGTGAGCGGAATGACCAGCGGGATCAGAATCGCCATCGTCCCCCACGACGTCCCGGTCGCGAACGCCATGGCGGCCGCGGTCAGGAAGACGAGCACGGGAAGGAGCTCCAGGGCCACCCGGTCGGACAGGACCGAGGACAGGAACTGGGCGGTGCCCACCTCCTCGGTGACCTTGCCCAGGGACCAGGCCAGGGTGAGGATGATCATGGCGATCATCATGGCGCGCATCCCCCCCAGCCACCCCTCGATGGCCTCGGGCAGTGTCAGGATGCGCTGGCCCAGCGTGAGCAGGAACGCCACCAGGCACCCCGCCAGCGATCCCCACAGCAGGGTGCTGAACGGGTCAGCCTCCCCGAAGACGTCGCGCAGTGGCGCCCCCGCCCCCGCGGCGGCCCGCCCGGTGGCGTAGAGCCCGCCCAGGACGACCACAACCACGGTGAGGACCGGCAGGGCCGCGTTCCACCAGCGCAGCGGGACCCCCTCCTTGACCGCCATCTCGTCCGATCCGGTGTCACTGGCCAGCTGGGCACCTGGACGGAAGAGCCCCCGACCTGAAGCCGCGCGGGCCTCCGCCCAGGCCATCGGGCCCAGGTCGCGCCCGGTGGCCGAGGTCAGAAATACCAGCGCGAGGGCCAGCAGCGGGTAGAACAGGTAGGGAATGGTGTGCACGAAGACCGTGAAGGGGCTCACCGCCGTGAACGCCGCCGCGACCTCCGGCGAGCCGGCCTGCTGGGCGGCGATCCCGAAGCCGTCCGCGATGAGGCTCATCTCGTACCCGACCCACGTGCTCACCGGCACCAGCGCCGCGACCGGCGCCGCCGTGGAGTCGACCAGATACGCCAGCTTCTCGCGCGAGATCTTCAGCCGGTCGGTGATGGGCCGCATGGTATTGCCCACGATGAGGGTGTTGGCGTAGTCGTCGAAGAAGATCGCCATCCCGGCCAGCCAGGTCGCCAGCTTGCCCCGCCGGGGCGTGGAGGCCATAGGCGCCACCGCCTCCACGATTCCGGCCGTACCTCCGTTGCGGGAGATGATGCCCACCATCCCGCCCAGCAGGAGCGAAAACACCAGGATGGACGCGTGGTCCGGATGCGCCACCGCCGGGACCACGAACTGGTCCATCATGCGCCACAGCCCCGCCACGGGGTTGAAGCCCGCGACCGCCAGGGCCCCAAGCCAGACGCCCGCCACCAGGGCGGTGACGACCTCTCGGAAGAGGAGCGCGAGCAGGATCGCCAGCAGGGGAGGGAGGAGGGAGAACCAGCCCGCGGTGAGCGTCGGGGACAGGGATTCGCTGTGGGCGCCCACCGTCACGCGCAGGGGGAGCTGAGCGCGTTCGCTCACCTGCAGGTCTGCGACCTGGACGCTGTCGTACCCCGCAACGGTCCCGGATGCCAGGGTGCGCCCCGTGGCGTCGGAAACCGACCACGCGGCCTCGGCGCCCCCCTCGGCGGGGCCGTGCACGTGGAAGGAGAAGGGGACTCCGCGCAGCACCACGTCGGGCGCCCCGCGGACCTCCTGGGCCTGCAGCGCCGGAGGGGCCGGCAGGAGCGTCGTGCCGGCGAGGGCGAGCAGCGGAAGGCACCGGGAGCGTCGAGTTCGCATGGCGGGGGGCGTCGCGAAGGGGGAGTGGTCGAAAAAATCCCGTCAGAATGGGTCCCACTCCCCTCGATGTAAAGCCTGCCCGCGCGCCGCGTTGACACCCCGGAAGGGGCCGACGAAGATTCGGGACCCGGCCGCCCGCGGACCCGGGCGGCGGGCCGCACGCCCGGCGCCTCCGATCCGGGGGCGGCGCCCGCGCCCCCCGCCCCCGACCGTCATGAGCAGCGAGCGTGTCACCCCCATCATGGACGAGACCGCGGTCCGTCGTGCCCTCGCGCGCATGGCGCGGGAGGTGGTCGAGCGCACGGGCGGTACCGCCGGGCTGGTGCTGATGGGCATCCGGCGCCGGGGTGACCACCTCGCCGCCCTCCTCCACGGCGAGATCCGGAGCGCCGAACAGGTCGAGGTCCCGTTGGGTGCGCTCGACATCACCCTCTACCGCGACGATCTGGCCACGGTCGGACCCCGGCCGGTGGTGGGCGAGACGGAGCTCCCCCCGGGCGGCATCGACGGCGCCACCGTGGTGGTGGTGGACGACGTTCTCTTCACCGGCCGCACCGTGCGGGCGGCGCTCAACGAACTGATGGACTACGGGCGCCCGGCGCGCGTACTCCTCTGCGTACTGGTGGATCGGGAGGGGCGCGAGATCCCCGTGCAGGCGGACGTGGTGGGACGGCACGTGGAGTGGGTCGGCGGCCGGCGCGTCGAGGTGCGGGTGCCGGAGCTGGATGGGCGGCTGGCGGTGGAACTCGTGGACGAAGCCGAGGAGGAAGCGTGACCCCCAGCGCCCCGTTTCTGGGCAAGGACCTGATCGGGCTGGAGGAGCTGAGCGGTGACCAGATCCGGGCCATCCTGGACACGGCCGAACCGTTCAAGGAGATCAGCGAGCGCGCCATCAAGAAGGTGCCGGTGCTGCGGGGCAAGACCATCGTCAACCTCTTCTTCGAGGCCTCGACCCGCACCCGAGTCTCCTTCGAGTTCGCCGAGAAGCGCCTGAGCGCCGACACGGTGAACATCGCCTCCTCCGGGTCCTCGGTGGTGAAGGGCGAGACGCTGGTGGACACCGCCCGCAACCTCGAGGCGATGCGGATCGACATGGTGGTGATACGCCACGGCAGTTCGGGGGCGGCCCGCTTCCTGGCCGACCGCATCCCCTCCAACGTCGTGAACGCCGGGGACGGCCGTCATGAGCACCCCACGCAGGCGCTGCTCGACATGCTCACCATCCGCGATCACCGCGGAGCCATCGAGGGCCTGCGCGTCTGCATCGTAGGCGACGTGCTGCACTCGCGCGTGGCGCGCTCCAACATCTACGGGCTGCTCAAGCTGGGGGCCGAGGTGGCGGTCTGCGGCCCGCGTACGCTCCTGCCGGTGGGGATCGAGGAACTGGGAGTGCAGGTCTTCAAGCGGGTGGAGGAGGCCGTGGAGTGGGCCGATGCGCTCAACGTGCTGCGGCTGCAGCTGGAGCGCATGGAGGGGGGGTACGTGCCCACCCTGCGCGAGTACAACCGCGTCTACGGCGTCTCGCGCGCCCGTCTGGAGCGCGCCCCGCGCGACATCCTCGTTCTGCACCCGGGCCCCATGAACCGGGGCGTGGAGATCGACTCCGACGTGGCGGACGGGCCCCATTCGGTCATTCTGAACCAGGTCACCAACGGGGTGGCCGTGCGCATGGCGGTGCTCTACCTGCTGGCGGGGGGCGCGCCCGAATCGGCCGAGGCGGCCAAGAAGGGAGGTGACGCATGACGCCGCGACCGCTGTTCCTCAAGGGGGGCCGGGTGGTGGACCCCTCGCAGCGCCTGGACGGGGTGCGGGACGTGCTGCTGGCCGACGGGATCGTGGCCGCGGTGGGGGGAGCGCTCGAGCCGCCCGAGGGGGCGCGCGTGGTATCGTGTGCGGACCACGTGGTCACCCCGGGCCTGATCGACCCGCACGTGCACCTGCGCGAGCCCGGTCAGGAGCACAAGGAGACCATCCGGAGCGGGGCGCGGGCCGCCGCCGCGGGGGGGTTCACCGCGGTGGTGGCCATGCCGAACACCGACCCGGTGCTGGACTCTCCTGCGCTGGTGGGCTTCGTGCTGGCCGAGGGCCGGCGTGCCGGGGCCGCCCGCGTCCACCCCACCGGCGCCATCTCGCTGGGCCTCAAGGGCGTCCGGCTGGCTCCCGTGGGCGAGATGGTGGAGGCGGGGGCGGTGGCCATCACCGACGACGGGCACCCGGTCATGGATTCGGGGCTCATGCGCCTGGCGCTGGAGTACGCCCGCGGCTTCGGCATCCCGGTCGCCGATCACCCCGAGGATCTGGGGCTCTCCCGCGGTGGGCAGATGAACGAGGGGCTGGTTTCCACCCGGCTGGGGCTGCGCGGCAAGCCCAACGCCAGCGAGGACGTCCACATCGTGCGGGACCTGCTGGTGGCCGAGTTCACGGGCGGACACATTCATCTGCAGCATGTCTCGACCCGCTTCGGTGTGGAGATGATCCGCCAGGCCAAGGCCCGCGGCGTCCGCGTCACCGCAGAGGCCTCGCCCCACCACCTGATCCTCACCGACGAGGCCGTGGAGGGCTACCGCACCGAGGCCAAGATGAACCCGCCGCTCCGCACCTCGGCGGACCGGGACGCGGTGGTGGAGGGAGTGCTGGATGGGACGCTCGACATCATCGCCACCGACCACGCCCCGCATCACTACGACGAGAAGGAGGCCGCCTTCGACGATGCGCCCAACGGAATCGTCGGGCTGGAGACTTCCGTGGGGCTCATCCTCACGCACTTCGTGGGCGCCGGCCGGATGGACCTCTCCCGCATGGTGGAGCGCATGAGCTGCCAGCCGGCGCAGGCCTTCAATCTGCCCGGGGGCACCCTGCGTGTGGGCAGTCCCGCGGACGTCACCGTGCTGGATCCGGCACGCCGCTGGACCGTGGACCGGAACGCCTTCCGCTCCCTGGGGCGGAACACCCCGTTCCACGGCTGGGAGTTGACCGGCCGAGCCGTACTGACGGTGGTGGGGGGTGCGCCGGTCTTCGAACTCGACTGACTACCCGCTTACCCGCGGCGCGCGCGGGGGGACGAACGGGGCCGGAGCCGGCATCCGTCGGGGCCGCCCGGCTTCATGGGCGGCCGAAAAGGCCCGGGCAGTGGGCCCGGCGTCAGGTCAGAGCCCGGCGACGTGCTGCGAAAGCCGGCTCTTGATGCGGGCCGCCTGATTGGGATGTACCAGCCGGCGGGTGGCCGCGCGGTCGAGCAGCGCCACCGCCTCGCGGAAGCGTGCCTGTGCCTCCTCGGCCGACGTGGCGGACCGGACCTTCTTGATGGCGGTGCGCAGGGTGGACCGCTTGCGGCGGTTGGCCGCGGCCCACTTGCGGCTGAGTTCCATGCGCTTGGTGGCGCTCTTGATGTTCGGCATCGGCGTGCTGGTTGTTCGGGATGTGGGACCAGATGGTCCGACAAGCCGTGAAAGATAGGCGAGCAGACGCACCGGAGCAACGCCCCGACCGCCCCCGCCCGGGACGGGTCTGGTCGCCCACTCCCTGCGCGAATAGCTTTCCCCCTCCATGAATCCCGACTTCCTCCTCCTGGTGCCCATCCTCGTCATGTCGGTGGTGGTGCACGAAGTGGCGCATGCCTGGCAGGCGCGTCGGGAGGGGGACCCCACCGCCGACGAGCTGGGCCGGATCACGCTGAACCCCATCCCGCACCTGGACCCGGTGGGTTCGCTGATCGTCCCCATCTTCCTCTACCTGGCCACCGAGGGCATGATCTTCGGATGGGCCCGTCCGGTACCCGTGAACCCGGCCCGTTTCCGGTCGCACCCCTGGGGGGACGTGCGGGTGTCGCTGGCGGGGATCGTGGCCAACCTTCTGCTGGCGTTGCTCTGTACCCTGGTGGCTGCGGGGACGGCTGCGCTGGGTGGGACGATTCCTGCCGGATTGGCCGAGGTGCTGCAGCGGGGGGCCTTCTTCGGAATCTTCATCAACCTGCTGCTCGCCTTCTTCAACCTGCTCCCCATCCCGCCCCTGGACGGCTCGCACGTGTTGGCGCAGCTGCTGCCGGCACGCTGGCGCGCCCGCTACGCGGCGTTGGGGCGGATCGGCATCCCCCTCCTGCTCGTCCTGGTCTTCGTCGTGCCCGGTGCGCTGCGGGTGGCGCTGGCGCCCGTCTTCTGGCTCATGGGCATCGCGGACGCCTTCGTGCGCCTCTGGATCTGATGGCGGCTCCGGAGACCGGCGCCGGGCTCTTCGGCGAGAAGGCGGGCTTCTGGGTGGTCGAGATCGACCGCTTCCAGGGACCGCTCGACCTGCTGCTGCACCTGATCCGGGTGCAGGACGTCGACGTCTTCGACATCCCGATCGCGCGCATCACCGACCAGTTCCTGCGGGCCGTCAAGGAGATCCACGCCACGCAGCTCGACAGCGCCGGTGAATTCCTGGAGATGGCGGCCACGCTGGTGCGCATCAAGGCGCAGATGCTCCTGCCGCGCTACGGCGACGACGAGGAGGCCGACCCGCGGGCGGAACTGGTGCGCCGGCTGCTCGAGTACGAGCAGATCCGGGAGATCTCGGCGCGCCTGCAGACGGCCGAGGCGGAGCGCGGCCGGCGTTTCGGCAAGGGGTATGTGGAGGCGCGTCCCCGGCCCACGCTCGAGGACACTCCCCTCGAGACCGGCTGGGAGGAGGTGATGGAGGCGGCGCTGGCGGTCGAGATGCCCGATCCCCGCGACGTCGAGCACCGGGTTCGGGTGCGGCCGGTGGCGATGGAGACGAAGGTGGCGCTCATCCTGGACGCGCTCGGTCGCGCCACCCGCGTGGAGTTCTCGCGCCTGCTGCGCGGTGTCGAGGGACTGCAGGCGCGCATGCACGGTGTCATGACCTTCCTGGCTTCGCTGGAACTCACGCGCCGTCGCGCCGTCTATCTGCGCCAGGTGAACCCCTTCTCGGAGCTCTGGATCTACCGGCGCGATCCCGAGACCGAGGGTGCCGCGGACGAGTCCGCGGGGGCCACCGACGATGCCGCGGAGGCCACGGACGATGCCGGCGGGGACCGGCCCGAAACGACCACGCAGGAGAGCCCGTGAACGCCAGCCAGATCGTGGAGGCGGTCCTGTTCGCCTCGGACGCGCCCCTCAAGGCGGAGGAGATCGCCCGTGCCGACGAGAGCCTGGACGAGGACCGGGTGGAGGAGGCGGTGCGCGAGCTGCGCGTGTTCTACGACGAGACCGAGCGCAGCTTCCAGATCGTCGAGGTGGCCGAGGGCTACCAGATTCTGACCCGCCCCGAGTTCTCCTCCTACCTGGAGCGCTTCGACACGGTGCCGCGCCCCTCGCGCCTCTCCGGGCCGGCTCTGGAGACGCTGGCCATCATCGCCTACCGCCAGCCCATCGGGCGCGTGGAAGTGGAGTACATCCGGGGCGTGGGGTCGGCGGGTGTCATCCGCTCGCTGCAGGATCGGGGGCTGGTGGACGTGGTGGGGCGGGCCGAGGGGCTCGGGCGACCGCTCCTGTACGGAACCAGCGCGCGCTTTCTGGAGCACTTCGGCTTCGGCTCGCTGGACGACCTGCCGCGTCCCGAGGAGCTGCCCGTGGTGCTGCGCGAGCGGGTGCCGCTCCTTCCGGAAGGGGAGCAGGAGGACGGCGGCGCGGAGCCGGGCGTGGCCGCCGGGGCCGAAGCGGCACAGCTCGACCTGCCCGACGGGTAGCCGGGCGTCCGCAGTGGGGGGCACGGACGAGGGCACGGAAGGGGTTCGCCTGCAGAAGTTCCTGGCGCGGGCCGGGGTGGCGTCGCGTCGCAAGGCCGAGGTGCTCATGCGGGCCGGGCGGGTGCGGGTGAACGGGGCGCCCGCGGGCGAACTCGGGGTACGCATCGACCCGGACCGGGACGTGGTGGAGGTCGATGGGAGGACGGTCCACGCCCCGCCCGCGCGCTGGGTGCTGCTGCACAAGCCGGCCGGCGTCCTGACCACGCGCCGGGATCCGGGGGGAGGGCGCACCGTCTACGACCTGCTCCCGCCCGCGCTGCACCCCCTGCGCTACGTGGGCCGCCTGGATCGCGATACCGAGGGACTCCTGCTGATGACCACCGACGGCGACCTGCTGCACCGCCTCACGCACCCCGCCTTTCAGGTGGAGCGCGAGTACCATGCACAGGTGAAGGGTGCCCCGGATTCGGCTACCTTCATGAGGCTCACGGAGGGGGTGGTGCTGGAGGATGGTCCGGCCCGGGCGGTGCGCGCGTGGCGGAGCTCCGGCGCCGGACCCGGCGAGGTGCGCCTGATCCTGACGGAGGGGCGAAAGCGGGAGGTTCGGCGGATGTTGGCGGCGGTGGGGCACCCGGTGCTGCGCCTGCGGCGGGAGCGGTTCGGTCCCGTGCGCCTGGGGTCGTTGGCGCCGGGCGCGTGGCGGGACCTGGAAGCGGACGAGATCAACCGGCTCCGGCGGACGGCGGGGTGAGCCCCTCCGGCCCCGGATTGGAGGGGGCATGGACCTGAAGGACCGGACGGTGCTGGTACTGGGCGGCGCGGGCCTGGTGGGGATGGCGGTGACGCGCCGTGTGCTCGAAGCCGATCCCCGGCGGGTGGTGATCACCTCGCTGCGCGAGCACGAGGTGACGGAAGCACGGGCGGAGCTCTCCCGGGAGTATCCCGGGCTGGAGGACCGCATCGGGGGCCACTGGGGCGATCTCTTCGTGCCCGATGCGATGCGTCTGCGCACGCGGGAGGAGATCCATCACGACGATGCGGATCGCCGGGCCCTGGTGGACGACGTCTTCGGGGAGCTGACCCCGGCGGTCCTGGAGCGCTCGGCGCTGGGGGCGCTGCTGGCCGACGTCCGCCCGGACGTGGTGGTGGACTGCATCAACACCGCCGGAGCCATGGCCTACCAGAACGCCTTCCGCTCCGCCGCCCATCTCCGGGCCCGGGCCGAGGCGGGGGGAGCCGACAGCGAGGACGTCGAGCGGCACCTGGCCAACCTCTACCTGCCGCAGCTGATCCGGCACGTGCAGATCGCCCTGGAAGGGATGAAGCGGGCGGGAACGCAGATGTACGTCAAGGTCGGAACGGCCGGCACCGGGGGGATGGGGCTCAACATTCCCTTCACCCACTCCGAGGAGCGGCCCTCGCGGGTGCTGCTGGCCAAGGCCTCGCTGGCGGGGGCGCACACGCTGCTCCTCTATCTGATGGCTCGCACCCCGGGCGCACCCTCCGTGAAGGAGGTCAAGCCCACCGCCGCCATCTCGTGGAAGTCCATCGGATACGGACCCGTGCGTCAGGGGGGGCGTCCCATCCTCCGCTCCGATGCCACCACCCCGCTGCCGCTGGCGGAGGCCTTCGACGGCGAGCATGGCTTCGAACAGCTGGACACGCCCCTCGAGGGGGTCTTCCTGGACGCGGGAGAGAACGGCCTGTTCTCCCCCGGGGAGTTCGAGACCCTGACGGCACTGGGCCTCATGGAGTTCCTGACGCCCGAGGAGATCGCGGACACGGTGCTGCGCGAGATCCTGGCGCATCCCACCGGCAAGGACGTGGTGGCGGCGCTCGACGGCGCCACCCTGGGCCCCACCTACCGGGCCGGTGCGCTGCGGGGGCGTGCGCTCGCCTTCATGGACGCGCTGGAGGCCGAGCACGGGGTGCGCTCGGTGGCCTACGAGATGCTGGGCCCCCCCCGCCTCTCCAAGCTCCTTTTCGAGGCGTCCATCCTGGAGCGCCTGTACGGGACGCGGGCGGCTGCCGCCGACCTCGATCCGGACGAGACCGCGGTACGGGCGGAGGCCCTGGTGCGGGAGGACGCCGACTTCCGGCAACGCATCCTCTCGATCGGGCTGCCCGTGCTGCTCCCGGCCGGGGACCGGGTGCTGCGGGGGGCCCGGGTGAAGGTGCCACCCGACGAGGGGCAGGCGCCGGACGACCCGCGCGTGGTCGATTCGGGCTGGGTGGATCTGCGTCCGGCCAACTGGGTGCGGTGGCGGGAGCGGGTCGGGGCTGTGCACCGTGAGATCGCGGAGCGCCCCGGGCTGAACATGGGCTCGATGGCGGATCACGAGTTCGGGGACGAGACGGGCCGCATCCGGCCCGGGCGCATGGCGGCCTGGATCTTCCGTGTGGAGGACCGGGGGGAGCGGATCAAGCGATGAGCGGCGCGGCGCGGCCGGCGGGGGTGACTCACCCCCGCTTCCATCTGGCCGACCACCCGCTCATCCAGCACAAGCTCTCGCACCTGCGCGACCAGGCCACCCCGTTGCGCGACATGCAGGCGCTCGCGAGCGAGATCACGACGCTGCTGATCTGCGAAGCGACCCGCGGGCTCGAGACCGAGGAGGTCCGGATCCGCACCCCCATGGAGGCCACGACCGCGCGACGGATCCGGGGGAAGAAGCCGGTGCTGGTTCCCATCCTGCGGGCGGGGCTGGGAATGGTGCCCGGGGCGTGCGCCCTGATCCCGGGCGCGCGCGTGGGACACGTGGGGCTCTACCGCAACGAGGAGACGCTGGAGCCGGTGGAGTACTACGTGAAGATCCCGCCCTCGCCGTCCGAGCGGCTCTTCCTGGTCCTGGACCCGATGCTGGCCACGGGCGGCTCGGCCTCGGCCGCCCTCAGGCTGCTCAAGTCGCACGGCGCCCGGAGCCTGATGCTGCTCTGTCTGGTGGCCGCACCCGAGGGGGTACGCCGGCTGGAGGAGGACCACCCGGACGTGGCGGTGCATGCCGCCGCCCTGGACCGGGAACTCAACGAGAGGGGCTACATTCTGCCCGGACTGGGGGACGCCGGCGACCGGCTCTTCGGCACGCGTTAGCCGGGGTGCCCGACCGCGGTCGGGCCGGGCGGCGCCGTCAGATGTGCAGGATGTGCCGGCTGTTCGCGGTGGCCGGCAGGAAGGGCGCCCAGTTGGAGGCCGCCAGGCGGGTGCGCTCGTGGGCGAGCGGCAGGAAGGCGACCAGCCAGTCGCGCCGCACCATGAGGGGCGGAACCGAGATCTTGCCGCCGGGCGTGAACTGGTGGGCGTGGGTGAGCGCCAGGAAGGCCCCGCCGTGGTGCGCGCCCGGGTGAGCGAGTCCGTACAGGACGTGCCCGTCGGCGGTGCGTAGCACGTGGGGCGTCATCGGCCCCACCGAGCGCCGGATGACGTCCACGCTGAACGGGTTGCCGGTCCGGAAATCGAAGGCGGCCTCCACCATGCCGGGCGAGAGGTGCACGGCGTCGGTGTCCACGCCCGCCCGCATGCGGGCCAGGAAGTTGGGGATGGTCTCAGTCCAGCGCGGGAGATAGCCCGAAATCTCACCCGGTCGAGCTGCCCCCAGGTCGGTGGCGAGCGGGGCGGGGGGCGAGGAGAGGTAGGTGGCGAGGGACTCCCGCGCGTAGGGCTCCCCCGGGTGGTCGTGCCGCTGAAAACGGAGCGCGGCGAGCACCACCGAGGGTACGCCCCGGAGGCGTAACCCCACCACCTCCCAGAAGTGGGTGTCGTTCTCGGCGCCCAGGAAGACGCTCGCCTCGTCGGTGGTGATGGACATTCCGCTTTCGAGGCGCTCGAGGTGCTCGTGCACGTGCGCGACGTGGGGCGGCGGTGCTTTTGCGTTCATGTTCGTACGCTCCGGGGCCGCCGCCGACGCCAGGTCTCCGGCAGCAGCAGCAGCAGGACGGTGTAGATCTCCAGACGACCCACCAGCATCAGGAAGGTGAGCACGGCGAGGGCGGGGGCTTCCATCCACCCGTAGTGGTCGGTCGCTCCCACGGCGCCCCATCCGGGCCCGATGTTTCCCACGGTGGCGGCGCTCGCTCCGAGGGCGGTCAGCAGGTCCATGCCCATGAACCCCAGCACCAGGATACCGGCGAGCAGCAGCAGGAGGTAGAGGAGGACGAAGCCGATGATGTTGGCCATGACCCCCTCGCCCACCGTCTGGCGGCCCACGCGCGTGAGGAAGATTGCGCGCGGGTGCAGGTGCTTGCGCACCTCGAGCCAGCCGTGCTTGAGCAGGAGCAGCACCCGGACCGCCTTGATCCCCCCGCCGGTGGAGCCCGCCATGCCGCCCACGAACATGAGCGCCAGCAGAATTACCTGGCCCGCGGGCAGCCAGGCCTCGTAGTCGGCCGAGACGAAGCCGGTGGTGGTGGTGATCGAAGTACTCTGGAAGAGCCCGGTCCGGACTGCTTCCTCGACACCCCCCGTCGTGAGCGGGTGCGCGCCGCCGACCAGGTTCACCCCGGCCAGCACCAGTCCGGAGCCGAGGATGATCCCGGTCAGGAAGCGCCACTCCTGGTCCCGGAAGTACTCCAGGCGTCCGGTCAGGGCCCGGAAGTGGAGGGCGAAGTTGATCCCCGCCAGATACATGAACAGGATGGTGACGTACTGGACGAATGGGGAGGGGAAGGCGGCCAGGGAGTCGTTGCGGGTGCTGAAGCCGCCCGTGGCCAGCGTGGCGAAGGTGTGGGTGATGGCGTCGAACCAGTCCAGGCCGCCCAGCCGGTAGAGCAGGGACTGTGCGAGCGTCATGCCCAGGTACACCAGCCAGAGCAGCTTGGCTGTCTGCGCGATCCGGGGACGGAGCCGCTCGGGCGTGGGACCGGGCACTTCGGCCCGGAAGAGCTGCATCCCGCCCACGCCGAGGTAGGGAAGCACGGCGATGGCCAGGACGATGATTCCCATCCCCCCGATCCAGTGGGTGAGGGAGCGCCAGAAGAGGATGCCGCGCGGCAGCGCCTCGATGTCGGAGAAGATGGTCGCACCGGTGGTGGTGAGCCCGGACATGGACTCGAAGAGGGCGCGCCAGAATCCACCCGCGGTACCGGTGAACAGATACGGGAGTGCACCGAAGGCGGCCGCGCCCGTCCAGCCGAGAGTGACGATGGCGAAGCCCTCGCGCGTGGTGATCTCGCTGTCGCCGCGAGCCAGGCGCGAGAGCGCGCCGCCCGCTGCGATCGTGAGGACCATGGCGCCCAGGAACGCCAGGGCGTCGCCGTCCCGGTAGATGAGCGATACCGCCAGCGGCGCCGCCATGGCGATCCCGAAGAAGATCTCCATGAGGCCGACCACGCCCAGGACGCGACGGAGTGACACCGGCTTCCTGGCGCTACTCGGCGAAGAGGCGTTCCACGCGGGAGATCGCCTCGGGGAGGGTGAAGACTATGACCTCGTCACCGGCCTGGATGCAGTCGCCCCCGCGCGGAAGGATGATCTCCTCGCCCCGCAGGATCGTGCCGATGAAGGCGCCGGCCGGAATCTGGACCTCGTGCAGCGGGCGCCCGACGATGGGGGCTCCCGGTCCGACGCTGAACTCGATGGCCTCCGCATCGATGCCCTGCAGCGCGGCCACTGTCAGCACGCGACCTCGGCGCACGTAGCGCAGAATGGCGTTGACCGTGGACATGCGGGGCGAGACGGCCGCGTCGATGCCCACCTTGGCGACGATGGACAGGTAGGCGAAGCGATGCACCAGGCTCACCACCTTGCGCGCCCCCACCGACTTGGCCAGCAGCGAGGCGAGCATGTTGGTCTCGTCCTGACCGGTACAGGCCACGAAGCCGTCGATCCCGGCTACGCCCTCCATCTCCAGCAGCTCCAGATCGGTGGCGTCGGCGTGGAGAACCAGGGAGCGCGGAAGCCGCTCGGCCAGCTCCAGGCACCGGCGCCGATCATGATCCAGGATCGTGCACTCGATGCCGTTCTGCTCGAGCATTTCGGCCAGGTAGGCCCCCTCTTCGCTCCCCCCGGCGATCATCACCCGACGCAGCTCGAAGTCCTCGTGCCCCGCCAGCTGATGGATGCGGCCGACCTCCTCGGTGGGCGCGAGCACGTAGATCTGGTCGCCCACCAGGACCCGGTCCGCGCCGCGAGGGATGATGGTCCTGTCCCCCCGGCGGATGGCCACCGTGTTGTAGTGCAGGTCCTTGAGTTCGACGCCGACCTCCGCCAGCGTGCGGCCGGCCACGGGGGCGCCCTCCTTCACCCGTACCCCGAGCAGTTCGACTCGCCCCTGGGCGAACTGCGCCACGTCGGTCGCGGCGGCGGCCTGCAGCAGCTGGAAGGTCTCCCACGCGCACTCTCGCTCCGGATTGATGAGCAGGTCGATTCCCATCTGGTCCCCCGAGAGGACCGAGCCCCGCTGGAAGTACTCCGGGTTGGAGACGCGCGCCACCGTGAATTCGACCCCCATGCGGGAGGCGGCCAGACACGAGATCAGATTCACCTCGTCCTGTGAGGTGACCGCCAGCAGTATGCGAGCACCTTTCACCCCGGCCTTTTCCAGCACGGGGAGCGAAGCGCCGTTTCCGGCCAGGGTCAGGACGTCGAGCTGCTTGGAGGCGAAGTCCGCCCGCTCCGGATCCTGCTCCAGGAGGACCACGTCCTGACCCTCCTGGGACAGGCGCTCCGCCAGGTGGAACCCCACTTCGCCGGCACCCACGATGAGTACGCGCATGACCCCGAAGCTACCCCGGGGGCCGGGGCTTGCAAAGCACGGCAAAGTGGGGAGATTCATGTGAAGGGACGACCCTCCATGCGCAACTCCGGCGGCGCAACGGGCGCCGGACCCACGGGTCGGGAGGTTTCATGCTCAGTCGCGAACGCCTCGCGCGGCTTCACCGCGAACTGCAGGACGAACCGGTTCTCTCCGTCTACCTGAACACCGACCAGCACGACCCCGCGCTGCGCAGTGCCTGGCGCACCCGCCTGCAGCGGACATGCCGGGAGGTCCGGCAGGGGCTCGGGGAGGGTGCGTCTGCCGTAACCGCCTTCGACCGTGCCCTCGAGCACGTCGAGGCCACCCTGCCCGCCGACGGCTTCCTGCCTGGGTGCGGTTATGTGGCGTTCGCCACCGCGGCCTCCCTGCAGCATTCGGAGGAGGTCCCCTTTCCGGTCCCGGACCTGGTCCTCTGGGAGGCAGGTCCCCACGTCGCGCCCTACTTCGGGGGGATGCGCCACCTGCGCCCCGCCGTGGTGGTGGTGGCGGACCGCCGGCACGCGCGCGTGCTCCGCTTCCGGGAAGGCGCTCTGGAGGAGACCCCGGGCCTGGTGGCGTTCGCGGACGTCGGCGACGTGAGCGAGAGCGCGATGGCCAAGCGGGCCGCACGCAGCACGGGTGTGCGGGGCGCGACCGGCAGGGACCTGGCGCAGCGGTTCCTGGAGGTGGAGGCGGAGCGGCTGCATCACGAGGCCGTCGAACGCGCCACGGCCGAGGCGGGGAGGGACGGGCTGCTGCTGCTGGGCGGTCCGGGCGAGACCACCGCTCGCCTGAACCGTCTGGTGGATGGGCCGCTGGCAGCCAGGACCGCCGTGGCGCCCGGTCTCGCGCTGGACATGGAGTTGTCGCGAATGGAGCCCCTGGTGCGGGACGCGGTTTCGGCACTCACCCGGAAGCTCCAGGAGGGGCTGCTGGAGGAGGTGCTCGCCGAGGTGCGTCCGGACGGGCGCGGGCGTACAGGTACGCGCGATACCCGCAAGATGCTGCGGGAGCAGCGCGCCGAACTCCTGCTCATCTCCGGCAACCTGCATGCCCGGGAATCCCGGCTGACGGAGCAGTTGGTGCAGGCGGCCCTGGACCAGAACGCGGAGATCGAGGTGCTGGAAGGGCCGGCGGCCGAACGTCTCGACCGGACCGGGGAGGGACTCGCCGTCCGGCTCCGGTACTGAGCGGGGTCGCGGGCCCGGGTGACGTGGGCGGGGCCACGGCCCTATGTTTGCGTCATCCGGGCCCGTAGCTCAGTGGTCAGAGCGGTGGACTCATAATCCAACGGTCGCAGGTTCAAGTCCTGCCGGGCCCACTGTGATGCGCGCGCGTCCAGCGCAGCGCCTGCCCCGTCACGGCGGGGACGAGCGCCGCGGCGGTGACCACGCCCCATTCGGTGGGCGTGAGGGGCGCGGTGCCGAGGATGCGCTGCAGCGCGGGCGTGTGAACGGCGGCCACCTGGAGTCCCACCACCAGGGGCAGGGACGCCAGCGCCCAGGGGTTGGCCATCGCCCGCTTGCGTGAGAGCACCGCGTCGTGCGAGCGGGCGTTCCCAAGGTGGAAGATCTGCGCCAGGGCCAGTGTCATGAAGGCGGCGGCGTTCGCATGCGCCGCTCCCCGTGTCTGCAGGGCCCAGAGGTAGACCGCCAGGGTCACGAGGGTGATGAGGCCGGCGTAGAAGAAGAGCGCACGCACGAAGCGTCGGGACAGGATACCGGCGTCGGGCGCTCTCGGAGGCCGCGCCATGATGCCCTCCTCGCCCGGTTCCATGGCCAGCGCGAGGGCGGGGAAGGTGTCCGTCACCAGGTTGAGCCAGAGGATCTGCAGGGGGAGGAGGGGCAGGGGGAGTCCCGCCACGCCGGCAACCAGCAGGACCAGGACCTCCGCCACGTTGCAGGAGAAGAGGTAGAAGACGAATTTGCGGATATTGTCGAAGATGACCCGCCCCTCCTCCACCGCGCGGGCGATGGTGGGGAAGCGGTCGTCCTGGAGCACCACCGCCGCGGTCTCACGGGCCGCATCCGTGCCCCGCCCCCCCATCGCCACCCCCACGTCCGCGCGCTTGAGGGCGGGCGCGTCGTTGACGCCGTCCCCCAGCATGGCCACCACCTCCCCCCGCGCCTGAAGGGCGGCAACGATGTCCAGCTTGTTGGCGGGCGTGGCGCGGGCGAAGGCCCCCGCCTCCGCCACCACGGCCTCCAGCGCCTCGCGCGGGAGTCCGGTGAGTTCGCGCCCCTCCACCACGCGGCTGCCCTCCTCGATCATCCCCAGGGCCCGGGCGATGGCGCCGGCGGTGGCAGGCTGGTCTCCGGTGATCATGACGGTGCGGATTCCGGCCCGGCGCAGTCCCTCGATGGTCTCCGCCACCCCGGACGCGGGCGGGTCCGTGATCCCGGCATAGCCCAGGAAGGTGAGCTCCCGGAGCGGGTCGGAGCCCGCTTCGGAGGCCCGTGCCAGCGCGATCACGCGGAGGCCCTCCCGGGAGAGCGCATCGTTGAGGGCCTCGATCTCGCGCCGCTCCGCCGCGCCCAGCACGGCTTCTCCACCCTCCGCGTCCAGCCGAGCGGCGCAGCGCGCGACGACCTCGGCGGGCGCCCCCTTCACGTGGACCGAGGTGCGCCCGTCCGCCTCCCGCCTGAGCGAGGCCGTAAGCGGGCGTTCGGACAGGAAGGGGACCTTCTCGACCTCGGGTGGTGCCTCGGCCCCAGACCCCTCCCCGAAGCCACCCTTGGCCGCCAGCACCAGCAGTGCGGCGTCCGTCGGGTCTCCGCGCACCAGACCCCGCTCCGGGTCGAGGGTGGCCTCGCTGCAGAGCGCGGTGGTACGCAGGAATTGCCCGAGCGGCGTGTCGGCTCGCGGCGTGACGGGTGCGCCACCGCGGCGGATCTCTCCCGCGGGGTCGAAGCCCACCCCCGTGACCTCGACTTCCCACCCCGGGGCCGCGATGCGGGTGACCGTCATCTCGCCCGAGGTAAGCGTCCCGGTCTTGTCGGTGCAGACCACCGTGGTGCTCCCCAGCGATTCCACCGCCACCAGCCGCCGCACCAGGGCGTGCCGGCGTGCCATCCGGCTCAGCCCCACGGCGAGGGTGATGGTGGCCACGGCGGGCAGCCCCTCCGGCACTGCGGCCACCGCCAGCGCCAGCGCCGTCTCTACCATGACGCGGAGGGGAAGACCCTGCAGCACGCCCACACCCCCAACCAGCAGCGCCACCCCCAGGGTGAACCAGACCAGGCGACGCCCCAGGGCGTCCAGCCGACGCTCCAGCGGCGTCCGGCGCGCCTCGACGCCCGCAACCAGCGCACCGATGCGGCCGAGCTCCGTCTCCACCCCGGTACCGACCACCACCGCGGTGCCGCGCCCGGCGGCCACACCCGTACCCATGAAAAGGACCGAAGTCCGGTCCGCCGGCACCGCATCCTCGGGGACGGGATCGATGGCTTTGAGGACCGGAACGAACTCCCCGGTCAGGGCCGCCTCGGTGACCCGCAGGTCCCAGGCTTCGAGCAGGCGCGCGTCCGCCGGCACCGCGTCCCCCGCCTCCACCAGCACCACGTCGCCCGGGACGAGTTCCGCGGCGGGCACGCTCACGGCGGCGCCCTCCCGCAGGACGTTCGCCGTGGGCGCCGCGTACTCGAGCAGCGCCTCCATGGCCCGACGGGCGCGGAGTTCCACAGCGAAGCCGATGCCGGCGTTCAGCATCAACACCACGCCGATGGCCACGGACTCCATCACGTCGCCCAGCAGCAAAGCGACCAGCGCCGCCGCCAGCAGCAGGAGCACGACCAGGCTGCGGAACTGTTCGGCCAGGATCCGCCAGGGTGAGGCGGCGGGCGTCGCCTCCAGGGCGTTGGGGCCGTGCCGCGTCAGCCGGCGACCGGCCTCGGCTGCACTCAGCCCGTCGGGCGACGAATCGAGCTCCCTCAGCACCGCCTGGACGGGGAGGGCGTGCCAGGAACTCAATCGTCCTCCGGCCCGGGGGGACGCCGCGTCTTCTTGAGGCGTGCGCGGCGGCGCTTCTCTTCAAGGCGCCGCCGCCGTGAGGCCGGGGGGGGCGTTGTGGGGACGCGCTCCGCCGGGCGTCGGGTCAGGGCATCCAGCTTCTCCCGCAGGCGTGCGAGCGCCCGGCGCCGGTTCATGAGCTGGCTGCGCTCGGTGCGGCTCTCCGCCCGCATTCCGGTGGGCCGGTGCACCAGGCGGACCCCGCTGTCGGTGGTGTTCTGGTGCTGGCCGCCTTTTCCCCCCGCGCGAAACGTCTCCACCCGGCACTGGGACAGGAGCGCTGCGTCGTCCTCCGGGATGGCGCCCGGGGGATCCGAACGGGTCATGTCGGGTTTGGAAGTATGGTCAGGCATCCCCCATTGTCCTACCATTGGTGAACCCGTCCCGCAACTCTCCCGCCTCCATGATCTACGACCGCAGCGAGCGACACCCGGGCGCGCGATTCCTGCTGGTCCTCGCCTCCGGCGTGGTCGTGGTCTGGGGCCTTCAGTTCGCCGCCCCGATTCTGGTGCCCACGGCGCTGGCGCTCTTTCTGGCCGTTCTCACCTATCCGGTCGTCAGCTTCCTCAAGTGCCGGCGGGTGCCCGCCACCCTCGCCATCCTGACGGCAGTGGGCATGGTGGTGGGGCTGGCGAGCCTTCTCCTGCTGGGGGCCAGCCGCGCATTGGCCGACCTGCGCCAGGTGGGGGACCGCTACGTGATGCGGCTGCAGGAGATCCAGGTCGCGTGGGCCCGCAACCTGCAGGAGGCGTTGGGGGACGTCGGGATCCAGCTCTTCGGCGAGGGCACCCAGGAGATCGTGCCGCTCACGCTGCTGGGGCGGGACCAGGTGCTGGAGTTCCTGGGCGGCACGGCCCAGTTGGGAGCCTCGCTCCTGGCCCAGGCCGTGCTGGTGGTGCTGGTGATGGGGTTCATCCTCTCCGAGATGACCGCGCTCCCGGGCAAGCTGGAGGCCATTCTGGGAAGCGGGATCCGGGGGGAGGAGCGCATCCAGAAGATCATGGAGGAGGTGCAGGAGTACCTCGGGATCAAGACGGTGGTCTCGCTCATGACCGGCCTGGCGATCGGCGGCTGGGCGTGGTTCATGGGACTGGATTTTCCCGTCCTGCTCGGCGTCATCGGCTTCTTCCTGAACTACATCCCCACCGTGGGGTCCATCATCGCCTCCATTCCCGGCATCGCCCTGAGCCTGATCCTGGTGGGGACGGTCGGACACGCGCTGGTGGTGGCGCTCGGCTACTTCGCCATCAACACCATCTTCGGCTCGATCCTGGAGCCCAGCCTGATGGGGCGCCGCCTGGGCATCTCGACCCTGGTGGTGATGCTCTCGCTGCTCTTCTGGGGGTGGACCTGGGGGCCGCTGGGAGCCCTGCTCTCGGTTCCTCTCACCATGGTGGTGAAGATCTTCCTGGAGAACACCCGCGACCTGCGCTGGGTGGCGATCCTGATCGACAAGCGACCGCCCGTGTCTGTGGCTTCGCTGGGGAGCAGTCCGTCGGGCGGCGCCGCAGCGTCGGGGCGGAGCGGGGAGACCCCCGCTCCCGGCGCCGGCGACGGGGCGGTGGGGGAGAGGAGCGGGGCGGGGGAGCCGCCGCTCCCGAGCGCACGGGGGGTGTGAGACGCAGCATGCCCAGGATCCCGTTCGACGACCTGCCCGACGACGCCCGCCTGTGGGTGTTCGCCGCCCACGAGCCGCTGGACGCCGACGCGGGCAGACGGCTCCTCGGGGCGGTGGAGGCCTTTCTGGACGGGTGGGCCGCCCACGGCGCCCCGCTCACCGCCGGCTGCCGCCTGCTGGAGGATCGCTTCCTGCTGGTGGCCGTGGACCCGGCCAGCGTCCCGCCGTCCGGGTGCTCCGTGGACGCGCTGACCCGGCTTCTGAAGGCCGAGGAGGCCCGGCTGGGGTGCCGCGTCCTCGACCATGCACCGGTCTACTTCCGGGATGAGGTCGGTCGCATCAGGCGGATGAGCCGCAACGAGTTCCGGGACGCGGCCTCACGCGGGGAGCTCACGCCCGACACCCCGGTCTTCGATACCACCCTCACCGCGCTGGGCTTGCTGCGCGCGGGGGGGCTGGAGCGCGCTGCCCGGGACAGCTGGCACGGGGCCGCCTTCTTCGCCGGTCCCCTCCGGTCCGGGTAGCCCGGCGGGCTTCGCCGGGGAACGAGAAAGGCGCCGCTCCGATCCTTCGGAGCGGCGCCTTCCCGTGCTCGGCAGTCCCGGACGTCAGACCCGGACCACGTTCTCCGCCGAGGGGCCCTTGGGTCCGTCAACGATGTCGAACTCGACCCTCTCCCCCTCGGCCAGCGTCTTGAAGCCGTCCGCCTGGATCGCCGAGAAGTGCACGAAGCAATCTCGGGACCCGTCCTCCGGGGAGATGAACCCGAAGCCCTTCGAGTCGTTGAACCACTTCACCATTCCGGTGGTCCGCATCTTTCCTGCTCCATCGAATGAAACGTTGCACGGGACGGCGCCAGCCGCCCATTCCCATGCCCGCGCGCGGCCACGTGCCCGTGGGCGCGAGGGCGACCAACGGTAGGGAATGGGCCCCCGGGCGGTCAAGCGTACGATGCGCCGCCGCACGGAGTCCCCCACCCATTGCTACGTCATCGCACCTCGCCCATCAGTCGCCGCACCGCTGGACTCACCAGCACGGCGAAGATGCCCACCCCGCCCGTGATGAGCGCCACGGTGCGGAAGAGCGCGAAGGGTGCCAGGCTCTCCAGCTGACCCGCGACCAGCCCTGCGATAAGATTGCCGAGCGCCGCGCCCACGAACCAGATCCCCATCATCTGCCCGACCCGCTTGGCCGGGGCGAGCTTGGTGATGGCGCTCAGCCCCACGGGAGAGATGGTGAGCTCCCCGGCGGTGTGCAGGAAGTACGTGACGATCAGCCAGGCCGGGGTGACCAGCGTGTCGGAGGTGGCGTTGGCCGCGCCCCAGGATAGGACGAAGAAGCCCATCGCCAGCCCGATCAGGCCGAGCCCCGCCTTCATGGGGATGGAGGGGTTCACCTGGCGCTTCTCCAGCCAGACCCAGATCGATCCGAAGACGGGCGCCAGCACGATGATGAAGAGCGGATTGATGGACTGGAGGAGCGAAGCCGGGACCTCGTTCCCGAGGATGGGGATCCACGAGGGGATGCGCCGGTCGGTGAGATCCTGCGCGAAGAGGTTGAGCGAGGAGCCGGCCTGCTCGAACCCGGACCAGAAGACGGCGATAAGGATGAATAGCCAGAAGATCACCCCCAGCCGCTTGTTCTCGTCGGGCGTGTGCCCCCCGGCGAACCAGAGGTAGACGAAGTAGAGAAAGACGAGGACGAGCACGCCGCTCCCCAGATACGAGGCGATCTGGGTCAGCGTGAGGGGGATGGCGCCGTTGGCGACCAGGAACCCGAAGACGACCACGACGGCCAGTCCTCCGGAGAAGACCCCGAAGAAGCGGCGGGTGAGGGCCGCGATCCGCTCCGGCGTCTCGGTGGACTTGAGCAGGCCCGCATCCCCCATCTTCGCCATGCCAACGCGATACTGCAGGAGGCCGAACGCCATGCCCACGCCCGCGGCCCCGAAACCCCAGTGCCAGTTGTACCCCTCGCCGAGGATTCCGGTGATGATCGGACCGGCCAGCGCGCCGATGTTGATCCCCATGTAGAAGATCGAGAAGCCGGCATCACGACGCGCCCCGCCCTCGGGGTAGAGGTCGCCCACCACCGTGGAGACGTTGGGCTTGAGGAGGCCGGTGCCGAGGACGATGAGGACCAGCCCCAGGAAGAAGGTGAAGTCCGCCGAGGGACCGTGGACCAGCCCGAAGGTGAGGGTGGGCGCGGCCATCGTGAAGTGCCCGGCCGCGATGATCCAGCCACCCACCCAGACCGCCTTGCGCTGCCCCCAGAGGTTGTCGGCCACCCAGCCGCCCGGGAGCGACATGATGTAGACGAGCGAGGTGTAAAGGCCGTAGATGGCCGCCGCGGTGGCCACGTCGAGCCCCATGCCCGGATTCTCGCGCACGGCGTTGCCGGCCGCGTCCCGGATGACGTGGGTGGTCTCCGTGGTCATGAAGAGGATGAGCAGCGCCCGCATCCCGTAGTACGAGAAGCGCTCCCACATCTCGGTGAAGAACAGGGTGGAGAGCCCCTGGGGGTGCCCGAAAAAGCTCCGCTCGTGGTGGTCGGTGCTCAACGCCTCTTCTCCAGTCGGGGGTGGTATGGATCGTCGGCCGAGGACGACACCCCCCGGCGGCGGTCGTCCGAAGTTTATCCCCCCCGCCCGGATCCGGCGAGGAGGACTGTCAGAAAGCCGACCGTGGCGGCCTCGCCCCAGAAGTGCGGGCGTCGCACCGAGCCCCGCACGAACCCTACGTGACCGCCCCGCTCCGGGAGCACCGGGTGCAGCCACGGGTTGGAGGTGAGCGCCGCGCGCGGGATGCATGTGGCCGGCAGAAAGGGGTCGTCCACGGCGTGCAGCACCAGCGTGGGCGTGCGGATGGCGGGCAGAAAGGGCCCCGAGCTGCACCGCGCGTAGTAGTCGTCCGCGTCGCGAAAGCCGTGCACGGGCGCCGTGAGGAGGTCGTCGAAGCCCCGCAGCGTGCGTACCCGCTCGAGTGCATCCAGCGGGACGTGGTCCCGGAGCAGGTGCGCCTTGCGCCGCGCCTTTTCCCGCAGGGAGGAGAGGAAATAGCGGGTGTAGGCCCGTCCCATGGCGGAGCGGCCGAGGAGGTCGGCGCCGGCCGCCAGATCGAACGGAACCGACACCGCGACCGCGGCATCGGGAAGCGGACCCGCGCGGGACGGGAGGGCGGGCGGGTCGTGGCCGCGCTCCCCCAGGTACTTGAGCAGCATGTTCCCCCCCAGCGAGAAGCCCACCACCGCCAGCGCCCGGTTGGGAAAGCGCGCGCGCAGCCGCTCCATCACCAGCGCGAGATCCCCGGTTTCGCCCGAATGGTAGGCGCGCGGAGTCCGGTTCGGCTCGCCGGAGCAGGAGCGGAAGTTGAGGCCCACGCAGGCGAATCCGGCGGCCCCCAGCACGCTGAAGGTGTTCAGCATGTAGCGACGGCGTGTGTGACCCTCCAGCCCGTGCAGCACCAGCACCACCGGGCCGCCTCCGTCGGGGAGGAAGTCCAGATCCAGGAAGTCCCCGTCCGCCGTTTCCCAGCGCTCGCGCCCCAGGGGCAGGTCGGGCTCCGGGCGAAGATACTTGCCGGCCAGGGTCTGCAGGTGGGGATTGCGGGCCCACACCGGCGGGCGGAAGGCATCCGGCAGCGCCTCGGGCGGCAACGCGGGCGCCTCCGGGGCCGGCGGCGTGGGAGTGGAGTGGGAGGACATGGCGCGGAAGATATATCGAAACCCGGCCGCCCCCGAAGCCGTACAAGGTCGGGTACGGGGCGGATGCCCCCGGATTCCGGACACCGTGGAGAGCGAGCAATGCACCCAGGGGCGGCGCTGGTGGGAGTCCTCCTGTTGGCGGGCGCGGGCGCACTGCCCCCGGCCGTCGCCGGGCAGGGATCCCCCCGGCTGTACGGGACCGTGGAGGCCCGCGACGGCACCCTCCACCGCGGCTACCTGCGCTGGGGCGGGGAAGCGGCGGTGTGGGCGGACGCGCTGACGGGAACGCGCCCCGTTCCCCGGGAGCGGGTGGTGGCGTGGCGACAGGCGCAGGATCGGGATACCCTGCCGCCTCTGCGCGTGCTGGAGGTCGAGGGGTATCGGATCTCCTGGCCGGAGGAGGACGAGGACTTCGGCGCACGGAGAGCGGCCGAGGTCCGGTTCGCCCACATCGCGGAGCTTCGGCCCGGAGAGGACGGGGGGGTCGAGGTGGCCCTCCGCTGGGGCGAGGTGGTGCCCTTCCGCGCACCTGCCGGCCTCGCGCGCTCGGAGCGCGTGGTCGAGGTCGAGCCGCCCGCGGGAGGGCGCATCGTGCTGGCCTGGGCCGACGTGGCCCGGATCGTCCTGGATGGGGAGGTGGACGGGGAGGGCACGGGCCCGGCGGCGCCTGACGTCCGCCTGCACGGCTCCGTGCAGGATGTGGAGGGTCGGACCTTCACCGGCTACCTGGGCTGGGGGCGCGCCGGGCTGACGACCTCCGACACGCTGGCGGCCGGCCGCGGAGGACTCCCCTTCGCCTCGGTCTCGGCGGTGGAGCGCCGGGAGGAGGTTGGCGGGGAGGCCGCCGAGGCTCGCCTGGTGGGCGGTGACGTCCGCGCGCTGACCGGGCGCGACCTGCGCGACGTACGACGCCGGGGCCTTCGGGTCTCGGACCCGACGCTGGGGTGGGTCGGGATTCCGTGGAGCCGGGTTCGCCGGATCCGCTTCCACCCGCCCGCTGCGGCGCCGGCCGGACCACCGCCGGGGGTCGTTCCCTCGGGGCCGCTCGTCGGCGAGGTTTACACGCGGGCGGGCGACGTGTACGAGGGCGAGGTCGTCTGGGACGCAGACGAGGCCAGAGCCTGGGAGGTGCTGGACGGCAGCGCCGGAGGCGTGGAGATGGCGATCGAATTCGGGGGGATTGCATCCATCCGGCGACGCGAAGACGGCGCCACGGTGACCCTGTGGGATGGACGTGGCTGGGACCTGTCCGGGTCCAACGACGTGGGCCCGGAGAACCGCGGGGTCCTGGTGGGCACCCCGACCGATGCGGAGGGCGGACGGCATTGGACGCTGGTGCCCTGGGAGGCGCTGGCCGAGGTGCACTTCCGGGCGGGGGGGACGGAACGGTGACGCTGTGCAACCGGGGGTTCACCTCGGCAATCCTGCTCCTGGTCTCTGCCGGGATGCCCCGCACAGGCGCCGCCCAGGCCTCCGATGCGTACCTCGATCCGGTTGCCGCGGAGGTGCACGCCGCGGCCCGCACGGCGTGGCAGGAAGTGGACGCCTCCGTGGCGCGCTACACCGCCCTCATCCAGCAGCGCATCGCGGCCGATCTGCGGCTGCCCCTGAAGGACCGCACCCTCTACCGCAACGAGACCGCCGTGCGCGCCTTCTGGGACCGGGACCACGACGCCCTGGTGCAGGTGCTGGGTGCGAACTCCCGCTACCCGGGGCGGGAGTCGGCGGTGCGCGAGGGCGACCTGAACTGGCTCGACGACCTGGCCTTCGATGCGCCCTTCGAGCCGGGGGGCGACCGCCTCTTCTTCGGAGCACGCCCGGAGGAGGACAGCGAGAGCTCCGTCTTCGAGCCCTCCCAGGAGGAGTTCTGGGTCGCGCACCCGCTGGCGCCCGGGGCCGACACCCTGTACCGGTACCGGAGCGGGGACACCCTCACTCTGAGCCTCCCGGACGGGCGGACTCTGCGCACTGTACGCCTGGACGTCCTCCCGCGCGAGGCCGACGTGCACCGCATCAGCGGCGCCCTCTGGATCGATCCCACCTCCGGGGCGCTGGTGCAGGCCGTCTACCGTCTGAGCCGGCGGTTCGACGCCCTGCGGGACATTCCCGAGCTGCGGGAGGAGGACGAGGCGGGCGAATTCCGGCGGGTGCCGGGCATCCTCAAGCCGTGGACGTTCGATCTGCGGATGGTCGCCATCGAGTATGGCCTGTGGGACTTCCAGACCTGGCTCCCCCGCACCATGCGGGTCGAGGGCGAGGCGGCGGCCGGCATCCTCAAGTTCCCGGTTCGCATGGACATCGCCTACCGCATCGAGTCGGTCACCACCGCGGAGGAGGCGGACGCGGAGGCCCGGGCGCTCCGGGCGGCGCTCGACTCGGGGCGGGCGCCGGGGCTCACCGAGCGGCACTTTGCCTCCCGGGCCGAGGCCATGGCATTCATCGCCGAGCTTCTCTCGGATCGGGACGCGGTGCCCTACGAGCCCCTCCCCGCCACGGAGGGGGCCCGCGACTCGCGGGCCACGCGTCTGCTCGTGCCGGAGGACCGGAGCCGGATCGCCGCCAGTCCCGACCTGCCGCCCCCTATCTGGGAGGACGCGCCCGGATTCGCGGACCCGGCCGAGCTGGAGCAGATGTTCCGGGCGCTTGCGGACCTCCCCGAGCCCCCGTCGCCCGGGGTCCTCTGGGCGGCCAACTGGGGGTGGCACCGCCCCGACCTGCTCCGCTACAACCGCGTGGAGGGGCCCGCCGTGGGCGCCCGCCTTCAGGCCCGAACCGGGGGTGGCCTCACCGGTCCGCTCGACCTCTCCCTGACCGGTTTCCTCGGGCTGGCCGACCTGGAGCCCAAGGCGCGCCTGCAGCTGGAGCGCGCCACGCTCCGCCGCCGGGCGGCGCTCGGCCTTTACCGTGAGGTGCGGGCGGTGGAGCCTGGGGCGCGCCACCTGGAGGTCGGCAACTCGGTGAACGCCCTCCTCTTCGGCCGCGACGACGGCGAATACTTCCGCGCGACCGGGCTCGACCTCACCCTGCGCCCGCCCGAGGCCAGCCGGGCCTGGTGGGAGGTGCGCCTGTACGGCGAGCGGCACGCATCGCTCTCCAAGAAAACCGACTTCGCGCTCTTCCGAGACTGGGGCGGGGAAGGGATCTTCCGACCCAACCTGACCGCGGCGCGCCTCGACGAGGCGGGGGGGGAGTTCCGGCTCGCGCCCTGGTGGGGCACGGACCCGCTCCTGCCCCAGGTGGGGCTGGAACTCTACGGCCAGGGCGCGGCGTGGCGTGTGCCCGGCGACGCTGGTTCCGACGAGTTCGTGCGCGCCTCCGCGGTCGCGCGCGTGGTGGTACCGGTGGCCGACGCCCGCTGGCGCGTGGGCGTGGAAGCGGGGGGCGGCACCACGTTCGGCGACGCCCCCGTGCAGCGGAACTGGTTCCTGGGCGGGCCGACCACGCTGCGCGGCTATCCGGCATCCGCCCGCTTCGGTCCGACCTTCGTGCGAGGGCGCCTGGAGGCGGCGCGGGTGCTGGACGTGGGCACGCTTTCCGCGTTCACGGACGCCGCGTGGGCCGGTGACCGGGACGACTTCGATGCCGGCGACCTGCTCTACGGCGTGGGCGTGGGCGGGAGCATCCTGGACGGGCTGATCCGCCTGGACCTCTCGCACGGCCTGCGCGGCCCCGAGCGACAATTCCGGGTCGACCTCTACCTGGACGCCATCCTGTAGCGCAGGGCCCGCTTTACACCGGATCTGGGGCGCGGCATCCTACGGGGCCCATCCCCCGCCCGGAGCGCCCCATGCCCACCCGTCCGCCCTCCCGTGCCCGCCTCCACCGCCGCACCTCGGCGTCGCCCACCGCGCTGGCGGTCGCGATCGCATTCGGGATCCTGGTGGCGGCATGTGCCGAGCCCCCCCCGCCCCCGGTGGAGGCGGGGATTCCCTGGACGCTCGCGCAGCACCGCGCCCGCACCCTGAGCGAGGTCGCCTACCACACGGCCCTCGAGATCCCCGCGGAGCGGGAGGCCCCCATCCGGGGCCGCAGCAGGGTCACCTTCACCTGGTCCGATCCCGAGCGCCGCGACGTGGTGCTCGACTTCAAGGACCCCGCGGAGCGGGTCGATACCGTGCGGGTGAACGGCACCGCGGCGGCGTGGCGGGCCGAGGCAGACCACGTGGTCCTTCCAGCCTCCGTGCTCCGCCCGGGCCCCAACGAGGTGGAACTCGCCTACCGCGCCGGAGACGATGCGCTCAATCGCTCCGACGACTTCCTCTACACGCTCTTCGTGCCGGACCGGGCCCACTTCTCCCTCCCGGTCTTCGATCAGCCGGATCTGAAGGCGCGCGTCTCGTGGGAGCTCACTGTGCCCGAGGGGTGGGTGGCGGTGGCCAACGGGCCTCCGGCGGGGGTGAACCCCCTCATCCCCGACGACCTCGCGGGTGCGAGCGTGCACCCGGAGCTGGCCGAGCCACCCGGGGCGCCACCCGCGCCCGGGCCGCGCCGCTACGCCTTCCGCCCATCGCGCCCCATCTCCACCTACCTGATGGCCTTTGCGGCTGGGCGCTTCCAGGTCGAGACGGGCGCGCGCGGGGGGTTCCACTTCACCATGTACCACCGGGAGACGGACCCGGACGTGGTCGCCCGCAACCGGGACGCCATCTTCGATCTGCACCACACCGCGCTCACCTGGCTTCAGGACTACACCGGGCTCAACTACCCCTTCCAGAAGTTCGACTTCGTGCTCCTGCCGCCGTTCCAGTACGGCGGGATGGAGCACCCGGGGTCGGTCTTCTACCGCCAGTCGTCGCTCATGCTGGATGAGGCCCCCACCCAGGCGGACCTGCTGGGACGGGCCAGTCTCATCGCCCACGAGACCGCACACATGTGGTTCGGCGATCTGGTCACCATGCGCTGGTTCGACGACGTCTGGACCAAGGAGGTGTTCGCCAACTTCATGGCGGCCAGGATCGTGCACCCCTCCTTCCCGGACGTGGACCACCGCCTGCGGTTCCTGCTGGCGCACCACCCGGCCGCCTACGGCGTGGACCGCACCCCGGGCGCCAACCCCGTCCGCCAGCCCCTCGAGAACCTGCAGCAGGCCGGCACCCTCTACGGCGCCATCATCTACCAGAAGGCCCCCGTGGTCATGGCCCACCTGGAGCGCACCGTGGGCGAGGAGACCTTCCGGGACGGGCTGCGGGAGTATCTGGACGTCAACCGCTACGGCAACGCCTCCTGGCCCGAGCTGGTGGACATCCTGGACGCGCGCGCTCCCGCCGACCTGGCCTCGTGGAGCCGGGTCTGGGTGGAAGAGCCCGGCCGCCCGACCGTCCGTCTGGAGATCGCCGAGCCGGGGCCGGAGCCGGCCCGGATCCTGCTCACCCAGGAGGACGCCTGGGGGCGTGGTCGAAGGTGGCCGCAGACCCTGGAGCTGGTGGGTGCCTTCCCTGGCGGACTGGAGCGCGCCAACGTGGCCCTCGAGGACGGCACCGCCGAGGTGGAGGCCTGGCGCGGGCGGTCCCCCCGGTGGGTCCTCCCCACCGGTGCCGGGATCGAGTACGGACTCTTCCTGCTGGAAGAGGACCCGCTCTCCGCCCTCATGGAGGACCTGCCGGCCCTCGAGGAGGCGGTCCTGCGGGGCGGGGCATGGCTGCTGTTGCAGGACGCGCTGCTCGAGGAGCAGGTCGCACCCCGGCGCCTGCTGGAGCTCGCGCTGGCCACGCTTCCCGGCGAACGGGACGAACTCCTGACCGGACAGATCCTGGGGCTGGTCGGGCGCATCTTCTGGACCCTGCTCCCGGAGGAGGAGCGGCAGGCGGTGGCCCCGGAGGTCGAGCGGGTGCTGCTCGCGGGGGTCCGCTCCGCCGGGAGCGATACCGGGCGGGCGGCCTACTTCCAGGCGTGGACGCGTGTGGTCGGCACCCCCGCCGGGGTGGACCGGCTGCGGCGGATCTGGGCGGGCGAGGAGGAGGTCCCGGGCGTGCCCCTCTCCGAGGCGCGCGAGATCCAGCTGGCCGAGGCGCTGGCGCTGCGCGGCGTGGCGGACGGCGAGGCGATCCTGGACGCCCAGTTCGCGCGCATCCGCAACCCGGACCGGAAGGACCGATTCCGCTTCGTGCGTCCGGCGCTCTCGGCGGATGCCGCCGTGCGGGAGGCGTTCTTCGCCTCGCTCGCGGAGCCCGCCAACCGGGAGCGTGAGCCCTGGGTGCTCGCCGCCCTCGGCCACCTGCAGCACCCCCTGCGCCGCGCGCATGGCGCCACGTTCGTGCCCGCCGGTCTCGCGCTGGTCGAGGAGATCCAGCGCACCGGCGACATCTTCTTCCCCGGGCGATGGCTGGACGCCCTGCTCGGGAATCACAACACCCCGGAGGTCTGGACCACGGTGGCCGACTTCCTCGCCGCTCACCCCGACTATCCGCCCCGGTTGCGGGGCAAGATCCTGCAGTCCGCCGACGACGTGCGGCGGGCCGCCCGCATCGTGTACGGTCCGGACGAGACCCCGGCCTGGAGCGTCGGCTCATGACCCATCGCATCGCCCCCCTCTCCGCTCTCCTGCTCCTGCTCGGCACCGCCTGTGCGCCACCGGACCCCGCCCCCCTCCCGCCGGGTGAGCCGGAAGGGCGGCCGGAAGACGCCCTGCTCGAGCGGCCCGACCTGCAGCGCATTGTCGAGCTGGGCCTGGCCCGGGACGGGGCCGCGCTCGCGGCCTATCTCGACCCGGTTGCCCACCCCGATCCCACGGTACGCGCGCGCGCCGCCTTCACCCTCGGCTCGGTGCAGGACACGGCCCTGGTTGAGCTTCTGGTGGGCGCCCTGCACGACCTGGACGCGCGGGTGCGGGCGGACGTGGCCTTCGCCCTCGGTCAGCTGCCGGTTTCCGGCGTCGCGACCCCGCTCTTCAACGTGCTGAAAGTGGAGTGGGACGCGCGCGCGCAAGCCGCCCAGCTCGAGGCCGTGGGCAAGCGGTGCGAGGAGGGCGCCGCGCTCCGCCTCTTCCAGATCGGCGACCCGGGGCTCCAGCCGGGCGTGGCGCGCGCCATGGGGCGTTGCGTGCTGGCCGGCGTGGCGGTGGACACCCTGCTGGGCCGCTTGGCGCACGACCTCGCCCATCCGGACCCGGCGGTGCGCGAGTGGGCCGCCTACCCGTTCGGGCGCCACCCCGAACCCGAGGTCTGGCGGACGCACCTGGGCGCGGTCGCCGAGGCCCTGACCCGCCTGGAGGCGGACGACCGGGCGGCGGCCCACCTCCTGCGCGCGGTGGGCCGGGCGAGCGACGCGCGCCAGGTCCGGTCCGCACTCTGGTGGCTGCGGAACGGTGCCCGCTGGCAGACGCGGGTGAACGCCGCCGAGGCGCTGGCCGCGCTGGCGGTGGAGGGCTCGGCGCGGGCCGCTGAGGGGCTCCCGGACGGGCTGGACGACGCCTCGGTGCACGTCCGCCTGCGGGCCGCCCAGGGCATGGCCGGGGTGCTGGCGGGGTTCCCGGCGCTCGCGGACCGGCTGGCGGCGTGGCTGGACGCGCACCCGGGAGACGTCGCACCGGCCGGAGCCGTGCTCAGCGCGCTCGGGCAGGCGGGCCGGACGGAGCCGGTGGCCGCCTGGTTCGAGCGCCAGGATCTGGACCGGGACGGGGTTCTGCTGGCCGGGGTGGCCGCCGCGGCCGCGCTTCCCGGGCGCGCGGGCGAGACTCTGCTGCGCACCGCGGCAGCGCGCGCGGATTCCCGCGCCGGGCGTCAGGCGGCCCGCATCCTGGCGGCGGCGCCCTTCGCGGCCGACACCACGCCGGCGGCAGGCGATGCCTCCGCGGACGACGAGGGCGAAGCGGAAGGCGGCGCATTCCCGCCCCCACCCCCGTATCGGGCGATCTCGTGGGCTCACCTCCGCGACCTCGGTCCCCGGCCCCGTCTCCATCTCCTCACCGAACGGGGGGAAGTGGTGCTTGAACTCCGGAGTGAATTCGCGCCGCTCACCGTGGACGCAATCGCGTCCACCGCCCGGGAGGGCCGCTTCGACGGGATCCCCTTCCACCGGGTGATCCCCAACTTCGTGGCACAGGGTGGAGACGTTACGCTGGGGGGCGCGCGCCCTGGGGCGGGCTTCCGCCTGCGCAGCGAGTTCACGCGGCTGCCGTACCGGGAGGGGACGCTCGGGATGGCGAGCGCGGGCAAGGACACCGAGTCCACCCAGTTCTTCGTCACCCACTCGCCCCAGCCTCATCTGGACGGGGCCTATACGGCCTTCGGGCGGGTAGTGCGGGGGACGGCGGTGCTGGCGGCGCTCGCGCCCGAGGACCGGATCGTGCGGGCATGGGTGGTGCCGGGCGCCCTCTGACGTTTCGGTATCGCACTAAATGGTGCTAAACGGTGTTACCCTTCCTGCCGCCTGCACGTCTTGAGGAGGACGCAGGATTGGTTTACACTGTTCACCATGTCTGAGCAACGCGATCGCATCCTCGAACACGCCTGCGAACTCTTCCTCGCACAGGGGGCGGACGGCTTCAGCATGCGCCGGCTCGCCCGTTCTTTAGGGGTGACCGCTCCGGCGCTCTACAAGCACTACGAGAGCCGTGAGCAGCTGCTCCAGGACGTTCTCGTCCAGGCGTACCAGCGCTTCGCCCAGTACCTGTACCGGGGCCTGGCCGGAGGCACGCCGCTGGAGCGTCTTTCGCTCGCCTCGGAGGGCTATCTGGACTTCGCCCTGGAGAATCCACGGCTCTACGGTTTCATGTTCGCCGATCCCGACACGCTGGGCATGGCCCGCCAGGCGCCGGAGGTGGAGGCGCTCGGCTGCGCCATCGGGCAGTTCTGGCACGACCGGGTCCGGGAGTGCATGGACGAGGGCCTGCTGCGCCCGGGGGACCCCGAGGACGTGTCGGTGACGCTCTGGGGCCACGCGCACGGCCTCCTCATCCTCTTCCTGCGCGGTCGCCTGCTGCGGGAGGGCGCGCCCCTCGACCGGGACGGCTTCCGCCGCTTCTTCGAGGCTTCCGGGAGGCGAATGCTGGAGGGCGTCGGTACGCCGGCACTGCTGGAAATCCTGGACGGCCGCCCCGAAGCGGCCATGGGAGGGGTGGAGCGATGAGGTCGGGAACGAAGGCCCGGGTACGGGCAGGGGTGCGGATGGGGATGGCGATGCCGCTCGCCCTGGCCCTGTCCATGGCCCTGGGGGGGCCTGCCGGGGCGGCCGGCCAGTGGCGTCCGGATTCGACACGGACGCGTGTGCTCGCGCTGGACGAGGCGGTGCGGGTGGCGGTGACGCGCAACCCGCAGCTGCGGGCGGCGCGCTTCGCACTCGAGGAGTCCGGGGAACAGGTGAGCGAGGCGTGGAGCAACGTCTTTCCCACGCTGGACCTGAACACCACCTACACCCGCAACCTGTCTCCGGCGGTGAACTTCCTGCCCGCCATCATCTTCGACCCGGAGGCGGGTCCGGACGATCTGATCGCCATCCGCTTCGGAGCCGACAACATCTGGAATCTGTCGCTCGACGCCGAACAGCCTCTGCTCGATGCCCGGGCCTTCATCGGCGTGGGGGCGGCGGGCCGCTTCCGGGCGCTCCAGGAGGAGTCGGTGCGGGGCGAGGTGCAGGCGGTGGTGACGCGGGTGCGAACCGGCTTCTACGAACTGCTGCTGGCCCAGGAGCAGCTTCGCCTGCTGACCAATTCGCTGCGGCGCGTGGAGGAGAGCCTGGCGGAGACGCGCGCCCTCAACGCCGCGGGACTGGCGGCCGACTACGACGTGCTGCGGCTGGACGTGGAGCGGGCAAATCTGGAGCCCAACGTGCGGCGGGCCGAGAACGCGGTGACCCAGGGAAAGCGCGCCCTGGGGGTGGAACTCGGGCTGCCGGACGGGGAGGCCGAGCGCATGGAGCTCGCCGGATCACTCGCCGACATGGATCTGGAGCGGCCGGAGGCGAACACGCCCGAGAACCGGGCCATCCTGGCCATGGCCGGTGTGGCGGAGGATCTACCCCCGGACACGCTGGTTGCGCTGGCCCGGGTGGGCCGCTCCGACGTGCGCCAACTGCTGGCCACCGAGAGCCTGCGGCAGACGGAGCTTCGCCTGGAGCAGGTGGAGTATCTGCCGAGCCTATCCCTGTTCGGAAGCTACATCATCAACTCCCAGCAGAACGGCGGCCCCGAGTTCTTCGGCGCCCCCCGGACCTACACGCGGCTGGCGGGCGTCCGCCTCACGCTTCCGGTGTTCCAGGGCTTCCGCCGCGACGCGCGCATCGACCAGAAGCGGGCGGCGCTCCGCCAGGCCCGCGTGCAGACCGAGCTGGCGCAGAGCCAGGCCGCCAGCGAGGTGCGCACGCTGGCCGAGCAGGTGGAGGAGGCCCGGCTGCGGGCCGACGGCCAGCGATTGGCCGTTTCGCAGGCGGAGCGTGGATTCGAGATCGCCCGCGCGCAGTACCGCGAGGGGCTGGGCAGCCAGCTGGAGCTGACCGACGCCGAGGTGGCGCTTCGGGAGAGTGAATTCAACTACGCGCAGGCGGTCTTCGACTACCTGGTCGCCCGGGCGCGGCTCGACGAGGCGGTGGGGCGCGTTCCCGCCGTTGGGGAGGGAGCATGAGGCAGCGGGGTGAAACGGTGCGCCGGGCGTTTCTTCTGGGTGCGGTCGTCGCGGCCGCGTGCGGCGACGCCTCGGCGGGGGATCCCGGTGCCGCCGAGGGCGGTGCGGGGACCGGGTTCGTCCGCGTCATCAACGTCGAGGTCCAGACGGTCGCGCCCGAGCGCTTTATCGAGGAGATCCTGCTGACCGGCACGGTAGCCGCCGAGCAGGATGTCACGGTGGCGGCCGAGGAGAGCGGCGCGGTGTTGGAGATCGTGCGGGACAAGGGGGAGCGCGTGCGCACGGGAGACGCGGTGCTGCGTATCGACGACCGGGTGCTGCGGGCCCAGGTGGACCAGGCGCGCGCGGCCGCGCAACTGGCCGAGGAGACCTGGACGCGCCGGCGACGCCTGTGGGAGGAGGACCGCGTGGGTTCGGAACTGGCCTATCTGGAGGCGCGCTTCGCCGCCGAGCAGTCGGCGGCCACGCTCCGCGGCCTGGAGGAGCGCCTGGCCCGCACCGTCATCCGTGCCCCCTTCGCCGGCGTGCTGGAGGACCGCATGGTGGAGGTCGGGAGCCTGGTGGCGGCCGGCACGCCCGTATTCCGGGTGGTGGACGCGGACCCGGTCAAGATCCGCGCCGGGGTGCCTGAGCGCTACGCGCCCGACGTGCGCCCGGGGACCGCCGCCGACGTGACCTTCGACGTCCTGCCCGAGGCGGGTGGTCTGGCGACCGTGGACTTCGTGGGCTCGGCGGTGGATCCGCGCAACCGGACCTTCCCGGTCGAATTCCGGTTGCCCAATCCGCAGCTCCGGATCAAGCCGGAGATGGTGGCCAACGTCACCCTGGAGCGGAGTGCAGTGGAGGGCGCGCTGGCCGTGCCCCAGGACGCACTGGTCCGCCTGGACGACGGTTACGTGGTGTTCGTGGTGGAGGGGGAGGGCGAGCAGACGTTCGCTCGCCGCCGCCGCGTGGAGCTGGGCTCGTCGCGCGGAAACCGGGTGGTGGTCACCGCCGGGCTGGAGGCCGGCGAGCGCCTGGTGGTGGTGGGCCAGAAGAGCGTGGCGGACGGGGACCGGGTGCGGGTGGTGGAGGGCTCATGACGTCGGGGCGCGGACCCGGGGAGGGTGGATTCCAGGACCGTTTCAAGGAATTCGGCCCCACCTCCTTCGCGGTGGACCACGGGACGAGCGTGAAGGTGCTGCTCCTGATCCTGACCATCCTCGGGGTGCTGGCCTACGCGACCACCCCCAAGGAGTCGTTCCCGGAGATCGAGCTTCCGATGATTGCGGTGACGACCGTCTATCCGGGGGTTTCGCCCGCGGACATGGAGTCGCTGGTGACCCGCCCGCTCGAGGACGAACTCTCTACCATCGGCGACATCAAGGAGCTCAGCTCCACCTCCACAGAGGGGCTCTCGAGCATCGTGGCCGAGTTCGAGACCACGGTGGACCTGGAGGACGCCCTCGCCCGCGTGCGCGAGAAGGTGGATCTGGCCCGGCCGGAGCTGCCCGTGGACGCGGAGGATCCGACGATCTCGGAGTTCAACTTCTCCGAGGTTCCCATCATGCAGGTGAACCTGGCGGGGGAGTATGGCCTGGTGCGCCTGAAGGAGCTCGCGGAGGACCTGCAGGACCGGCTGGAGACCATTCCCGAGATCCTGCGCGTCGACCTCCGGGGGGGGTTGGAGCGGGAGGTCAAAGTGGACGTGGACCTCCAGCGCCTCAAGCACCACGGGCTGGCGCTCGCCGATGTGGTGGACGCGGTGGCGCGCGAGAACGTGAACACGCCCGGCGGCGCCATCGACGTCGGCCGCTCCAAGTACCTGGTGCGCATCGACGGGGAGTTCGGGGACCCGGCCGTGATCCGGGACCTGGTGATCACTGCCGAGCAGGGGGGTCCGGTCTACGTCCGCGACGTGGCCGACGTCGAGTTCGGTTTCGCCGAGCGCGAGAGCTACGCCCGCCTGGACGGCGTGGACGTCATCACGCTGGACATCATCAAGCGCTCCGGGCGGAACATCATCGAGACGTCGGACAAGGTGAAGGCGGTGCTGGACGAGGCGGTTCCACTCTTTCCGCCCTCCACGGTGGTGAAGGTCACCTCGGACCAGTCCGAGGAGATCCGGGTGATGGTCTCCTCGCTGGAGAACAACATCGTCTCGGGTCTGATCCTCATCGTGGGGGTCCTGCTCTTCTTCCTGGGCCTCACCAACTCCTTCTTCGTGGGGATCTCCATCCCCACGTCCATGCTCCTGAGCTTCATCGTTCTGCGCGTGCTGGGCACGAGCATGAACATGGTGGTCCTCTTCTCGCTCATCCTCGCGCTGGGGATGCTCGTGGACAACGCCATCGTGGTGGTGGAGAACATCTACCGCTACATGGAGGAGGGGTGGGACCGACGGCAGGCGGCCAGGAAGGCCACGGGCGAGGTGGCTCTGCCCGTGATCGCTGCGACGCTCACTACCCTGGCCGCATTCGCGCCTCTGCTCTTCTGGCCCGGCATGGTGGGGGAGTTCATGGGCTTCCTTCCCCAGACGCTGATCGTCACCCTGTCGGCGTCGCTCTTCGTGGCGCTGATCATCGTTCCCTCCCTCTGCGCCGACCATATGCGCCTGGAAGGGGCACGTCGCCGAGGCCTGACCCCGGCGGCGCGCTGGACTCTCGCCGGCGCGGGTGCGCTGGCGGTGGGGCTGGTCCTGAAGGCCAATCCCCTGACCGCGCTTCTTCTGCTCGCCACCGGACTGCTGCTCTGGGGGCTCTTCCACTTCCTTCTCACGGGCCTCGCAAAGCGCTTCCAGCGCGAGTGGGTGCCGGAAGCGGTCCGGATCTACGAGGGCCAGCTGCGCTGGGCGCTGGACCACCGCCTGATCATCCTGGGCGGGACCTTCGCGAGCTTCGTGGTGACCCTGCTGCTCTTCGTCCGCTTCAACCACGGCATCGAGTTCTTTCCGGAGGCGATTCCGCCCAAGGAGGTCTTCGTGGACGTGGAGACGCCGGTGGGGACCCGCGCGGACGCCACCGACGCCCTCGTCCGCCGCCTGGAGGCGGAGCTCGACGGGGTCCCGGGGCGGGAGGACTGGAAGTCGCGGGTGGCCACCGCGGGGAGTGGTGGGGCGTCGGGCATCGCGGGCGCCATCGGGCAGGGGGGGCCTTCCGGACCGGATCGGGGGCGCATCGCCATCAGCTTCGTGGACTTCCAGGACCGCAGGCACGACGCCTTCGAGACGCTGGCCTGGATGCAGGCCAACATCGGCCGGGACATCGCCGGAGGCGAGATCTCGGTGGAGCAGCGCCAGGAGGGCGTGTCGAGCGGACCCGCCGTCAACGTCGAGATCGTGGGCGAGGACCCGGCCGTCCTGAAGGCGCTGAGCGAGGGCGCCATCGAGGTGCTGCAGAACCATCCGGTCTTCACCCGCATGGTGGGTCTGGAGAGCGACCTGGACGCCGCGCGCCCCGAACTTTCGGTGGTGGTGGACCGCGAGAAGGCGGCGCTCTGGGACCTCTCGACCGCCGACGTGGGGCGGGCGGTGCGGGGCGCCATCCAGGGGATCGAGGCCGCCAAGTACCGGACCGGGACCGACGAGTACGACATCGTGGTGCGCCTGGCGGAGCGCTACCGGCGGGAGCTCGACCAGCTCGCCAACCTGACGGTGGTCGCCGAGGGCGGCGCCCAGATCCCCCTCTCCTCGGTGGCGTCCTGGCGGGTGGGGGAGGGCTACGGCACCATCCGGCGCAAGGACCAGATGCGGATGGCGACCGTCTCGGCGGATGCCGCCGCCGGCGTGAACAGCAACGCGCTCCTCGCCGAAACCCGGGAGGCGCTGACGGGCTTCGTGGCCGACCTGCCGCCGGGATACACCGTCCAGTATACCGGCCAGCAGGAGGAGCAGAGTGAGGCCCAGGGCTTCCTGCTCTCCGCCTTCCTGGTGGCGGTGCTCCTGATCGGATTCATCCTGGTCAGCCAGTTCAACTCCGTGGTGAAGCCGGTCATCATCCTCACCTCGGTCCTGATGTCCACGGTCGGCGTCCTGCTCGGGCTGCTGCTCTGGCGGATGCCCTTCGGCGTCATCATGACCGGCGTCGGGATCATTTCGCTGGCCGGCATCGTGGTGAACAACGCTATCGTTCTGATCGACTACATCGACGTGCTGCGCTCCCGCGACGGCATGGACCGGCGCGAGGCGCTCGTGCAGGGGGGACGCACCCGCTTCCGGCCGGTGGTCCTCACCGCCGCCACCACCGCCCTGGGCCTGGTCCCGCTCGCCATCGGCCTCAACTTCAACTTCTTCGGGTTCTACGGGAGCCTGCAGCCCGAGCTCTTCTGGGGCGGTGAGCAGGCGGCCTGGTGGGGACCGATGGCGGTGGCGGTCATTGCCGGGATCATCTTCGCCACCTTCCTCACGCTGGTGCTGGTCCCGGTGCTGTACTCGCTGGTGGACGACGGCGCCCGATTCTGGGCGCGGTACTTCGTGGCGCCGGCTGCGGCGACCGACAGCGCGCCCGACGCCGAGCGCGCCGAGCCGGCAGCGAGCGCCGTCGCACGGCGGCGGGTGGGCACGCCCGCCCTGCAGGCCGAGTAGGGCGTCCGCCGGTAGTCCCGCCCAACACGCAGGGCCCGGGGCGTGTCCCCCGGGCGATCCCCACCCCGAACTGCGGGCGGGGAAAGCCCCGGCTTCGACCCTGAAGAAATTGACCGCATTCCATCCGGTATCCTCGATATGCCGTCCCGCTACGCTCCGACGCCTCCTGCCCGCGCTCGCCGTTCTGGCCGGCGCGGCCGTCGGGCGGCCCGGCCCGCTCATCGGACAGGAGCCGGCGGCGGAGCAGCCCACCACCGCCGACGCCCTGCGCGTCTTTCTCGACTGTCAGACGTTCAACTGCCGCGCGGATCGTTTCCGCCAGGAGATCACCTGGGTGGTCTGGGTGCGCGAGCCGCAGGACGCCCAGGTCCACATCCTGATGACCGGCCAGTCCGCGGGGAGCGGCGGCTTCCAGTACTCTCTCGACTTCCAGGGGCGCGGGGCGCTGGCCGAGGCACGCGACCGCTTCCGGTTCACCTCCAGCGCCACCGACGTGGAGGAGGAGGTGGTGGCGGGGCTGCGACGGGTCCTCTCCCTGGGGCTGGTCCGCTACGCGGCCCTGGCGGGGCTGGGCGGCACTGTCGAGGTCACGGGGGTGCCCGCGGCGGATCGCACGGGCGGCGAGCGTGAGGTCGCCCCGGAGGACGATCCGTGGAACTTCTGGGTCTTCTCCATCCGGGCGGACGCCGAGATCGAACGAGAGGACCGCGAGACGCAGGACGAATTCGGCCTCGACGTCACCGCCAACCGCACCACCGACCTCTGGAAGCTGGACGTCCGGGGTTCCCTCGACATCTTCCGGCGCGAAGTGAACTTCGAGGACGGCGGCGGCTTCGTGGACGAGCGCAACGACTGGGAGACCTCGCTGCTGCTGGTGCGGAGCCTGAGTCCCCACTGGTCGGTGGGCTTCCTGACCGCCGCCGGATCCTCGACCCGCTTCAACCGGGACTTCGCCGTGGAGTTCGCCCCCGCGGTGGAGTGGAATTTCTTCCCCTGGCAGGAGTCCACCCGCCGGCGCTTCGTGGTGCTCTACACCCTGGGCGTCGACTACCTGGACTACGAGGAGGTCACCGTCTTCCAGAAGATGGAGGAGACCCTCCTCGCCCAGCGCCTGGATGTGCAGGTCCGGGTCCAGGAGCCGTGGGGCAGCGCCCGCGTCGGGGCCGAGGGCCGACACCTCCTCCAGCACTCCGACCAGTTCCGGGTGGAGCTCTCGGGCCGCCTCGACTACCGTCTCGTGCGTGGGCTGAGCCTCTCGCTGGGCGCCAACTACGAGGTGATCCGGGACCAGCGCTTCCTCTCGGGCGCGGGTCTGAGCCCCGAGGAGATCCTCACCTCGAGGCGTGCGCTCGCGACCGGGTCCCGCACCTCGTTCGAGGTGGGCCTCAGCTATCGGTTCGGCTCCATCTTCAACAACATCGTCAACGCCCGCTTCCCGGGTCTCAACACCTCGTTCTGACGGGTCCCGTCCGGCGGTGGCGGATCCGGGCGACCGCTGTGGGGTGAGACGGGCATGATCGATCCCTGGCTGGCGGCCCTGCCGCTCCTGCTGCTCCTGGCCACGGCGCTCTGGGGCTTCGCGTCCCGCCGGGCGGACGTATCGGTCGTGGACGTCGCCTGGGGCCCCGCCTTCGCGGTGGTGGCGCTCACACTGGTGGCCGCCGGGGGCGGCGTGCGCGGTACGCGCGCCATGCTCGCACTGGGGGCGGTGCTCCTCTGGGCGGTTCGCCTGGCGCTGCACCTGGGACGCCGCTGGGCGCGCGCCTCCGGCGAGGACCGCCGCTACGCCGCCATGCGCGCCCGCGATCCGGAAGGATTCCCCCGTCGGAGCCTGGCCACGGTCTTCTGGCTGCAGGCCGTGCTCGCCTGGCTGCTTTCGGTCCCGCTGGCGGTGGCCGTCTGGCGGGAGGGGGTGCCCGGACTCCTCGGCTGGGCGGGCGCACTCACCTTCCTGACCGGCTTCGCCTGGGAGGCGGTTGCGGACGCCCAGCTCGCTCGCTTCCGGAGCGACCCGGCCCAGCGCGGCCGGGTCCTGACTTCGGGGCTCTGGCGCCTCTCCCGGCACCCGAACTACTTCGGCGAGATCGTCCTCTGGTGGGGCTTCTACCTGCTGGCCGCGGACGCGGGCGGGTGGTGGACGTTCCCGGCCCCCGCAGCCATGACGCTGCTGCTGCTTCGGGTCTCGGGCGTACCGCTCCTGGAGCCGCACCTGAACGAGACGCGCCCGGGGTACCGGGAGTACGCGGAGCGGACCCCCGCGGTCTTCCCCCGGCTCCCCGGGCGCTGACGGGCTACCCCCGGCCGGGCGTTACTGACCGACCCGGTTCTGGACCCGCTGGCGGTAGGCTTCGCTGGCGTAGATGGCGACCTCGACCCGGCGGTTGAGCGAGCGGCCGGCCTCGGTGGTGTTGTCCGCCACCGGCTCGGACTCACCCAGGCCGAGCGTCTCGATCTGGGTCGGGTTCATGCCCGACTGCGCCAGGTGGCTGACCGCCGCCGCCGCCCGCCGCTCGGAGAGGCTCTGGTTGTAGGTGTCCGAGCCGGTGGCGTCGGTGTGACCGACCACCATGAGGACGGCGTCCGACTCGAGGTCGCTGAGCGAGTTGGCCAGCGCCGAGAGGTTGCTGCGCGCCTCCGCCTTGAGGGTGCTGGAGTCCACGTCGAAGAGGATGCCGGAGTCGAAGGTGATGAGGATGCCTTCGCCGACGCGCTCCACGGAGGCGTTGGGCAGGCGGCGGGCCAGCTCCTCCGCCTTGCGGTCCATGCGCTGGCCGATGATCGCCCCGGCGGCGCCGCCCACCACCGCTCCGATGATGGCGCCCTTGGTCGTGGAGCCGGCGGCGCTTCCCACGGCCGCGCCCACGACCGCCCCGCCGGCCGCGCCGATGGCCGCGCCCCGCCCCGTGTTCGACGCGCACGCCGTGGTGAAGAGGAGCGCGCCGGCGGTGGCCAGCACGGTGAGCGCGGTGGTGATGCGTCGCATGGTTACCTCGCGGAATCGAGTTCGGTTTTCCGTCACGGGGTGCTACCCCCGGGCCGCGTTGCGTGGTTCCTGAATCTACCGAGAATCTCGCCGACCGGCTCCACCCCGTGTATGCCCTCCACGGAACGCCCTGCCTGCCAGTACTCCCGGCGGACGTCGTCGCCGTAGGAGGCGCGTCTCAGTTGCCAGAGCGAACGAAGGGTGTAGAAGGCCCGCATCCAGTGCCTGGTGCGCCGCCCCCGCAGCAGCCGGCGGGCGAGGGGGCCGGCCCGCGTACCCAGGGCCTGCACGTAGGGCGTGTTGATGAGGGCCACCGGCACCCCGGTGATGCGCTCGCTCAGGACGATATCGCGGGCGCGGGCACGCACGATGGCGGCCTTGTACGCGTCGCTGGCGGTGCACTCGTCGGTGGCGATCAGGCGGGTGCCCATCTGGACCCCCGCGTACCCCGCCCGCAGCGAGGCCATGAAATCCTCGGCGGTGGCCACCCCGCCCGCCCGCACCACGGGCAGCCCCAGCCCCGCCAGCTCCTCCAGCAGCGCCTCGGGCGAGCGGGGGCCCGCGTGCCCGCCCGCCTGGGCGTTCACGGCGATGAGCCCGTCCACCCCGCCGTCCCGCGCCTTTTCCGCCCACTTCCGCTCTGTGGCGTCGTGGTAGACCACGCCCCCGACCGTATGCGCCCGCGCGACCACCCAGTCCGGCTTGCCCAGCGAAGTGACGAAGAAGCGGACACCCTCCTCAATGGCCACGTCGATCCACTGCTCGACCCGCTCCCGGTAGCGGCGGCTCGACCCCTCGATGAGCGCGTTCAGCCCCACCGGCCCCGACGTGAGCGTGCGGATGTGGCGGAGCCCGGAGCGGAAGTCCCACCCGTGCACGAAGGTGAGCGAGACCGGCTGCACCACCCCTATGCCCCCCGCTTCGCTGACGGCGGCCACCAGCTCCGGATTGGAGCACGGATACATGGGTCCCCCGATCACGGGCAGCGACACGCCCGCGTCGCGCGTGAGCGCGGTCTGCAGCAGTCCGGCGCTCACGAGGCCTCCCCCAGCGTCCACTGCGCCCGCACGGTGGCGACCGGCACCCCGTCGCCGTCTGTGAGTTCGGCCGTGACCTCGACCGCGGTGTCGGGCCGGAACGGTCCCGGGGCCCGGCACTCCGCACGGATGGTGCCGCGCGCCTTGGCGTGATAGGTGGTGCACAGCTCGGTCACGATGCCGCGCACACCCACCGGTAGCGCCGTGAGCACGGCCAGACCGGTGGCCAGCTCCCCCAGATTGGCGAGCGCCACCGCATGGATCGAGCGGAGGTGGTTCCGCACGCCGCGGCGCTCGGCGAGGGTGACGCACGCGTGACCCGGCTCCAGTCGCCGCACGCGCGCGCCCAACGCTCCGGTGTAGGGCACCATGCGCCCGAGGGCCCGCGCGAAGAGGAAGGCGCCCCCGGGCAGGGGTGCCAGCCGGCGCCAGAGCGAGAGCACGCGTGCACCGGGAGCGGCGGGGTCGGGAGGCATGGCGGGGGAGTCGGAGTGGGTGCGGGGACGGGCCGGCCCCGCCGGAACGGGGTGGCCGCGAGACAACGGCCAGGATCGGCCTCCGCTCTTGGTGCGGCAAGTGGCGCGGTGCGAGATTGCGCTCCGGCGCCCGCGGGCGCGCGTACCCCCCGATCCGGAGAGAACGACCATGGCCAGGCGATGCCCCACCCGCGACCCGCTTCCGTGCGGGCCAGCTTGTCGAATCCCGCTGTCGGTGCTGCTCCTGGCCCTCCTTCCCGCGGGGCTCCTGGCTCAGAGCGGGGCCGGGGCGGGCACCGGCGCGGGGTCCACGGGCGCGGACCGTGAAGCGGTGCTCGGCGTGGTGCGGACGCTCTTCGACGGCATGCGCCAGAAGGACGAAGCGCTGCTGCGCTCGGTCTTCCACCCCGAGGCGCGACTGCACACCGCGGCCACCGACGCGGCCGGGGCCCCCGCCACCCCGGGGGGTACGGCGGAGGCCTTCGTCGGCCGGGTGCTGGCCGGCCGGGCGCACCTGGACGAGGTCACCTTCGACGAGGTGGTGCTGGTGGAGGGGAACCTGGCCATGGCCTGGACGCCCTACAACCTCTTCGTGGACGGGGCCTTCCAGCACTGCGGCGTGGACCTCTTCGTCATGACCCGCGCCGTCGGAGGGTGGGAGATCCTGCAGCTGGTGGACACGCGCCGGAGGGACGGGTGCGACCCGGAACGCCGGGGGTAGTCCTGCTCCGAAGGGGCGAACTCGCGGAGCTGCTCCGTCTGGCACTCCCGGTGGCCGCCGTCCAGGTGGGCATGATGCTCATGGGGGTGGTGGACACGGTCATGGTGGGGCACGTCTCACCCGCCGACCTGGCCGCGGTGGCGCTCGGCAACATCTACTTCTTCGCATGCGCGGTCTTTGGCATGGGGCTCCTCCTCTCCCTGGACCCGGTGGTGTCGCAGGCGGTGGGCGCGGGGGACGAGGAGGGGGTGGCGCGCGGAGTCCAGCGGGGCCTGATCCTCGCCCTGGGTCTGACGGTGCTGGCCGCGGGGCTGCTGCTGCTGGCCGAGCCGGTCCTGCACCTGCTGCGGCAACCGCCCGAGGTCATCCCCCGCGCCGCAGGGTACGCCCTGGCCACCATTCCCGGCGTGCTCCCCTTCTACCTCTTCGTGGTCCTTCGGCAGACGCTCCAGGCCCGCGGCGAGGTGACGCCGATCCTGGTCGCCATCGCCGTGGCCAACGTGGCGAACGTGCTCTTCAACTGGATGCTGGTGTACGGGAATCTGGGGGCGCCGCCCCTGGGCGCGGTCGGTTCGGGGTGGGCGTCCTCGCTCTCCCGCTGGGTGATGGCGCTCGCGCTGCTGGGCCTCTCCTGGGGCCGGCTGCGCAGCCAGCTCCTGCCGCTTCGTCCCCAGGCCCTGCGCTGGGCACCGCTCGCGCGCATGATGCGACTGGGGGTGCCGATCGGGGCGCAGATGGGGCTGGAGTACGGGGCCTTCGGCATGGCCGGAGTCCTCATGGGTGTCCTGGGGACGCTTTCCGTCGCGGGACACCAGATCGCACTCAACCTGGCCGCCCTCACCTTCATGGTTCCGCTCGGCGTCTCCCAGGCCACCACCGTACTGGTGGGGCGGGGAGTGGGCGCGCGCGATCCGGAGCGGGCGCGACGGGCGGCGGCCGGCGGCATGCTGGTGGGCGCCGGATTCATGACGGTGACCATGGCCGTGTTCCTTGCCGTCCCGGGCGGCCTGGCACGCCTCTACTCGTCCGACCCGGCCGTGGTGGCGCTCGCCGCCTCGCTCCTGCCCATCGCCGGGCTCTTCCAGGTGTTCGACGGCCTGCAGGTGGTCGCGCAGGGAGTGTTGCGCGGGGTGGGCGACACGCGGGTGCCGATGTGGACCAACCTCCTCGGATTCTGGGGTGCCGGACTTCCGGTGGGCGCGCTTCTCTCCTTCCGGGCGGGTATGGGTCCAAGGGGGCTCTGGTGGGGACTGGCCCTGGGACTGGCGCTGGTCGCGGTCCTGCTGGTGATCCGCATCCGCATCCGGCTGGCGGGCGCGCTGGACCGGCTCGAGACCGGCGACGAGGAGCTGCCCGTCCCCGCGGTGTAGAACCTGGACGGCACCCGGGTGTAGGCGCTCCCCCATGGACGTCATCCCGCTCTTCCCCCTGCCGGCCGTGCTCTTTCCCGGAGCACCCATGCCGCTCCACATCTTCGAGCCACGATACCGGGCGATGGTGGCGGATTGCCTCGACGCGTCGCAGTCGTTCGGGTTGGTGCACCACGACTGGGACGAGCAGGGGCCCTTCCTGCTGGACGAGGGTCGGGTGGGCACGCTGGCGCGCATCGAGAAGCACCAGCCCGTGCCCGACGGCCGCTCCCTGATTCTGGTGCGGGGCGGGGACCGCTTCCGCATCGTGCGGGGGCTGGACCAGCGTGAACTCTACTACGAGGCCGAAGTGCTCCCCTACTGCGACCTGGCGGCCCCGCGCAACGGCGCCATCCAGACCGCCCGGCGGCGCACCCTGGATCTCTTCAACACCGTGGTTGCGGGCATGGACCCCTCCCCCGGGGAGCTGCCGGAGCTGGACATGGAACGGGACCTCTCCTTTCAACTGGCGCCCTGCATCCAGATCGACGGACGCTGGCAGCAGTCGCTGCTCGAACTCCGCCAGGAGGCACATCGGCTGGAGCGGCTGGACGCGGTCTTCCAGGCCGCGGTGGACCGGGCATGACGGTGCCCGGTCCGGCCGCCGCCGCCCCCCCCTGGATCGAGACCCGCGCCGGAGGGCTCTTCTTCGTCAACGCCCTGCTGGTCGCCCCCGCGCTCTCGGCGCTCTACCCCTGGTCGCTCCGCTGGCTTCTGCGCGCCTCGGGTCTGGTCGAGGGCCCCTCGAGAATCCTCGACCCGGTGCCCGCGGTGGCCGACCACTTCATACCCGTGCTGGGGTGGCTCGCCCTGCCGGCCGTCTGGCTGGTCTGGCGCAACCTGCGCCTGGTCGGGCCGGGGTGGCCACGTCGGCTGCTCCTGGCCTTCCTGGTGGTGCACCTGGGAACGCTGGCGTACACGGTGGCGCGTCTGCTGGCATGAGCGCCCTCACCGAGGGACATCTCGAAGTGGTGCGCTCGGCCCGCTACGCGCTGCTGGGGGAACCCGGACCGGAGGTGCGGGAACTCTGGATCGTGCTGCACGGGTACCGCCAGCTCGCCGCTCGCTTTCTGCGCCGCTTCCGGAGTCTGGCGCGCCCCTGGCGCCTGCTGGCGGCCCCCGAGGCGCTGAGCCGCTTCTACCTGGAGGACGGCCCCGGTCGGCACGGACCCGGATCCCCCGTGGGCGCCACCTGGATGACCCGGGAGGACCGGGAGGCCGAGATCCACGACTACGTGCGCTACCTGGATCGCTTTCACGACCACGTCCAGGGCCGGCTCGCCGCTCCGGTTCCGGTACTGACCCTGGGGTTCAGCCAGGGCTGCCACACCCTGGCGCGGTGGGTTGCGCGCGGGGGTGTGCGGCCCCGGTGGGTCGTGCTCTGGGGAGAGGTGCTCCCGGCGGACCTGGAGGCCAGTCCGGTGGGTCCGGGCCTGCGCGACGCCCGTCTCGTCTCGGTGCAGGGGCAGGAGGACGCGCTCATTCCGCCCGCGATCCTGAGCCGGCAACGCCACCTGGCGGGCCGCCTGGGGCTCGAACTCGACGAGCGGAACCACCCGTCGGGGCACACGCTGGACGCGTGGGTGCTGGCGGGACTCGCCCGGGAGTTCTCGGGGCGGGATTGACGTCCTCCCGCGCCGTCCGGCACATTCAACGGATGCGCAAGGAGCGCCTCCTCTCCGCTGCCGTCGAGCAATCGGCGTCCATCGTGATCGTGACCGACCCTTCCGGCACGATCGAGTACGTCAATCCCGCGTTCGAGCGCATCACCGGGTACCCGTCGGCCGAAGCCGTCGGCCAGAACCCCCGGATCCTCAAAAGTGAGCGGCAGTCGGCCGCGTTCTACCGGGACATGTGGAAGCGGCTGTCCGCGGGGGAGAGCTTCACGGGCGAATTCGTCAACCTGACCCGGGACGGGCGCGAGTACTGGCAGCGCAGCACCATCTTTCCGGTGCGCGACGTGGACGGCCGCGTGGTCAACTACGTGGGTATCGGCGAGGACGTGAGCCGCGAGAAGGAGTTGGAGGCGCAGCTCCTGATGGCCCATCGCGCCGGCGCCGCCGGACAGCTGGTGGCCGGAATGGCCCACGACTTCAACAACCTGCTCGCCAGCATCCTGACCAATGCCCAGATCCTGGACATGAGTCGGGCGGAGGGGAGCCCGCCCGAACCCGAGGTGGCGGACATCGTGGCCGCCGCCCGGCGGGGCGGGGAGCTGGTGCGCAAGCTCGTTCTGTTCTCCCGCGACGGCGATCTGAGCCCCCGGCCGGTCCTGGTCGATGCGATGCTGCAGGAGGTGGAGCGCTTCATGCGGCGGCTGGCGCCGGCTTCGGTGGCAGTGCGGGTCGAGATGGAGGCGGGCGGGTGCCACGTGATGGCCGACCCGCTCGCACTCGAACAGGCGCTGGTGAACCTGGCGCGCAACGGCGTGGACGCCATGCCCCGGGGCGGAACCCTGACCATCTCCGCCGCCTGCGAGTCGGCAGGGGTCGGAGACGCGCCCCAGGTGCGTTTCACGGTGCGCGACACCGGGGTGGGGATGGACGCCGATACGCTTCTGCGCGTCTTCGACCCCTTCTTCACGACCAAAGTCCCGGGCTACGGGACGGGTATGGGGCTGGCGGTGGTGTCGGGCATCGTGGACGCGCTGGGTGGAGAGGTGGCGGTGGATTCCCAGCCCGGCCAGGGGAGCGTCTTCACGCTCCGGCTGCCGGCGGTCGCGCCCCCTGCCGAGGTGCCCGAAGGCGCCGATCCCGCGGCGGCCGTCGGGGATCGCCACGTCACCGTCCTGCTCGCCGAGGACGAGGAACCGCTCCGGCGCGCCGCCGCGCGGGCGCTGCGGGACCTGGGCTATGCCGTGCTCACCGCCTCGGACGGCATGGAGGCGCTCACCACCCTGATGGATCACCGCTCGGAGGTGGATGTCGTGGTTTCGGACCTGATCATGCCTCATGGCAGCGGCACGGACCTCTACGACGCCGTGCGCCGCTGGGACCACCGTCCGCGCTTCGTCTTCACCAGCGGGTATGCGGCGGCGCCCTGGGACCCGGGGGATTTTCCGGACGTGCGCTTCCTGCCCAAACCGTGGGCGGTCGCCGAACTGGCGGAGGCGGTCCGCACCGCACTCGCGGAGGACGCCGGATGAGGGAGGCCTCATCGGAGGAGCAGGCGGGCCGCATCCTGGTCGTGGACGACGACGAGCGCACCCGGCGAGCGCTGGTCCGTGCGCTGGAGAAGCTCGGCCATCAGGTCGCGGCCGTGGCCACCGCCCGGGACGCGCTCGCGCGGCTGGCAGTGGAGGAACCGGACGTGATCATGATGGACCTCTACATGCCGGAGATGGACGGGCTGGAGACGGCGGCCCGTATCCGGGAGTCGCTTCGGCTCGACCTTCCCATCATCATGATCACCGGGGAGGGGAGCCGGGAGGCCCGCCTGGACGCGGTGGCCACCGGCATCAACGACTTCATCCGCAAGCCCTTCGACCTCCGGGAACTGGAGGTACGCGTGGACGCCCAGCTGCGCAGCAAGCGATCGCTCGACTACGTCAAGGCGAGGGCGCGGCACCTGGAGGTGGAGGCGAGCGACAAGGAGCGGGAGCTGCGCATCGCCCTGGGCACCCTGGACGACGCCCAGGCACGCACCGAGGAGGCCCACCTCTACGCCATCCGGGCCCTGATGCTCGCGGCCGAGTACAAGGATACCGATACGGCATCCCACCTGGAGCGGATCAGCGAGTACGTGGTCCTGGTGGCCACGACTCTCGGCCTGCCGGAGGACGAGGTGAGTCTGCTGCGTCAGGCCAGCCCCATGCACGACATCGGCAAGATCGGCATCCCGGACGCCATACTCTCCAAGCCGGGCCCGCTCTCCGTCGAGGAGCGCCGCACCATGCAGCAGCACACCATCATCGGTGCGCGCATCATGGGGGCCTCCGATGCGCCCGTCATCCGGATGGGGCGGACCATCGCGCGCTGGCACCACGAGCAGTGGGACGGGTCCGGATACCCGGACGGGCGGCAGGGAGAGGAGATCCCCCTGCCGGCCCGCATCTGCGCGGTGGCCGACTTCTTCGACGCCCTGACCACCACGCGGGTGTATCGGCCCGCCGTCTCGCCGGAAGACACCCTGGAGATGATGCGGGCCCGCGCGGGCCAGCACTTCGATCCCGACGTCCTGGACGCGTTTCTGCAGCGCAGCACCGATGCGCTCCGGATCCTGGCGAGCGGCCGTCCCGACCCGGTGCTCGATTCATGATGGGCGAATCCACGACTCCGTCCGGTCCGCACCGGACGCTGGCCGGAGTGCGCATCCTGGTGGTGGACGACGACGTGACCCTGCGACGCGCCCTGGTGCGCTGGCTCGGCCACCTGGGGTGCGCTGCGCTGGAGGCGGACGGCGGAGCCGAAGCCCTCCTCATGGTCGAGGCCGAGGCGCCCGACCTCGTCCTCTCGGACCTCAACATGCCCGAGATGAACGGCATCGAGTTCCTGCTCGAGATGCAGGCGGCCGGCCACGTCATTCCGGTCATCGCAATGTCGGGTGGCGGGCGGGTCCCCAAGACGTCGCTGCTCCAGGACGCCGACATGCTCGGGGCGGTCGAGGTCATCGCCAAGCCCTTCGAGATGCAGTCCCTCCTCGATGCCATCCTCCGGAACCTGCCGCGCTGAGCGTTGTCCTGGCGGATCCATCCGAGGGACCTCGGAGCGAACCGGAGTCCGGGCCGTGGGCGCCGGAGCGGGGGAGGTGGCGGCCCGTCTTCACGCCGGGTAGCTTCCCAACCTCCCCGACCCACTCCCCCGTGCCCCCTGCCGGACCGGTGAGCAAGCGCGCCCTCCACGTACTCCTGGTCGAGCCCGACGAGGCCGCCTACCGACGCCTGCAGGGTTTCCTGGATAGAGAGCCCGGCGTCTTCGCGGTCGAGCGGGCGCTGGAGCTGCGGGAGGCGCTCGTGGTCCTGGCGCGCGGACGCACGGACGTGGTAATCCTGGACCTGCGCCTGCCCGACAGCGAGGGACTGGAGGCCCTGGAGCGTATGCGCGCCTTCGCACCCGAGGTGCCGGTGGTCGTCGTCACGGAGGCTGGAGACGAAGGCATGGCCCGGGAGGGAATGCGCGGCGGGGCCCAGGACTTCGTCCCGGAGCGGGAGCTCACCCCCAGGCTCCTCATCCGGATCCTGCGGCACGCGGTCGAACGTCACCGGCTCATGTCCGCGTTGCGGAGCCTCTCTCTGATCGATGATCTTACCGGTCTCTACAACCACAGGGGCTTCAACGAACTGGGGGCGCGCTACCTTCGTTTCGCGCGCCGCGCCGGAAAGTGCGTGACGTTGATCTATCTCGATCTGGACCGATTCAGGAACATCAACCAATCCCTCGGACATCACATGGGGGACCGCGCCCTTCAGCGGGTGGCGCGCGTGCTCGAGGACGCCTTCCGGAACTCCGACCTGATCGCACGGGTGGGCCCGGACGAGTTCGCGGTGCTGGCGCCGGAGACCTCCGAAGCGCCCCCTCAATTCCTGGTGCGCCGGATCCGTGATGCCGTGGCGGCGTACAACCGCGACTCCGATGACCCCTTCCAGCTGTCCGTCAGCGTTGGGGTCGTACGGGACGAAGGGGCTCCGGAGATGGAGCTCGGAGACCTCGTTGCCCGGGCCGGTGCGGACATGAACATTGAGAAGCACGGACGAAGGATGGTGCGCCCGTGACGGGTCCGAGTCACTGGCTTGCGCGCATCGCGGAGCGGGCGGGCCACTCGGCCTCGTCCTCCAGCGGACTGGACGCCGCCCTGCCGGCTCGCGAGGCCTGGGGGATCGCCACGCGCGCCTACGGGCTGTCGGACGAGGCGCTCTGTCACCTGGTCGCGGAGTACTACCACCTGCAGCCCGCCGACCTGGACATGGCGGACCCCTCCGCGGCCCAGGTCGTGCCGGAGTCGCTCGCCCGCAAGCACCACGTCTTTCCGGTGCGGCAGGCCGGGCGCCGCGTCACCGTCGCCACGTGCGACCCGACCGATGTGGAGATGGAGCGCGCGGTCGGGTTCAGTTCCGGACGCACCGTGGAGTTCCAGATCGCCTCTCCGTCGGCCATCCAGTCGTCGCTGGACGCGCGCTTCGCACCCGAGCGGCAGGTGGAGGCCATCCTGGGATCCCTGGGGGCCGAACTCGACGCTGCCGACGCCCTCACCCTGGTGGAGGAGTCCGGTCCCGAGGAGGTGTCCGAGGGGGACGTGGACGCCACCCCCATGGTGCGACTCACCAACCTGATCATCTCGGACGGCATCGCTCAGGGGGCCAGCGACATCCATATCGAGCCGGGGCGGCGCGGCGGCACCGTGCGCTACCGGGTGGACGGTGTCCTGCGCAAGCACATGGACCTTCCCATGTCCGCCGTGAACCGTGTGATCTCGCGCATCAAGATCCTCTCACGGCTGGACATCGCCGACCGGCTCCGTCCCCAGGACGGCAAGGCGCGGGTCCGGATCGGGGACCTGCATTACGACCTGCGGGTCTCGACGCTCCCCGCTGCGGGTTCCGAGAAGTGCGTGATCCGCATCCTCGACTCCTCGGCCGCATTCACACTGGACGATCTGGACCTGACCGCCGAGGAACTGGCGCGGCTGCGGGGACTGGTTACGCACCGGGACGGAATCGTGGTCATCACCGGTCCCACCGGGTCCGGCAAGACGACCACGCTCTATGGCGCCTTGCGCGAGATGGCGGACGGGAAGGTCAACATCATGACCGTGGAGGACCCCATCGAGTACGACCTGCCGGCCATCACCCAGACCCAGGTCGAGGTGAAGCAGGGCGTGACCTTCGCCTCGGCGCTCCGGGCCATGCTGCGCCAGGACCCGGACGTCATCCTGGTGGGGGAGATCCGGGATCGGGAGACCGCCGAGGTCGCCGCTCAGGCGGCCATGACCGGGCACCTCGTGCTGGCAACGGTCCATGCCAACGACGCGGTGGCGGCCGTCGGGCGGCTGGCAGACATGGGCCTGCCGTTCCCGACCATCGCGCAGACGCTCCGGGGCGCGCTCGCGCAGAGGCTCCTCAGACGGGTCTGCTCGGCCTGCGCCGAGTCGGTGCGCGGCAACCTGACTCCCGAGGAGTCCCGACTGGCTGCGGTACACGGGGTTGAGCCGCTCGTGCGGGCGGTCGGGTGCCAGCAGTGCGGCTTTACCGGGTATCGGGGCCGGATTCCCGTGGTCGAGGTCGTGGTTGCCGGCCCGCGCTTCGAAGCCGCCGTGGAGCAGAGGAAGGGCCACGCGACGCTGGCCCGGGTTGCGCGTCGGGGGGGCATGCGGCCGATGTCGGAGGTGGCGCTCGACCATGTGCGCGCCGGCAAGACCACCCTGGTGGAAGTGGAGCGGGTCCTGGGCCAGGTCGTTGAGGAGGAGAAGGAGGAGGTCGAGAAGGGACCGCCTCGCGCCCTGATCGTGGACGACGACGCTGATGCCCGGCTCATGGCCCGCACCCTCCTGCAGGCGGATGGCTTTCAGATCGACGAGGCGTCGGACGGGGAACTGGCGCTGGAGATCCTCAAGTCGGACCCCGCCTATTCCCTGGTGATTCTGGACCTGATGATGCCGGGCCTGAACGGGCGGGAGGTTCTGAACCGGATTCGCGGGTCGGTGGACACCGCCGCACTTCCAGTGGTCATCCACACCGGAACCGCTACCGACCGGGACGAGGCGGATCTGCTGAACGCCGGAGCGGACGACTTCGTCACGAAAGCCGCCGACGCCAGCCGACTGATCGCGCGGGTGCGCGCCGTCATGCGGCGCGCGGTCTGAAACCGGGGGCGCCCGTCCCGCCCCTGAATTGACACCTATCGGGGGCGACAGCAGGTTTAGAGGCTGATCCCGAAGTCGGGCGGGCCCCCGGGGCCGTCCGGGCTTTTTTTTCCGTTTCATGAGGGCGAGCGGGTCCATGTTCAAAACCGTCAGACGTCGGCTGCTCTTCACGCTCGCGGTGGTCGCGATCTCCGGTTGGCAGCTCTACGATCGCTACCACGACTCGTGCGTCGAGGACGCCGACTCGGAGTGCGTCAAGTCGCCCATCAAGCTGGGCCTCGACCTTCAGGGCGGGATGCACCTGGTGCTCGAGGTTGACGACTCCCTCGGCACCATGACACCGGAAGCGCGGGCCGACGCCATCGACCGGGTCGAGCGCGTCATCCGCACACGCATCGACGAGCTCGGTGTCGAGGAGCCCCTCATCCAGAAGTCCGGCTCCGAGCGGCTGATCGTGGAGCTGGCCGGAATCCGGGATCAGAAGCGGGCGCGGGACATCGTTCAGCAGGCCGCCTTCCTGGAGTTCAAGCTGGTGCGACCGGTCACGGAGCTGGAGGCCGGCCTGCCCCGGATCGACCGCGCCATCGTCGCGGCGCTGGGCGTGGACTCCCTGGAGGCGCTCGGGCGTGCCGTGGAGGCACCCGACGGCGCCGATGTGGAGGCACTCCTGTTCGGCGGCGCCGACACCGCCGCCGCCGACAGCGCAGCGGGGGCGGGCGATCCGGCGTCGGACACCGCATCCGGACCGCGTGAACCCAACCTTCGGCCATTCACCTCGCTGCTGAACGTGGGCGACGGCGAGGGCATCTACCTCGTCGCATCCGAGGACATCCCCCAGGCCGACCTCTTCCTCGGTCTCCCGGAGGTCCGCCGGGCATTCCCCCGTGACATCCAGCTGCACTGGGGTTCGGAGATCCTGGGCCGGGGCGCCCGCACCTTCAAGCGGCTCTACGTTCTGGAGGCGGACGCCTTCATGACCGGGGATCGCCTGGAGGACGCGGTGGCGGCCCGGGACGCCCAGTTCAGCACGCCCCAGGTCCAGTTCCAGTTGAACCGCGCCGGCGGGCGCGAGTTCTCGCGCTTCACGGGTCAGCACGTCGGGGACTATCTGGCCATCGTGCTGGACGGCGAGGTCATGAGTGCGCCCGTGATCCGGGACCGCATCGGCGCGCGCGGCCAGATCGATCTGGCCGGCGCCCCCATGGAGGAGGCCAGCGACCTCGCCCTGGTGCTCAGGGCCGGTGCTCTCCCGGCGCCCCTGCGCATCATGGAGGAGCGCACCGTGGGCCCGTCGCTGGGGGCGGGATCCATCGCGCAGGGCGAGGTCGCCGGCCTGATCGGCATCCTGCTCGTGCTCGTCGTCATGATCGCCTATTACCGAATGGCGGGCGTCCTGGCGCTGGGGGCCCTGCTCGTCTACGTGATCCTGGTCATGGGCGGACTGGCCGCTCTGAACGCCACCCTCACCCTGCCGGGCATCGCGGGGCTGATCCTCTCGGTCGGGATGGCGGTGGACGCCAACGTCCTGATCTTCGAACGCATCCGCGAGGAGTTGGCGGCCGGCCGGGCCACCCGCACCGCCGTGGACGAGGGTTTCGGGCACGCGCTCTCCGCGATCGTGGACGCCAACATCACCACGCTCATCACCGCGCTGATCCTGTTCCAGTTCGGAACCGGACCGGTGCGCGGCTTCGCCGTGACCCTCTCCATCGGGATCGTGGCCTCGTTCTTCTCCGCTCTCTTCGTGACCCGAACCTTCTTCCTTCTCTACCTCCAGGGTCGGAAGGCGTCGGATCCCATCAGCATCTGAGGCATCATGCGCTTCTTCAGCCACGCCAACTTCCAGTTCATCCAGAAGCGTCGACCCGCCTATCTGTTGAGCGCCGTTGTCATCGCGGTCGGCATCGGCGCGATGATCTTCAACGCCGCCACCATGGGATCGTGGCTGAACTACGGGGTGGATTTCACCGGTGGGTCGCTCATCCAGGTCCACTTCGAGAATGAGGTCACCGTGCAGGACGTGCGCTCCGCGCTGGGTGGGATCTCGGGTCCGGAGGTGACGCGCTTCAGCGGGGTCAACGAGTTCGTGATCCGGGCCCAGCTCTCCGACGCGAACATCGATCAGGTGCGGGCCGACATCGAAGGCCAGCTCACGCAGGCCTTCGGGACGTCCTACGAGATCTCACGCACCGAACTCGTCGGACCGAAGATCGGCAGCGAGCTTCAGACCAAGGCGGCGCTGGCCATCCTCTTCTCCTTCGCGCTCACCCTCCTCTATCTGGCCGCCAGGTTCGAGCTCCGCTTCGGCATGGCGGCGGTGATCGCCACGCTGCACGACATCCTCATCACCCTGGGATTCCTGGCCCTGTTCCGGGTCGAGATCATGCTCCCCACGGTGGCGGCCATCCTCACCATCGTGGGGTACTCGCTGAACGACACCATCGTGGTCTTCGACCGCATCCGCGAGAACCTGGGCAGGAAGGGAGCCCGCAAGCAGGATCAGGTGGAGTTGGTCAACCGCTCCATCAACGAGACGCTCCCCCGCACCGTGCTCACGTCCGGCACCACGCTGGCCGTGCTGCTGGCGCTCCTCCTCCTCGGCCCCGCCGTGATCCGGGACTTCTCGCTGGTGCTGATCCTCGGGATCGTGGTGGGAACCTACTCGTCCATCTTCGTCGCCTCCCCGGCCCTGCTGGAGATCCGCAAGCGGATGGGAGAGGGCAGGGAGCGCAAGGCGGCCCCGCGAGCGGCGGACGCCATCCCCACCTGAGGCCGCCGGCCGGAGAACGCCCGAACCGGATGTCCTTCGACTCCCACTGCCACCTGACAGCGAACGCGTTCCGGGAGGATCGGGACGCCGTGCTCATGCGGGCGCGACGGGCCGGGGTGCGGGGGATGGTCTGCGTGGCGTCCAATCCCGACGACGCCCGGGCCGCGCTCGAATTCGCGCGGGCGCACGACGACGTCTGGTGTACGGCGGGCCTCCATCCCCACGAGGCCGCGGATGCCGAGCCCGGGTGGGCGGAGGCGCTCGCCCCCCTGCTGTGGGAGCCGGAGGTGGTCGGGGTGGGCGAGTGCGGCCTGGACTTCCACTACGACTTCGCCCCGCGCGACCGGCAGGTGGAGGTCTTCGGCGCCCAGGTGGAACTGGCGGCGGCGTCCGGGTTGCCGCTGGTGGTTCACTGCCGGGAGGCCGATGCCCCGATGGCAGACGCGCTCAGGGGGCTGCCCCCCGGGGTGCGCGGAGTCCTCCACTGCTTCAGCGGCGGTGATCGACTGCTGGAGGCCGGGCTCGATGCGGGGTGGTTCGTCTCCTTTTCCGGTCTGGTCACCTTTCGGCGCTTTCAGGGCGAGGCCCAGATCCGGCGGGTACCCGACGACCGGATTCTGGTGGAGACCGATGCGCCCTACCTGGCGCCCGTACCGCACCGGGGGAAGCGCAACGAGCCGGCGCACGTCCTCCTCACCACGCGCCGCGTCGCCGAGATCCGCGGGATCGACCCCGAGGCGTTCGGCGCGAAGGTGGAGGCCAATGCCCGCGCCCTGTTTGGCCTGGGGCCGGGGGGCGGAGGTGCCTGACCCCGTGTCGGCGTCCGGAGCGCCCCCGGGCATGCGCGCCCCGGTCCGGGTGCTTCCGGACGAGGTCGCCAATCAGATCGCGGCCGGCGAGGTCGTGGAGCGCCCGGCGTCGGTGGTGCGGGAACTGGTCGAGAACGCGCTGGATGCGGCGGCCAGGTTTGTCGAGGTGACGGTGGAGCGGGGCGGCCGGCGCCGCATCCGGGTCACCGACGACGGACACGGCATGGGGCGGGAGGACGCCGTGCTGGCGCTCGACCGGCACGCCACCAGCAAGATCGTGTCGGCGACGGACCTGCGCAGTGTGCGCAGCTTCGGATTCCGGGGCGAGGCGCTGCCCTCCATCGCCGCCGTCTCCCGCCTGCGGGTCGAGACCCACGACGGGTCGGGGCCGGTGGGCACCCTGGTGCGCGCCACGGGCGGCCGGATCCTTGAGGTGGCGGACTTTCCCCGCCGACCCGGCACCACCGTGGAGGTCCAGGGCCTCTTCTTCAACGCGCCCGCGCGCAGCGCCTTCCTGAAGAGCGTCGCCGCCGAGGCGCGCGCCTGCCGCGAGGCCCTCACATCACTGGCCCTGGCGAACCCGGGCGTACGCGTCCTGCTCGTCTCGGACGACCGTCCACTCCTGGACCTGCCCGCGACGTCCGACCTGCGTGAGCGCGTGGCCCGCCTCTGGGGGGACGAGGCCGCGGCTACGCTGCTCGCCCTCCCGTCCGCCCCGGCGTCCGACGGACCCGCGGGGTACGCGGTGCTGGGGCTGGTGCAGCGCCCGGATGCCGCCGGACCCGGGCTGCGCCGGGGGCACCTCTTCGTGAACGGGCGCCCCTTCCGGGACGCCGGCGTTCAGGCGGCCCTGGACCGGGGCTACCGGACCACGATTCCGCAGGGCGTCCGCCCCTGGTACCTGCTCTTCCTGCACATGCCTGAAGGCACGGTGGATGTGAACGTCCACCCGGCCAAGGCTGAGGTCCGCTTCCAGGACCGGAGCGCGGTGGAGGCCATGGTGGAGCGAGCCGTGCGCCGCGCCCTCGCCGGGGAGGAGAGCGGGGCCGGGCTGGGCCAGAGTCCCGGACGCGCCCCCGCCCCGCTCGCGGTCGCGGAGCCAGGACGCGCCTGGCCCGATGCGGCGGGCGGGGGTGGAGCGGCGGGGACGTCCGCC
>JAVVFC010000019.1:0-26425 GCA_032250975.1 Longimicrobiales bacterium | reverse complement strand
GTGCGGCGAGACGATGCGGGACTGATCGAGGTCCCCGGCGCGGCCGAGCCGGAGGAGTGGCTCGACGTGGAGCCGGCACTATCGGAGATCGAGGACTACGGCATCCTGCGCGGATGGGGCGAGTGGCGGCGCTTCGTGCGCGCCGTGGATCGGGACCCGGGGCTCCGACCGCAGGCGGTCGCCGAACTGCTGCACCTGGCCCGCGAGGCGGCCCGCCGCGGGGAGAGCTTCCAGATGGCGTCCGCCGTGGATCATGCGCTGGCGCTGGAGCCGGCGTTGGGGCTGGACGACCTGGCCCTTCCCCTTGCCCGCCATCACTTCCGCAACGGCGAGTACGCGCGCGCGCTCCCGCTCTTCCAGCGGGCGCTACGCGAGGGCGTGGATTCGGTGCCGGAGGTCCTGTTCGAGCTGGGCCGCGCCTACGACGGCATCGGGGACTGCGCCAACGCCCTGGTCTACCTGGACCGCTTCCGGGAGCAGGTGTCGCGGCGTCAGCGCGGCGAAGTGGACTGGTTCCTGGGAAAGTGCTCCTTCGAACGCGCCCGGGAACTTCGGGCGCGCGTGCCCGATCCGGAGACGGACGACCTGGAGGAGGCGCTGGCGCTGGTGGAGCGCACCCTGGAGGTGGGAGAGCCCAGGAGCATCCTGGGTGAAGCCTGGTTCGAGCGAGGCGAGATCCTGGCCGCGCTCGGTCGCTGCCAGGAGGCCGTCGAGTCCTTTCGTCAGGTCCGGGTGGTGGAGGGGCCCGCGTCGAGTACGCTCGTGCAGCGCGCACAGCAGCGTGTGGACGACATCCTCTTCGGCGCGGCGCTCCGGGATCTGCGGCCCGATCGCCCCTGCGGATGAGTTCCGCGAGCCGTCCCACCCGTGGCTGACGCGCTCGGGGAGCCGCCCCCCCCCGGGACTCCCCTGCAGGACCTGACTGCGGAGTATGCGGAGGTGCGCGCCGACGTGCGGGAGGCGCTGGAGCGGGTGCTCGCCTCGCAGCGCTTCATCCTCGGTCCCGAGGTGGAGGCCCTGGAGGCGGAGATCGCCGCCCGGGTGGGTGCCCCGCACGCCGTGGGGGTGGCGAGCGGCACGGACGCACTGATGCTGGCGCTTCGGGCGCTCGATCTGCATCCGGAGGATGGGGTCCTGGTTCCCGCCTTCACCTTCTTCGCGACCGCAGGGGCGGTGTGCAATGCCGGGCTCGCCCTCCGCTTCTGCGACGTCGAGCCGGACACCTTCAACGTCTCGGTGCGCACGCTGGAGGCGGCGTGGACTCCGGCGGTGCGAGCCGTCGTGCCCGTCCACCTCTTCGGGCAGATGGCCCCCATGGAGGAGATCCTCTCCTGGGCCGAGGCGCGCGGCGTGCGGGTCGTGGAGGATGCCGCCCAGGCGCTGGACGCCTGGCGCGTTCCCGGGTCGACCGGAGCGGGCGACCCGCACCTCGGTGGGGACGCGCCCGGACTTCCCTCGAATGCCCCCCGGCTGCCGGCGGGCGCCGGCGGAGCGGCGGGCGCCTTTTCCTTCTTCCCGACCAAGAACCTGGGGGCCTTCGGGGACGGGGGAATGGTGGTCACATCGGACGGCGATCTGGCGGACCGGATCCGCAGGCTGCGGGTGCACGGCGGAGCGCAGATGTACCACCACGAGATGGTGGGGATCAACTCTCGACTGGACGCGCTGCAGGCCGCGGTGCTGCGCGCCAAGCTGCCCCACCTGGATCGATGGACCGCGCGCCGGCGCCGGAACGCCGCGCTGTACGACGAAATGCTGGGCGACGTGCCGGGCGTCCGCGTACCGGTCGTGCTTCCACGCGGACACCACGTCTACAATCAGTACACGGTCCGGGTCGAGCAGCGGGACCCGCTGCGAGCCTTTCTGGCGGGGCGCGGGATCGGGACCGGTGTGTACTATCCGGTTCCGCTGCACCGGCAGCCCTGCTTCGCCTCGCTCGATCTCGCGCCGGGGGGACTGCCGGTCTCGGAGGCGCTGGCAGGCGAGGTGCTCTCGCTCCCGGTCCACCCGCACCTGCCCCCGGGAGCGCCCGAAGCGGTGGCGGCAGCCATCCGGGATTTCTGCGCGGGTTGAGGGGCACGTGCGCGGCGTGGCCGTCGGGGCAGGGCAGGGGGCTGAACAGGACTCTTATTCTTGGGTATCTTAGACGGATGTTCACCAATTTCGTCCGAGTCGTTTCCGCCGCGGGAGTGGTCGTCCTGGGCGCCTGCGCGTCCGCCTCCAAGTTTCAGGGGATGGACGCCGAGGGGATATTCCGGCTGGCGCAGGAGGAGTTCGAGCGCGAGAACTACGGCGACGCCGCCGAGACGCTGGACAGGCTGTTGCTCGCGTATCCCACCTTCTCCCAGGCGCCCGCCGCCCACCTCCTGCTGGGTGACGCCTACTTCCGCGACGAGCAGTACATCACCGCCTCCAGCGAATACGGTCGTTTCCTGGACCGCTATCCGGCCCACCCCGAGGCGCCCAAAGCCGCACTGGGGGTCTGCCGCTCGTTCGCGGAGCTCTCGCCCATCTCCCAGCGGGACCAGAGCTACACGCAGCAGGCGGTGGCCACGTGCCTGAACGTGGTGGCGGATTTTCCGGGCGCCCCCGAGGCCGGGGCGGCCCTGGAAGTCGCCACCGCGATGCGCACCAAGCTGGCACGCAAGGCGTACGAGAACGGCTCATTCTATCTGCGGCGGGACCTGAACGACTCGGCGGTGATCTACTTCGAGTCCGTGGTGCGGGAGTACCCGGAGACGGAGTGGGCCCCGCGTGCGTTGCTGGGAATCATCGAGGCGTACCGCGAGATCGGCTACGACGACGAGGTCGCGGACGCCCGCAACCGCCTCCTGACCCGATACCCCGACTCCCCGGAGGCGCGTTCTCTGGGTGAGGGCGGAGTGGCGGGCGTCCCGGGATCGGGCCCGCAGTGACGTGAGGCTCGGGATCTTCGGCGGCTCCTTCGACCCTCCGCACCTCGGCCACCTGGCCGTGGCCCAGGATGCGATCGAGGCGCTTGCCCTGGAGGAACTGCTGCTGGTGCCCGCCCGGGTGTCTCCCTTCAAGGTGGGCGAACCGGTAAGCGCGGGGGCGCTGCGGGCGGAGATGCTCGAGGCGGCCGTGGCCGGTCACCCACGCATGCGCGTGTGGCGGGGGGAGCTGGAACGTCCCGCGCCGTCCTACACGCGCGACACCCTCACGCAGATCCGGGACGAACACCCCGGGGCGGAACTGCTGCTGCTGATGGGCGACGACCAGTGGGCCTCCTTCCCCGGTTGGCGAAGCCCGCGCGAGATCCTCGGACTGGTCCGTGTCTGCGTGCTCACCCGCTCTCCGGAGGCGGCGGGCCGAGACGCTCCCGAGTGGCCGCACGAGCGGGTTCCGACCCGGCGCATGGAGATCTCGTCCACCGAGATCCGGGAGCGGGTTGCGGCCGGCCTCTCCGTGCGGTTCCTCGTTCCCGAGGCGGTCCGTTCGCTGATCGAGGTGCGCGGGCTCTACGGGACCTCAGATACGACTTCGGACACGGCTCCGGATCCGGCGGCGAGTGCCACCGGACTCCGGACGCCCGGACCCTGAACCCCCTCCCCTCGAGGGAGGCCCTGGACGGTTACCGACATGCTCAAGTCCCTGGTGAAGATGGTCCTGGGAGATCGACACGCCCGGGAGGCCAAGAAGCTTCAGCCGCTCGTGGACGAGATCAACCGGCGCTTCCAAGAGCTGGAGGCGCTCTCCGACGACGAACTCCGCGCCAAGACCGACGAGTTCCGGGCCCGCATCGCCGGGGCGACGGAGACCACCCGGGTCGCGATCGAGGCGTTGCGTGCGGAGAAGCGGAAGTCCGAGGACGCCGGGCACCGTGAGCAGCTCAGCGTGCGTCTGGGCCAGTTGGAGGAGCGGCTGAACGAGGAGCTGGAGGCCGTCCTCGACGAGCTCCTGCCCGAGGCGTTCGCGGTGGTCAAGGACGTCTGTCGTCGCCTGGTCGGGACGGAGGTCACCTTCACCGGGACGCACGCCACCTGGGACATGATCCCCTACGACGTCCAGCTCATCGGAGGCATCGCGCTGCACCGGGGCAAGGTGGCCGAGATGCAGACCGGGGAGGGGAAGACCCTGGCCGCCACCCTGCCGGTCTATCTGAACGCCCTGGCCGGACGCGGGGTGCACCTGGTCACGGTGAACTCCTACCTGGCCAAGCGTGACGCGGAGTGGATGGGGGCCATCTACAACTTCCTCGGGCTCACCGTCGACGTCATCGATCAGCACCAGCCGGGGAGCCCGGAGCGCCGCCAGGCCTACCTGGCGGACATCACCTACGGCACCAACAACGAGTTCGGCTTCGACTACCTGCGCGACAACATGGTGCACACGCTGGAGCAGCGCGTCCAGCGGGACCACTTCTACGCCATCATCGACGAGGTGGACTCCATCCTGATCGATGAGGCCCGCACACCGCTCATCATCTCGGGGCCGGTGGGACGGGACACCTCCACGCCGTTCAAGCAGTACAACACCCTGGTCCGGTCCCTCTACAACAAGCAGCTGCGACTGACCGGGGATCTGGTGGCCGAGGCGGAGAAGGCGCTGGAGGCGGGCGACGAGTACGCTGCCGGGGAGAAGCTCCTGGCGGTGAAGCGGGGGAACCCCCGTCACCGAAAGCTGCTCAAGCTGTTCGCCGAGGACCCGTCGCTGCAGACGCTCGTCCAGAAGGTGGAAGCCGATTTCATGCGGGAGAAGCGGCTGCACGAGGTGGATGAGATGCTCTACTTCGCCATGGACGAGAAGGGCCACAATACCCACCTCTCCGACCGCGGCCTGGACGAACTGTCCCCCAACGATCCGGACGCCTTCGTGGTGCCGGACCTCTCGGAGGAGATCGGCGCCATCGAGGGGGACGAGTCACTCTCGGTGGACGAGAAGCGCGAGCAGCTGCAGGCGCTGGAAGCCGGCTATGCAGAGAAGAACCAGCGGCTGCACGTGATCCACCAGCTGGTGAAGGCGTACACCCTCTACCAGAAGGACGAGCAGTACATCATCGGGGAGGAGGACGGCTCGGTGGTGATCGTGGACGAGTTCACGGGACGTCAGATGCCCGGCCGCCGTTGGAGCGATGGCCTGCACCAGGCGGTGGAGGCCAAGGAGGGGGTGGAGATCCGGGGCGAGACTCAGACGCTGGCCACCATCACCATCCAGAACTACTTCCGCATGTACGACAAGCTGGGCGGCATGACGGGTACGGCCGAGACCGAGGAGAACGAGTTCCACCAGATCTACGGCCTGGACGTAATGGTGATTCCCACCAACCGTCCGGTGGTGCGGGACGACCGGGACGATCTGATCTTCCGCACCACGCGCGAGAAGTACAACGCAATCCTGGACGAGATCGATCGGCTGCACCGGATGGAGCTGCCCATCCTGGTGGGCACCACCAACGTGGACGTCTCCGAGACCGTCTCGCGCATGCTCAAGCGCCGGGGCATCACCCATAACGTCCTGAACGCCAAGCAGCACCAGCGGGAGTCCGAGATCGTGGCCGATGCCGGGAAGCCCGGCGCCGTGACCATCGCCACCAACATGGCCGGGCGGGGAACCGACATCAAACTGGGGGAGGGCGTGAAGGTCCCCCGCACCCTGGCCTGGGCGCGGGAGCACGGCCTCGACCTGGAGGCGCTGCAGCCGGTGGATCCCACGCGCTATGACGAGAAGCTCGACACCCGGCCGGACGACCACGTCATCGAGGTGGGCGGGCTCCACATCCTGGGGTCGGAACGGCACGATTCGCGCCGCATCGACCGGCAGCTGCGCGGTCGCGCGGGGCGGCAGGGGGACCCGGGCGCGTCCCAGTTCTTCCTGTCCCTGGAGGACAGCCTGATGCGGCTGTTCGGATCGGAGCGCATCGCCAACGCCATGACCCGGATGGGGGCCGAGGAGGGGGAGGTCATCACGCACGGCCTGGTCACGCGCTCCATCGGCAACGCCCAGAAGCGGGTGGAAGGGAACAACTTCGAGGCCCGGAAGCGCCTGCTGGACTACGACGACGTCATGAACCAGCAGCGCGAGGTGGTCTACGACCTTCGCCTTTTCGCGCTGGAGGGGGGCGAGGACCTGAAGGGCGAGATCTGGGAGATGATCGAGCTGGCGCTCCGGGACCGGTTCGACGAGTACCTGCCCGAGGACAGCGCCCCCGAGGACTGGGAACTGGCCGCGCTTCGGCGGCGGCTGCTGCTGGACTACTTCGTGGTTGTCGACGGGCTTCCCGAGGAGGAGGATCCCGACCACGAGCTGGACCGGGAGGAGGTGGAGGAGATGGTGATGGGCGCGGCCCGCGCCGCCATGCACCGGAAGCTGGACGGCTTCGGCGAGCTCGGAGAGCGCGTCATGAGCTACATCCTCCTGGCCACCATCGACGACAAGTGGAAGGACCACCTCTACGACCTGGATCACCTGAAGGCGTCCATCGGATTCCGGGGGTGGGGCCAGAAGGATCCGCTCGTGGAGTACAAGAAGGAAGCCTTCGACATGTTCGTGGACCTGATGCGGGACGTGCGCTCCACGGTGAGTCGGAACTTCTTCCGGGCCCAGGTGGGCGTTCCCCAGCCGCAGCGGATCTCGCCGCGGGGACGCATGACGCTGTCCGGGCCGACCGAGCCCGGGGGCGCGCCGGTCGCCGCTGCCGGAACGGCCACCGCCCGCACCCTCGCCGGGGGCGGGGCCGCGCCGCTGGAGGGCACCGGTATCGCGGCGCGCGCCCGGATCGGAGCCGAGTCCGGCCCCGACGTGAGCCGGCTGGCCACCAATCGCGGCGAGGGGAGCGCTCCCTCGCAGCCCGTCACCGCGGAGGACACCCCCGGTCGCAACGACCCCTGCCCCTGCGGGAGCGGCAAGAAGTACAAGAAGTGCCACGGCAGAACCTGACGCGGCCCTTCGCGACATGGGCGCGCCCGGCGGGGAGGCCGAGCGTGCGACATGATCCGTTTTCCCCCCACCACCGCGGAGCGCCCCCGGGAGCGGCTGCAGCGCCTCGGCCCGCGCGCCCTCTCGGTGCAGGAACTCATCGCTCTGGTGCTGGGGAGTGGGGGGCCAGGCCTCCCGGTGGAAGCCCTGGCAAGAACCGTGGTGCAGGCCTGCACCCCTGCGGCGGGCACGTCCGACGGGCGGCTGCCGCGCGTGACCCTCGAGGAACTCACCGCCCTGCCCGGGATGGGTCCGGCGTCGGCCTGCCGGCTGGTGGCGGCGCTCGAACTCGGGCGGCGCATGGCGGCCCGTCCCCGAGGTGAGACCCCGCCGCGCATCCGCGGGCCGGAGGACGTGCACAGGCGCATGGCGCCCCAGCTGCGGGACCTGGAGCAGGAGGAGTTCCACGCCCTGCTGTTGAACACCCAGCACGCCGTCATCCGCGAAGTGCTGGTGACCCGCGGCATTCTGGATGCCTCCCTGATCCACCCGCGCGAGGTGTTCCGCCCCGCCATCGCGGCGGGAGCGGCGGCGCTGATCCTGGTCCACAACCACCCCTCCGGGGACCCGACTCCCTCCGCCGAGGACGTGGCGGTGACGCGCCAGCTCGAGGCGGCCGGCCGGACGCTCGGCATTCCGGTGCTGGACCACGTGGTCATCGGCAGCCGGGGGTGGCGGGCCATCCGCGGCGGGTGACTCCGGTGGGTGGCCCTTCTGCGGCCATGCGGTGTACTTTCCGACTGCGAATCATGTGTTTCCTGCACGGTGCGGCCTCCGGGGTTCCGCACCGTTGCCGCATTCAGGAATCCGCACCGTGGCCACTCCCGCATCCGCTCCCGCTCCGCCCGTTCCGGGGCTGCCGGGCCCCCTCGCCGGGGCCCTGCAGGAGTATCAGGAGCGCCTGGATCTTGGGGCGATCCAGCGGGCGTACGCGCTGGCCGCGGAGGCGCACGCGGGGCAGCGGCGGGCCTCGGGGGACGACTTCGTCTCCCACACCGTCGAGGTGGCCTCAATCCTGGCGGGACTCCGGCTGGACACGGCGTCGATCGTTGCGGGGCTGGTGCACGACACCGTGGAGGACACCCACCTCACCCTGGCCGAGCTGGAGGAGCGCTTCGGGGACGAGGTGGCGGGATTGGTGGACGGTGTCACCAAGATCGGCAAGGTCGAGTTCCGGTCGCACACCGAGCAGCAGGTGGAGAACTATCGCAAGCTGCTGCTCTCCATGGCGGCCGACGCGCGCGTCATTCTCATCAAGCTGGCCGACCGGCTCCACAACATGCGCACCCTGGAGCACCTGCCGGCGGGAAAGCAGCGCCGCATCGCCCTGGAGACGCGCGAGATCTACGCGCCGCTGGCGCACCGGCTCGGGATCTTCTCCATCAAGTGGGAACTGGAGGATCTGGCCTTCAAGTACCTGGAGCCGAGCGCCTACCTGGAGCTGAGCCGCAAGATCCAGCAGCGGCGCAAAGCGCGGGAGCAGCAGGTCAGCGAGATGCGGAGCCCGCTGGAGGAGGAGCTGGGGCGGGCGGGAATCCCGGTGGAGGTGACGGGCCGCCCCAAGCACCTCTATTCCATCTACCGCAAGATGGAGAAGCGGGGCCTGCCATACGAGGAGATCTACGACCTGATGGCCATGCGGGTCATCACGGACTCGATCCCCAACTGCTACGCCGCGCTGGGGGTGATCCACTCGCGCTGGGCGCCGGTGCAGGAGCGCTTCCACGACTACATCGCCACGCCCAAGTCCAACATGTACCGCTCCCTGCACACCACGGTGGTGGGACCGCAGGGGCGCCGCTACGAGATCCAGATCCGCACGGAGGAGATGCACCGCACCGCCGAGTACGGGATCGCGGCGCACTGGCGCTACAAGGAGGGGCGCGCCGGGGCCGGGGGCGGCGACGACGTGGACGAGGCGCTGAACTGGTTCCGGCAGGTGTTGGAGTGGCAGCAGGATGCCAGCGAGCCGGAGGAGTTCATGGAGTTCCTCCGCATGGACCTCTTCCAGGGCGAGATCTTCGTGTTCACGCCCAAGGGCGAGGTGAAGCAGCTCCCGACCGGATCCACTCCCATCGACTTCGCGTTCGCGGTCCATACCGAGGTGGGACTCCACTGCGCCGGGGCGCGCGTGAACGGTCGCATCGCTCCCCTCTCGCGCGAGCTGCGCAACGGGGACACGGTCGAGATCCTCACCAACCAGCGGCAGTGGCCCACGCGCGACTGGCTCGCCTTCGTGCGGACGTCGCGTGCCCGCGGCCGCATCCGGCAGTGGATCCGCCGCGAGGAGCACGATTCCGCCGCCAAGCTGGGCCGTGAGTTCCTGGAGCGGGAGCTGAGACGCGCGCGCCTGGAGCTTCCGGGACCCGACGATCTGGCGGGGGCTGCGGAGCGCCTCTCCTACCCCGATTTCGACCACGTCCATGCGGCGCTGGGTCGGGGCGACGTCGGGCCCACCGCGGTGATCCGGGAGTTGCATCCCGCCCACGACCCGGCCGCGGCGGTCGAGCGCACGCCCACCGCCTTGCAGCGGCTGGCGGAGCGTCTGGTGCGCACCAACAAGGGGGTGCGCATCCAGGGGATGGAGAACCTGATGGTGCGCTACTCCCAGTGCTGTCAGCCGGTCCCGGGAGACGAGGTGGTGGGGTACGTGACGCGGGGGCGCGGGGTTTCCATCCACCGCACCGACTGCCCCAACATCCTCAACCTTCCCGACCCCGAACGGCGGGTGGCCATCGAGTGGGCGGCCGAAAAGGGCGACCGGTTCATGGTCCGCATCCACATGCGGGGCTCCGACCGCCGGGGCCTGCTCTCGGACGTGGCGCGCGCCATCACCGACACCGGCACCAACATCCAGCATGCCGACATGCGCGCGGTGGAGGGGGGAATGGACGGGGAGTTCGCGGTCGAGGTCCAGGACCTACCCCATCTGCGAAAGGTCATCAAGGCGATCGCGCGGGTGAAGGGGGTGCTCCAGGTGGAGCGCCGGGAGAGCTTCCAGGAAGCGGACCTCACCCTGTAGGGGCACCCATGGCGGATTTCAGGCTGGTTTCATCGCACGAGCCCGCCGGGGACCAGCCCCGCGCCATCGAGGAACTCACTCAGGGTCTCCGGCGCGGGGACCGGCACCAGGTGCTTCTGGGCGCCACCGGGACCGGCAAGACCATGACCATGGCCCACGTCATTGCCGGTCACGGGCGTCCCACGCTGGTGATGAGCCACAACAAGACGCTGGCGGCGCAGCTCTACGGGGAGCTGAAGTCCCACTTCCCGCACAATGCGGTCGAGTACTTCATCTCCTACTACGACTACTATCAGCCCGAGGCGTACGTCCCCTCGACCGACACCTACATCGAGAAGGACGCCTCCATAAACGAGGACATCGAGCGGCTGCGCCTGCGTGCGACGTCGTCGCTCATGGAGCGCGACGACGTGATCGTGGTGGCGTCCGTCTCCTGCATCTACGGGCTGGGGAATCCGGCTGACTACCGGAGCCTGATGCTGCACCTGTCGGTCGGCGAGGAGTGGCCGCGCCGCCGGCTGCTTCGGGGCCTGGTGGACATCCAGTACCGCCGCAACGACTACCTTTTCGAACGGGGCACCTTCCGGGTGCGCGGCGACACGGTCGAGATCTTTCCCGCCTACGACGAGCAGGCCGTGCGGGTGGAGCTCTGGGGGGACGAGGTGGAGCGCATCTCACGCTTCGACCCTCTGACCGGCGACACCATCACGCGCCTGGAGCGCACCGCCATCTACCCGGCCTCCCACTACGTGACCCGCCGTCAGACGCTGGAGAACATGGTCCCGCTCGTGCGCGAGGAACTGGCCGGACAGGTGGCGCGCTTCCGGGATGAGGGCCGACTGCTGGAGGCCCAGCGCATCGAGCAGCGCACCAATTTCGACCTGGAGATGATGCTCGAGATCGGGACGTGCCCGGGCATTGAGAACTACTCGCGATACACGTCGCTGCGGGCGCCGGGGGAGCGCCCCGCCTGCCTGATCGACTACTTCCCGGACGACTTCCTGCTGGTGGTGGACGAGAGCCACGTCTCGGTTCCCCAGATCGGCGGCATGTACAACGGCGACCGCTCCCGCAAGCTGACCCTGGTGGAGCACGGGTTCCGGCTTCCCTCGGCCCTGGACAACCGACCGCTCAAGTTCCAGGAGTGGGAGGCGCTCATCCCGCGGGCGGTATTCGTGTCGGCCACGCCCGGCGACTGGGAGCTGGAGAAGGCGGGGGGGGTGGTCGTCGAGCAGATCATCCGTCCGACCGGGCTGGTGGATCCGGAGGTGGTGGTGCGGCCGGTGCGCGGCCAGGTGGACGACCTGTTGGCCGAGATCCGCGAGCGGGAGTCGCGCGGGGAGCGGGTGCTGGTCACCACCCTGACCAAGCGCATGGCCGAGGACCTCTCCGAGTACCTCCAGTCGGTGGGGGTGCGGGTGCGCTACATGCATTCCGACATCGACGCCATCGAGCGCATGGAGATCCTGCGGCAGCTGCGCCTGGGCCGCATCGACGTGCTGGTGGGGATCAACCTGCTGCGCGAAGGACTCGATCTGCCGGAGGTGTCGCTGGTGGCGATCCTGGATGCTGACAAGGAGGGCTTCCTGCGGGACTTCCGGTCGCTCATCCAGACCATCGGTCGGGCGGCGCGGAACGTGAACGGACGGGCCATCCTCTACGCCGACCGGATGACCGCGTCCATGCGGCGCTGCCTGGAGGAGACGGAGCGGCGGCGGGAGATCCAGGTGGCGCACAACCGCGAGCACGGCATTACGCCCGCGACCATCCGCAAGAGCGTGGCGGAGATCGAGTTCTCGACCCGGGTGGCGGACGCGCGCGCGCCCGCCCTGGCGGTGGCGGAGGACGCCGCCGACTATGCCGCGGAGTTGGATGCGGAAACGCGCGTCCGCATCCTGGAGGCGGAGATGAGCCAGGCGGCCGAGGCGCTCGACTTCGAGCGTGCCGCACTCCTGCGCGATCAGCTCTTCGAGCTCAGGGCGCGGCTCGGCTGATGGGCCCGGATGGTGGTTGCTGGCGGGGGCTGCCGGGGCGATACTCGATGCCGGTTTGACGCGGACCCGGCCAGGGTAGGGGGAATCTGAATGGCTCAGACAGACGGCAGCGCGGGCGGGGCGGCGGCCCCGCGCCCGCAGACGGCGCCGGACGACGAGATCTCCCTCTGGGAGGTGCTCGCCGTCCTGCTGCGCCGGCGCCGCCTGATCGTGCGGACGGTGCTCGTCACCGCGGTGCTGGCGGTGGCCGTCGCCTTCCTGCGGGCGCGCACCTGGACCAGCGAGGCGGCCTTCCGGCCGCAGGATTCGAGCGGCGTGTCGGAACTCGCTTCGCTGGCGTCGCAGTTCGGCGTGGCCGTGCCGGGGGGTAGCGAGGGCGAGAGCCCCGAGTTCTATGCCGAGCTGATCACCTCGCGGGAGATCCTCTCCGAGGTCGCCGCCCTTCGGTATCCGGGCGAGGGTGGGGAGGGGAGGCTGGCCGATCTGCTGGAGGTGGAGGCGGACCCTCCCGGTCGGGGCGAGGACCCCGAGGCGCTGCGCACCATGCGGGTGGTGAAGTGGCTCGGGGAGGAGGCGGTCTCGGTCTCGACCAGCCGCGAGACCGGTACCGTGCGCCTGGAGGTGAAGACGCGCTGGCCCGAGGTCTCCCGCGCGATCGCCGAAAACCTGCTGGCCGCCGTCCAGCGCTTCAACCTGGAGACGCGCCGGTCCCAGGCGGCGGCCGAGCGGGCCTTCGTGGAGGAGCGGTTGGCGCTGGCGCGCGTGGAACTCGCCAGCGCCGAGGAGTCGCTGCAGGCCTTCCTGCAGAACAACCGGGTGATCGGAGAGTTCTCGCAGACCAAGTCCGAGTTCGACCGCCTGCAACGGGAGGTGCTGCTGCGCCAGCAGGTGTACACGACCCTGGTGGAATCCTACGAGCAGGCCCGCATCGCCGAGGTGCGGGACACCCCCGTCATCACCATCCTGCAGCGCCCCTTCCTGCCGCTCGAGCCCGACCGCCGGGGTGCGATCCTGAGTCTGGCGCTCGGCGTGGTGCTGGGCGCGATGGCGGGTGTGGTGCTGGCCTTCCTGGTGGAGATGTTCCAGCGCCCGTCGCCGGGTGGCGATCCCGCCCGGCGCGACTTCGAGGAGGCATGGGACGCCACGCTGCGCTCCCTGCCCCTGCTGCGGCGCCCGCCTTCACGCCACGAGACCTGAGCCGTTCCCGCCCATGACCCACGCGCGTCCCTCCCGCTTCCGCACTGCAGAAGGATTTCTGGTTGGCGCCCTGGTGGCCCTTTCCCTCCTGAGCGGCGGACCGGCGGCGAGTTCGTTGGCCGCCCAGGTGAATCCGCGCGGCGTGAACCTGCAGGAGTTGGCGGGCAGCCTCTCCCAGGAGGAGATTCTGCGCCGGATCCAGGCCTCGGGCCTGACGCGGGCACAGGCCCGCGACCGGCTGCGCCGGGCCGGCTACAACCCCGCTCTGGCCGATCCCTATTACGATGCGCTCGAGTCGGGGGGTGTGGTCGAGGGCGCGGCGGTCGCGGACGCCCGCTTGCTGGAGGCGCTTCAGGGGATCGGCGTGACGCTGCGGGAGGACTCGGTGAGCCTGGACCGGCAGCGCCTGGACGCGCGGGGTGACAGCCTGCTCCTCCTCGGGGATTCGCTCCTGGAGCCCGCCGAGCCGGACACCATTCCCCGGGTCTTCGGGACGCGCATCTTCCGGCGGGCCTCCACACAGTTCGACCCCATCCTTACCGGTCCGGTGGGGCCCAACTACGTACTGGGTCCGGGCGACGAGATCCTCCTGGTTCTGACCGGCGATGTGGAGTTGGCCTACACGCTGGACGTGACCCGCGAGGGGTACGTGATCATCCCGCAGGTGGGGCAGGTCTCGGTGAACGGTCTCACCCTGGAGGGCCTTCAGGACCGCCTCGCCGCACGGCTCGGGCAGGTCTACAGCGGCGTGACCGGTACGCCCGACGCCACCACCCGCTTCGACGTCTCGCTGGGGCGCCTGCGCACCAATCAGGTGCGGGTGGCGGGGTTTGTCGAACGCCCGGGGTCGTACCAGATCAGCTCGGTCGGGACACTGCTGGAGGGGCTCTACCTGGCCGGCGGGCCCACCGACCAGGGGAGCTTCCGCCGGGTGCTGGTGCAGCGGCGGGGCGAGGCTCCAATCGAGGTGGACCTCTACCCCTATCTGACCACCGGAACGGTGGAGAACGATCCCCGTCTGATGGAGGGGGACGTGGTCTTCGTGCCGGCGGCCGGCCCCCAGGTCACCCTGGCCGGCATGGTCCGCAACCCGGCGATCTTCGAGTTGAGGGAAGGGGAGGCGCTCCCGGCTCTGGTGCGGTTCGCGGGGGGACTTCTGCCCGACGCGCGTACGGACCGCGCGCAGGTGGATCGGGTGCTGGCACCGGCGGACCGGAGCGCGGGCGTGGATCGTGTGCTGCTGGACGCGCCCCTCGCCGACGTGCTGGCGGGCGCGGATGGATTCCCCCTCCAGGGCGGCGACCGCGTGGAGGTCTTTCCCGTTCTGGAACGGACCCGCCAGCGTGTCGGGATCCACGGGGCGGTCTGGCGTCCGGGCAGCTACGAGCTGCGTCCGGGGACGACGGTCGGCTCGCTGGTGGAGCGCGCCGGGGGGCTGGTTGATGCCGCACTGGGCGCGGACATCCTGGTCGACCGGCTCGATCTGACCACCGGGGATCGACTGGCGCTCCGGGCGGACCTGGTGAACGCCCCCCCGGGCCCGCTGCTGCGCGAATTCGACGAGGTGATGGTCTTTCCCCGGGACTCCCTCACCGCCCCCGACTCGGTGGCGGTGTACGGTCTGGTGCAGAACCCCGGGCGCTACCCGCTCTCCGAGGGGCTCACGGCGGGCGACCTCGTGCTGCTCGCCGGCGGCTTCCGCAAGGGCGCGGTGCCCTGGTCGGCGGAGGTGGTCACGCCCGTGCCCGTCCCGGGCCCGGGCCAGGCGCTGGGGGAATCCCGGATCGTGGCACTCCGCCCCAGCCTCCCCTACCCGGACCCGGAGGTCCTCAGCCAGCGGCCCGATTCGGCGAACGCCTTCACGCCCGAATCCGGACTTCCGCTCAGGGACCGGGACGAGGTCTACGTTCGCCTGCTGCCCGGGTACGTGACACCCGAGCGGGTGGCGGTGGAGGGCGAGGTGGTCAGCCCGGGACCGTATCAGCTCCTGCGCCAGGACGAGCGCCTGAGCTCCCTCATGCTTCGCGCGGGCGGACTCACCCAGGCCGCCTTCCCCGAAGGCCTCCGTCTGGTGCGCGACGGGGTCCCGGTGGGGGTGAACTACCAGGACATGATGGCCGCGCCCGGATCGGAGGCGGACCCCGTCCTCGTCGGTGGTGACCGCGTCGTGATGCCCGTGATGGACAATACCGTACTCATCACCGGGGCGGTGCTCTTCGACTCACGGGTCGTCTACCGGGACGGGATGGGGCTGGACGACTTCCTCGACCAGGCCGGGGGCGTCACGCCCGACGGGGATAAGGGGCGGGTGACCGTGGAGTACGCCAACGGAAGCCGGGCCGGCATGCGCAGGCGGCTGCTCTTCTTCCACTCCACGCCCGAGGTCAGGCCGGGCAGCCGAATCATCGTGCCCGAGAAGCCGCCCGCGGGAGAGGGATTCGACTGGGACGCCGCGCTCTCGCGGATTCTGGCGGTGACCTCCACGCTCGCGACCGTCTACATCGCGGTGAACCGCTGACCGGGGCGGGTGAAGCGCGTGCTCCTCGGCGAGGAGGCGCTCCGGCGCTGGGGCGAGGTGGTGGGGCGCCAGGTGCGGGCCCCCGTCTTCCTGGGGCTGCGCGGGCCGCTGGGTGCGGGCAAGTCCGTCCTGGCCCGGGCGATCGCACGCGGTGCGGGGGTGAGGGGCAATCTCCCCTCGCTCACCTTCAACCTTCTCTTCCGCTACCCCTCGGCCCGGGACGGTGACGTGGTGCACCTGGACCTTTACCGGGTGTCCGACCCGGAGGAGGTGTGGGAGCTGGGGTGGGAGGAGCTGGTGCGGGAGGGCGGCGGCGATCTGGTGCTGGTGGAGTGGCCCGAACGGGCGGAACCCCACCTTCCCGCCGACCGGTGGGAAGTCCGGCTGGAGCCGGTGGTGGGAGACCCGCTGCTGCGGCGCGTCGGCGTCACGCGGGTGGGAACCCCGCCGCCACTGCCCCCCTTTCCCCTGACCGTGGACCGGGGCGGAGGCGCGTCGTGAGCGCCCCGTGGGTGATGGTCGGGCTGGAGACGTCCGGGCCGGTCGGCTCGGTCGCCGTCGCGGTCGGGGGGAGCGTGCGTGCCCGGACCTTCCTGGGCGAGCCGGGCGCCCACGCCGCCGGACTGGTCCCCGCGCTGGAGGTGGTGCTGCGCGAGGCGGGCGTCGCTCGCGCCGCCGTGGACGCGGTGGCGGTGGGGGCCGGTCCGGGATCGTTCACGGGCCTGCGCGTCGCGGCGGCGGCGGGCAAGGGGCTCGCGCACGCCCTGGGCGTGCCGCTCTGGGCGATCTCCTCCTTTCTGGCAGCCACCCTGACCGAAGAGGCGCTCCCCGGGGACGCCGGCCCCTGGGCCCTCGCCCGGGACGCGGTAGGCATGCACCTGCACACGCGCTACCTGCTCTTCGACGCGCGCGGGGACCGTGTGTTCGCGGCCGCCTACCGGCTGACGGGGGGGCTCCCGAGGGAGCTGCGGTCGCCCCGCTTCGCGCGCCTGGACGAGGTGCTGGCCGACGAGGAGCTGGCCGGGGCGGGGTTCTGCGGGGACGGGGCCAACCGTCATGCCCCACGGCTGCGCAGCGAGGGACGGCTCGTCCTCCCCCCTCCCCTCGGCTTCCCGTCCGCGGATGGCCTGCTGCGGGTGCTCGCGCTCGACCCGGACCGGCCGCCGCTCTCCGACCCCGGTGGGTGGGAACCCGACTACCTGCGTGCCAGCAGCGCCGAGCGGGAGCGGAGGTGACGGGCGGGGTGAACCGCCCCATGCGGCCCGAGGACGTACCCTGGGTGGCGGCGCTGGAGGCCGGGACCTTTCCCACGCCCTGGGACGCCGACGCCTTCCGCCGGCTGCTGGGCCGCTCCGGCGTACTCCTGCGCGTGCGGGAGGACGCCGACGCCTGCCCGGTGGCCTACGGGGTGCTCTGGTGCGCCGCCGACCAGGGGGAACTGGCCAACCTGGCGGTGCGCGCGGACGCGCGCGGGCGCGGCCACGGCGGGGCGCTCCTCGACCACCTGCTGGCGGCGGCGGCGGCCGGGGGCGTGCGCGCCGTCTTCCTGGAAGTGCGCGCCTCCAACGACGACGCCCGCCGACTCTACCGCACCCGGGGATTCCGGGAGGTGGGGGTCCGGGCGGGGTACTACCGCTCGCCCCGTGAGGATGCGGTGGTGATGCGAGCCGACCCGGGAGGGAAACGTTTGTAGTTTTTTATGAAAAAGGGTTTGCGGTGTGCCGGCGGAGGCGTCTATCTTCGAAGAGGCGCTCCGGCGTCCCGCCCCAGGCCTCAGCCCCCCAACGGCTCCCGTCCGTTCCATCCTTCCAGAAGGCCCGCCCATGAATCGGTCCCTTCCGGCCGTTCCGGTCCTCATCGTGATCGCATCGCTCCTCCTGCCCAGCCCCGGGCGCGGCCAGGTTCTGGACCGCCCGGAAGGGGGGCAGCACGTGGTGGTGGTCGGCAACACGCTCTGGGATCTGGCCGCCCACTTCTACGGCGACCCCTTCCTCTGGCCCCGCATCTACGAGGCCAACCTGGATCGCATCGACGACCCGCACTGGATCTATCCCGGCCAGATCTTCCGGATTCCGGACGGTGCGGGGAACATTCAGGAGGTGATGGTGGTCGCCGCCGAGGAGCCGGCGCAGGCGGGGCGTCCGCCGCTCGACCCGGCCGTCACGGTGCGGGAGCCGGAGCGAACCAAGTTCTGGCGCGACACCGTATCCGTGGACCGGGTGGCGGAGGAGGCGCTGGCGCGCTGGCTGGCCGTGCCGCGGTCGGTCTTCTATTCGGCCCCCTTCCTGGACTTCACCAACGGCGCGCAGGCGCAGGGGCGGGTGGTCGCCTTCGAAGGTGAGGAGGAGGTCCGCGCCCCCCGCAAGGGCCCGGCGCTCTACGAACGGGTGGTGCTGGATCTGGGGGGGCACGTCCCGACTCCGGGCACGCACCTGCAGCTCTTCCGGCTGGAGGAGCCCCGCGAAGAGCTGGCCGGGCTGGTGGCGATCCCCACCGGCGTGGTCACCGTGCTGCACCGGTCCCCCGACGGCGTGGTGGCCCTGGTGGACGCCCAGTACGACCGGTTGCGCATGGGCGACCTGGTACGCCCGCTGCCCGAGTACCCCGGTGTTCCGGGCCAGGTGGCCGAGCCCGTGGAGAACGGCCCGGTGGCTCGCGTGCTGGGGTATGCGGCCGTGCACGAACTGCACCAGCCCGGCAACCACCTCTTCCTCGATCGCGGCCGGCGCGACGACCTCCGGGTCGGGGACGAGTTCGTGGTGGAGGTGCGCACGCCCGAGGCGCGGATCGAAGGGCGGGCCCAGGTGGTAGGAGTGCAGGACGAGGTGGCCACGGCACGCATTGTCATGATCCGCAACCCGGTCTTCGTGGACGGGGTGCGGCTCCGACTCGAGCGGAGAATGCCGGAGCGCTGAACGGTGGGTGGGGTCGGGGCCCCTCCCCGCGGCGCCTCGGGAACCGGCCGGACCGGACCCGGGGCGCCGTCCCTTTGCCCCGCGAGTGCCCTCGATTCGACTCAGCAACCCAAACCGATTGCAGGCGGTTCATGAACGGAGAGCCCAGGCGCGTCCTGGTCACCGGCGGAGCGGGATTCATCGGCAGTCACGTCGTCCAGGCGCATCTGAACCGGGGAGACCGGGTCTGGGTGCTGGACGACCTCTCCAGCGGCCGGCGCGCCAACGTGCCCGCGGGCGCCGAGCTGGTGGTGGCGGACATCGCCTCGGACACCGCGCGCGACCTGGTGCGGGAGGTCCGTCCCGACCTGATCAACCACCACGCCGCCCAGATCGACGTGCGTATTTCGGTGGATGATCCCCGGCGGGACGCACGCACCAACGTGGACGGCTTCCTCAACCTGGCGGAGGGTGCGCGCGAGGCGGGGACCCGGCGCCTCCTCTACGTCTCCAGCGGGGGCGTCGTATACGGGGAGCCGGAGGTGCGGCCGACCCCGGAGGATGCGCCGAAGCTCCCGCTCTCGCCCTACGGCGTCACGAAACTTGCGGGCGAGTACTACCTGAACTGCTTCCGGCACCTGCACGGGCTGGCATACGCTGCCCTTCGCTACAGCAATGTGTATGGACCCAGGCAGGACCCGCACGGTGAGGCCGGGGTGGTGGCGATCTTCTCCAACCGGCTCCTCGGGGGCGACGGTCTCACCATCTTCGGAGATGGCGAGCAGACGCGGGACTACGTGTACGTCAAGGACGTGGTGGCCGCCAACCTGCTCCTCGCGGACCTCCCCCTGGACGCCGCGGGCGAGGGCCTGGACGCTCGCGCCTTCAACGTGGGTACCGGCGTGGAGACGTCCGTGAACCGGCTGGCCGACCTCCTGGAGGGGATCGCGGGCCGGCACCCGGGGCGTGACTACCGCAATGTGCGGGCGGGCGAACTGCGGCACTCCGCCCTCGACGCCTCGCGCCTGAGGGCGCACGGGTGGTCGGAGCAGTGGACGCTGGAGGAGGGGCTTCGCGAGACCTACGACCACATCGCGTCCCAGTTGGAGCGGGTGCCGTGACGGGGATCACCGGTCTGTTTCTGCAGGCGGCCACGCCGGACAGCGCGCTCGACATGATCACCGGCGGGACGCTCCCCACCCGGGTCGTCCTGCTGGCGCTGGCGGGGTTCTCGCTCTTTTCCTGGTGGATCATCCTGTGGAAGGTCCGCCAGTTCCGGGAGGTGCAGCGCCAGGGCGACGAGTTCCTGGACGCCATGGAGCGCGCCCAGAGGCTGGAGACGGCCTACAAGGCGATTCTCACCCTGCCCGAATCGCCCTATGCCCGTGTCTTCCGGCAGGGCGTCAACTTTTTCAGCGAGCTGCGACCGGGCGCGCTGCGGGAGGGCGCTCCCCCCACCCAGGGGCTTTCGTCTGCCCAGCTCCAGGCCCTCCGGCTGGTGCTGGAGAAGGAGGAGGCCGAGGAGCGTGACGACCTGGCGCGCGGCCTCTCGTGGCTGGCGGTGGTGGGTTCGGTCTCGCCGCTGCTGGGGCTGCTGGGCACGGTGATCGGCGTCATGAACGCCTTCCTCGGGATCGCCGCTTCGGGCTCGACCAACATCGGCGCGGTGGCGCCCGGCGTCGCGGAGGCGCTCATCACAACGGTGGCGGGGCTCTTCGTGGCCATTCCGGCGGTTATCGCTTACAACCACTTCGTTTCCCGGCTCAACCTGGTGACCGGAGAGCTGGAGGGGTTCTCGAGCGAGTTCATCGGGACCCTGGCCCGCGAAGGGCGGGTCTGAAGGGGGGAGCCGGGACCATGCCCAGACAGCGCGGCGGACACGGCGACCTTCCCCTGGAGGCGAACATCAACGTCACATCGCTGGTGGACGTGGCATTCACCCTGCTGGTGATCTTCATCATCACGGCGCCCATTCTGCAGGGTGGGGTGGAGGTCGCGGTGCCGCGCGCGGACGTGCAGCCGCTCACCGCCCAGGACGACCCCTTCTTCGTCAGCGTCACCGCGGACGGACGCATCTTCGTGGAAGAGGACGAGTGGACGCTGGAGGAGTTCCGCGAGGGGATTCCGGGCGTATTGGCGGCGGGGGGCATCGACCGGGTCTACCTGCGGGGAGATTCGGCGGCCGCGTACGGACCCATGCTCCAGGTCTTCACCGTGATCGCCAACGCCGGGGTCAGGCCGGCGCTGGTGGCGGAGCCCTGGAAGGGCAATTGAGCCGAGGAGCGGGGCGGTGAAGTGGACTTTTCGACGGATGGGCGGACCGCCGCCGGCGCGGCCCCTGGTCGGCTCGCTGCTGGTGCACGGGAGCGTCGGTGTGCTGGCCGTGGTGGCCACCCTGAGTCCGCCCGCGCCGCTGGAGTTCATCACCTTTGAGGTCGAGATCGTCTCGCCGCCAGCGGCCGCCCCCCAACCCGAAGCCGATCCCGCCCCGCGCGAGGACCTGGTGGTGGAGCGGCCGGAGGAGGCGCCCGCGGAGGATCCGGCGGCCGCCGTCCCGCTGCCCGAGGCCGAGCCCGAGCCGGTGCGCGAGGAGCCCGAGCCCACGCCGCCCGAGCCGGAGCCCGAGCCTGAGCCTGCGGATCCGTCCCCCACCTCCACCGCGGAGGAGGCGGAGGCTCTCACAGGTGAGGACATCGAGGTCCGCATGGAGGGGGTGCGACGCGACTTCCCGCAGTACTATGAGAACATCATCCGTCAGATCTCCCGCTGCTTCCGGCCGCCGCCCGGGATCCCGGGCGGGCTGCGCACGACGGTCTACTTCGTCATCCGTCCGGACGGCACAGTGGCGGACCTGCGCTTCGTGGAGCGGTCGGGAAACCCGGACTTCGACTTCGAGGCGCTGGCGGCGGTGGGGGACTGCGCGGGCACCGGACGCTTCGGCGCCCTCCCGGAGGAACTCCCCTACGAACGCCTGCCCATCCTCTTTGAATTCCGCCCCCCGGGGCGGGAGCTCGCCGCACCGCCCGAACCCTTCGACGCGCGCGCACCCCAGGCAGGACTTCCCCGATGAACCTCCCCATGAAATCGATCCCGGCCCGCCGGGTGCGGGCGCTGCTGGCCCTCCTCCCTGCCCTGGCCTCCCTTCCCACCGCCACGTGGGCTCAGCAGGACAGCCTGCCGGGCGTGCGTCTGGGTCTCGTCTACCAGACCACGTACTTTCCGCCCCTTGCCATCAAGCCCTTCTCGGGGCGCTTCGGCGGTCAGGCCATCGCCTCCCAGGTGGAGGCGATCGTGGGCCGGGACCTCGCCAACTCCGACCGCTTCGAGATGATGACGGGGCTGCCCGAGGCGATGGGTGGTGAGGGGGTGGAGTACTCCATCTGGGACCGGCTGGGGGCGGTCTGGCTGGTGACGGGGTCGGTGGAGGGAAGCGGCGACGGCTTCGTGCTCGTGCTCCAGGTCCACGACGTGGTCTACGGCAGGCTGCGGGAGGAGGGGCGGTTCCCCCTTCCGGCGGCGCTTCACCCGGACTTCCGCATGGCGGTGCACCGTGCGTCGGACGCCGTGGTCGAGTGGGTCTTCGGCGAGCCGGGGATGGCGGCCAGCCGCATCGCCTTCTCCATGACCCGGGACGACGGCGGCACCCGGGAGATCTACGTCATCGACTCGGATGGGGAGAACCTGCGCCGCGTCACCAACCACGGCAGCCTGGCGCTGTCGCCGGACTGGGCGCCCGGGGGCGGCCGCGTGGTCTACGCCGCCGTGGACAGCCAGTCCGGGCAGTGGCGGGTGTTCGAGCACGACTTCCGCGCCGGCCGCCAGCGCCAGGTCGCACCCGCGGACGACGGGAACTACTACACGCCCGCCTACCTGCCCGACGGACAGAGCGTGGCCTTCCAGATCCACTCCGGCAGCAGCAGCGGGATCTTCACCTACGACCTGGACCGGGACTGCTGCCTGACGGCGCTGACGGAGGGACGCTCGGAGGACCTGAATCCGACGTTCTCGCCCGACGGCCGCCGGCTGGCCTTCAACTCCAACCGGCTGGGATCGGCCGTTCCCCAGATCTACATCATGAGCACGGACGGCGGGGCGCCGGAGCTCCTCTCCCCGTACGAGTACGGCCGGGCGGGGTACTACACGGCGCCGGACTGGGCCCCTTTCGGGGACCGGATCGCGTTCACCGGGCGGGTGGGACGCTCGGGGCGCTTTCACATCCTGGTGGGGCGGCCGGGCGACCGGTCAAGCCTGCTGCAGCTCACGGCCGAGGGGAACAACGAGGACCCCTCCTGGGCGCCCGATGGGCGTCACATCGTGTTCGTGGGGGAGCGGAGCTGGGGGTTCGGACTCTTTGTGGTGGACACCGCCACCGGGTCCATCCGCACGCTGCTGCGGGGCGTGGACGTCGGCGAGCCCGACTGGTCCCCCGCCCTGTGGGTGCGCTGAGCGGCCCGAAGCCCTCCATGTCGTACCGAAACCCGTTGCGTTCCGGTACATTTTGGGGTATTTCCTTATGCACCTCGCCCACCAACCGTCAACTCTATCAACCTCCGGAGTTCCGATGTTCCAAACCCGTCTGATGATACCGGTGCTGGCCATCACCATGGTCCTGGCCGCGTGCGGGCAGGATCCGCCGCCGCCGCCGCAGCCTGTCGGCCCCACCGCCGAGGAGTTGGAGCAGATGCGCCAGGACTCCATCCGCGCCGCCCGGGAGGCCGAGGAGGCCCGCCGTCGCGCCGAGGAGGAGGCCCGTCTCCGCGCCGAGGCCGAGGCGGCTCGTGAGCGCGCCATCGCCGCCGCGCGCGCCACGCTCCAGGAAGCCGTGTACTTCGACTACGACGAGTCCGCCATCCGGGCCGACGCCGAGCAGTCGCTCCGGGCCAAGCTGGAGATCCTGCGCGCGAATCCGTCCCTGCGGGTCCGGATCGAAGGGCACGCGGACGAGCGTGGCTCCACCGAGTACAACCTCGCGCTGGGGACCCGCCGCGCCGAGGCGGTGCGCCAGTTCTTCACCAGCTTCGGGATCGATGCGGGCCGCTTCGCCATCACCTCCTACGGGGAGGAGCGTCCGGCCGCCCAGGGGAGCGATGAGCAGGCGTGGGCGAGGAACCGCCGCGCCGAGTTCGTGATCACCGCCGGCACCATCAACCCCGGATCGTGACCCCCCGCTACCCCGCCCCGGGGACCCTCCCCGGGGCGGGGTAGTACATAAACGTATGCGCAACTTCATCCATTCCCCGGCGAGGAGGATTCCGGTCCTGCTCGCCGCCGTGCTGCTGGTGGGCGGGTGCGCCACCAAGCAGGACATACGAGACCTGCGCCGGGACCTCCAGGCGGACCTCCGGAGCGTCGCGGCGGCCCAGGATTCTCTGCGTGCGGAGATCCTGCGTCAGTCCCTGGAGACGCAGGACACCCTCCGCAGCGCCAGCCGCGAGTTGGGTGACATCCGGGGGGACGTCCTCACCACGCTCAATCGGATCGGAGCCCAGCTGGCCCGCATCCAGGAGCTGGTGGGCCAGAACTCCCTCAACATCGCCTCCGTGCGTGATCAGGTGGATGCCATGCGCCGGGGCGGCGTGGTGCCTGGCTCCGGCGAGGCGGGGCCGGAGGCCACGCCGCGCCTCTCGAGCGGGACGGACGAAGCCGACGCGATGTACAACGCCGCAATCCGGCAGTACCAGCGCGGCTCGCTCTCCGCCGCGCGGGCCGCGTTCACGCAGTTCCTGACGGCGTATCCGGGCCACGAGCAGGTGCCGAGCGCCCACTACTACCTGGCCGACATCCACGTCCAGGAGGACGATCTGCAGGCCGCGCTCGAGGCGTTCGGGCGCATCCCGGAGCTCTTCCCCACCTCCGAGACGGTACCGGATGCGCTCTACCGGATGGGGATCATCCACATCGAGCTCGGAGACGAGGCACGGGCGCGGGCGTTGCTCGAGCGCCTGGTCAACACCTACCCGGACCACCGGAACGTCGCTGCCGCCCGGGAGCGCCTCTCGGCCATCGGCGGCGGCGCGCCCCGGCCCTGACTCCGCGCTCCGAGGCGCCGTCCCGTGCGCTGCCCCCAGTGTGACGCCTCGGAGAACCGGGTGGTCGATACCCGCACCAGCCGTGGCGGTCGGGCGGTGCGGCGCCGGCGTGAGTGTCTGGTCTGCGAGACCCGCTTCACCACCTACGAGTACGTGGAGGAGCGCCCCATCCAGGTGCTCAAGCGCGACGGCAGCCCACAGGAGTTCGATCGCGGGAAGGTGCGGCGCAGCCTCGCCATCGCCTGCGCCAAGCGGCCGGTGTCCGCGGCTGTGATCGAGTCGATCGTGGACGGTATCGAGGAGGCGCTCTCGCGCCACCCCGGGCTGGATGTCCCCTCCGCCCGTATCGGCGAACTGGTCATGGACGCCCTGCGGCCTCTGGACCGGGTCGCCTATGTTCGGTACGCTTCCGTGTACCGCAACTTCCAGGACGTCGGACAGTTCCAGGAGTTCGTGGACGAGTTGGAGTCCCGGCAGCGTCAGGAGGTGCTGGCCCGGGACCAGGTGGAGTTGCCCCTGGCCAGGGGGTAGACCGGGACCGGGGAGGGAAGGGGACACGTGACGCAGCGGCGCAACCCACGCGGCGAGATGCCCTTCCTGGAACACCTGGAGGAACTTCGCTGGCGCATCTTCAAGGGATCGGCCGCCCTGGTCCTGGGTGCGCTTGCCGGCTTCTGGCTCATCCAGCGCTTCCAGGTCCTGCGCCTGCTCGTGGAGCCGGTGAGCCCGTACCTCCCCGACGGGCGGCTCATCTATCTGAGCCCGGTCGATCCGTTCTTCTTCCTCCTCAAGACCTCCGTCCTGCTGGGGGTGATCCTGGCCTTTCCGGTGATCCTCTACCAGGTGTGGGCGTTTCTCTCGCCGGCTCTCGAGAAGCGGGAGAAGCGACTGGTGATCCCGGCGCTCTACGGCGGGATGGTGCTCTTCGCGGGCGGGGTCTGGCTGGGCTACGAGATCGCGCTTCCCGTCAGCCTCCGCTTCCTGAACGGGATCCAGATCGACTTTCTGCAGGCGTCCCTCACGGCCAACGACTATCTGGGCTTCGTCATCCGGCTCCTGCTGGCCTTCGGAGCGATCTTCGAGCTGCCGGTGGTAGTGCTCATCCTGTCGGTCCTGGGGCTGGTCACGCCCGCCTTCCTGCGCGCCAAGCGGAGGCACGCCATCGTGATCATCACGGTGGTCGCCAGCCTGCTGAGCCCCGGAGACCTGATCATGGTGACGGTGCTCATGATGGTGCCCCTGGTGCTCTTGTACGAACTGGGAATCCTGCTTTCGGTGTTGGTCTACCGGCGCCGGGAGGCGCCTGTCCTGGAGCCGGATGGAGACCCGCCCGACGGTGTGGTGGAGGCGCAGTGAGAGGGCGGGGGACCCGTGGCTCGGGGCCGTGGTGGGCGCACCCGCGTGACGCCCTCGCCACGGCCGCCCGGGGCCTCGCCCCCGTGGGTGTGATGCTCGCCCTCGCCGCGGGCGAGGTCGTGGGCCAGCAGGCGGGGACGGGAGGGGACACCCTGCAGGTCCGGAACGCGGCCGACTCCGTGCGGGCGCGGCGTCTTGAACTGCTCCGGGACCTGGCGCGGGAGCCGGGCGCCGACTCCGCGCGGCTGGCGGCCGACTCCGCCCGCCTCGCCGGGCCCCAGCCCCCGGGGAGGCCCACCATCGGCCCCCCCCCTTCGCCGGGCGCGGACACCGTCCTGGCCGGGCTGCTGGCGCTCGAGGGGTATGCCGTGACCCGGTACACCGGACGCGAGGCCGAATATCAGGCCTCCGATGGCGTTCTGCTGCTGCGGGGAGACTCCACCGTGGAGGCCACCTTCCGCGGCAGCGAGGGGACGGAG
>JAVVFC010000199.1:0-5101 GCA_032250975.1 Longimicrobiales bacterium | reverse complement strand
CTCGCGGCCGGGCGCCGGCACCACCGAAGCCGAGCGCTTCACCGCGGTGACGATCGGCGGAGCCCGCCGCACGCTCTTTCTGGCCAACTCCTACTTCGTACCCGACCGCGCCCTGCGCCGCCGGCTCACGGCGGCGGCGGCCCGGGGGGTGGACGTGCGTGTGCTGGTGCCCGGGCCGGTGAACGACGTTCCCGGGGCGCGGTGGGCGGGGCAGCGGGGATTCGACGAACTGCTGGCGGCGGGGGTGCGCATCTTCGAGTACCAGGGGACGATGATGCACGCCAAGACGCTGGTGGTGGACGGGGTGTGGAGCGCGGTCGGGAGCGTGAACCTGGACAACCGCTCGCTGCGCCTGAACGAGGAGTGGGCGCTGGTGGCGCACGACGCCGCGCTGGGCGCCCGCCTGGACTCGCTCTTCCGGGCCGATCTGGGGCGCGCCCGGGAACGCACCCTGGCGGCGCACCGCAGCCGCCCCCTGCGCGAGCGGCTGCGCGAGGCGCTGAGCGCCCTACTGGCGCCCTTCCTCTGACCCCGGCGCGGGGGGATCCCGGAGTCGGGCGCCCCCGACGTCGTCGGCCCCCACCACCAGCGCGCCCTCGGCCGGGGCGGGCGGGGCGGGGCCGTCCAGCGGGGCGCGCGCCATCTGCATGACGGCCAGCGCCAGCACGAAGACCACGGGACCCACCACCACGCCCACCGCCCCGAACAGGAAGATACCGCCCACCACGCCCAGGAAGACGAGCAGCGGGTGAACCCGGGTGCGGCCGCTCACCAGCCAGGCCCGCAGCAGGTTGTCCACCGTGCCCACGACCAGCGTGCCGACGATCACCAGAACCAGCGCGCGCGGGATCCGTCCGGTGGCCGCCAGGTGGACGGACCCCGGCAGCCACACCAGCCCGGGCCCGGCCACCGGGACCAGCGACAGGAATCCCATCACCGTGCCCCAGAGCGCGGGCGAGGGCAGGCCCACCGCCCAGAAGGCGAGTCCGCCCAGCAGGCCCTGGGCCACCGCCACCAGCAGGCTCCCGAGCACGGTGGCGTGGGTGATGTCGCGCGCACGGGCCAGCAGCCGGCGGGTGCGCGCCGCCTCGATGGGCACGAACCAGCAGATCGCGTCCTGGATGGCTGCGCGGTCCCGGAGCAGGAAGTAGAGGGTGAAGAGCGCGACGCCCGCCTGGATGAGCCACCCGCCCAGGCCCGAGACCAGGGCGACGCTGCGGGCGGCGAGCAGCGAAGCGATCTGGTCCAGCTGGTCCGCCAGCAGCGGGGTGAGCCGCACCGGGGGGACGCCCACCCGCGCCAGGAACGCCTGCACCGCGGTCTCCAGGCGGGACCCCGCGCCGAGCAGGGCGGGCGCTTCGCTCCCCAGCCAGCGGATGCCGGCCGCCGCCTCGCGCCCCACCAGGAGCGCCAGCGCGGTGAGGGGCAGCAGGACGAGCAGGAAGACGCCGACGGTCAGGAGGAACGCGGCCAAGCCCGGCGGGACGCGCCGACCCTCGGTGCGCCGCTGCAGCGGCTCGGCCAGCGTGGCCGCCACCGCGCTGACCGTCAGCGCGGGCACCAGGGGCCAGAGGTAGAGCGCCACCACCAGGGCGCCGCCCACCCCCAGCAGCCGCAGGGACAGCTCGTGATCCCGTGCACGCTCCACCGTCGCCTCCCCCCCCGGAACGAAGGAAACCCCCGGCTTCGGTCACGCCTCCCCCGGGGGCTTCCACCCGCTGGCGAACCCGCGATCCTTCGGTTCCGACGCCGCCTGCGTGCAGCGGCCCGATCGCTTGCTCTTCCCCTTCTCCCGTTGCGGGAGTCAGGGTGCGCCGGAACCCTCGTCCCGGTGCGTCGTTGCGTCCAGCGACCTCGCAACGGATGCCAGGGGGTCGGACCCCCCGTGGCGCCTGAGCAGGATTCGGGGCCCGTTTCTCCGGGATGTGACCGGATCCTGCACCCATCCGTATGGAGCAGGGAGCGTGCCATCTCACGGGCGGGCGGGACGCGCGGCGCCCGGCGGTTCCCCATCCCCCCCCCGCGGGGGCGTGGGGACGGAATGACACACGGTCCCGGACTCCTGACCGCGGACTTCCCCCCCCCATGGGGATCCCCCCGACAGCCGGCCGCATAGAGTCTCCCACGTGCCCTTCCGGCACACCCGCGCCACTTTGTACATGACCCTCCCCAACGCCGGAGGGGGCGCGTGACCACGGTCCCGCACAGATCCGGCCTCGGGCCCGGTGGTCCGGAGGCCTCGTCCGACCCGGACGCCCCCCGCTGCGCGGGGGCGGTCGGGGAGGGGGGGGACGGCCGGGTTCTGGTCGTGGACGACGATGTCGGCGCCCGCGCCGATCTGCGTGCGCTGCTCGCCGGCGCCGGCTATGCGGTGGCCGAGGAGGGGAGCGGCGAGGAGGCGCTGCGCCGGCTGGACCGGGAGCCCTTCGACGTCGTCCTGCTGGACCTGGAGCTCCCTCGCATGAGCGGTATGGGCGTGCTCTCGGCGCTTCCCTCCCTCCACACCGACGCCCGCTTCGTCGCCATGACGCGCTCGGGGTCGGTGGAGTCCGCGGTGCAGGCCATGAAGCTCGGGGCCTACGACTACATCCGCGTGCCCTGTGACGCCCAGGAGCTGCTGCTGCTGGTGCGGCGCGCGACCGAGGACGTGCGCATCCGGCGCGAACTGGCCGAGCTCCGGCGGCTCACCCCGCGCGACCGCCTGCGGGACCTGCTGGGCCGGTCCCAGGTCATGCAGCGCCTCTTCCGCATCATCGAGCGGGTGGCGCCCACGCGCGCCACGGTGCTCATCACGGGGGAGACCGGCACGGGGAAGGAGTTGGTGGCGCACGCCCTCCACGACCTCTCGGGGCGGGTGCGGCGCAGCTTCGTGCCGGTGGCGTGCTCGGCGCTCCCCGACACCCTGCTGGAGTCCGAACTCTTCGGCTTCATGAAGGGCACCTTCACGGGCGCGGTCGAGAACCGGGTGGGGCTGATCGAGCAGGCCGCCGGCGGCACCCTCTTCCTGGACGAGGTGAGCACCCTCTCGGAGGACCTGCAGGTCAAGCTGCTGCGGGTGCTGCAGGACCGGAAGGTGCAGCGGGTGGGGGGGCGCTCGCTGCAGTTCGTGGACTTCCGGCTGGTGGCCGCCACCAACACCGACCTGAGGGAGCTGGTCGAGCGGGGCGCCTTCCGCGAGGACCTCTTCTACCGCCTCAACATCTTCCCGTTGCGGGTCCCGCCCCTGCGCGAGCGGAGCGGGGACGTGCCCCTGCTGGCCGACCACTTCCGTCTGCGTTTCGCCCGCGAGATGGAGGTGGAACCCCCGGAGTTCCCGCCCGCGCTCCTCGCCCGCATGCAGCGCTACGCCTGGCCGGGGAACGTACGCGAGCTGGAGGGCTTCGTGGAGCGGGCGGTGATCCTGGCGCGCACCGGGGAGTCGCTTCACTTCGAGGCGCTGGCCGGGGTGACGGGAGACGCCGCCGCCTCCGTGCGCATGGACGAGGCGCGGGCGGGGCGGTGGAGCATGGAGCGGCTGGAGCGGGAGTACATCCTCTCCGTGCTGCAGGAGACGCGCGGGCAGAAGAGCGAGGCGGTCCGGATCCTGGGTATCAGCCGGCGGACGCTCTACCGCAAGCTCGCGCGCTACCGAGCCGAGGGTCACCTGGGGGACGCGGACCTGGAGGATTGAGGCGGCCGGGCTCCGGGCCGGAGCCGGCCGGCCGACGCGGTGCCCCCGGGTGCGCCGGGGTGCGCCAGGTTGTCCGGGGGTGTGCCGGAATGGCCCTCGGTGAACGGCGGCGCATGGGCCGCGCGGGGTTCGCCGGTGGGCGGCGCGCGGGCGGTGGGGTCGGTCCGGGCCGCGGGTGCGCTCCGGAGGGGTGGCATGGCCGATGCACCTCGGGAGGGGCGCACGACGACCCTGCAACCCGGACCTCCGGCCGGAGGACCGGACGGAGGAGGAGGCACGATGAAGGCGCTCACACCCTGGACCCGCACCCTGTCGCCCTGGAGCGAGCTGGAGAGCCTGCAGGAGCGGGTGAACCGGGTCTTCGGCACCCGCAGCCCGTTCCTGGACGAGGCGCTCGCCTGGCGGCCCGCGGTGAACCTGAAGGAGGACGAGGGCGAGTATGTGCTGACGGCGGAGCTCCCCGGCATGGAGCTCGAGAACATCGAGCTGGACGTGGACCGTGACACGCTCACGCTCAAGGGCGAGAAGAAGCACCAGGCCGAGGAGGCCCGGGAGGGCCGCTGGCACCTGTACGAACGCATGGAGGGGAGCTTCGAACGGACCTTCGCGCTCCCGCGCGCGGTGGAGGCGGAGCAGGTCCGCGCCGAGTTCCAGAACGGCGTCCTCACCGTCCACCTTCCCAAGCGGAAGGAGGCGATGGGGCGCAAGGTGAAGATCACGCGCAAGTGACGGCCCCGGCGATACGGGGCGGGGAGGACACCATGAACGACCGGAGCCTGCAGACGCAGGTGCTGGAGGAGTTGGACTGGGAGCCGAGCCTGGACGCGTCCGCGATCGGCGTGGCCGTGACGGAGGGCGTGGTGACGCTCACCGGTGAGGTGGGCAGCTTTCTGCACAGGCACAACGCCGAGGAGGCCGCGGCGCGGGTGCGGGGGGTGCGCGCGGTGGCCAACGACCTGGAGGTGAAGGTGGGGGTGGCCTACGGCCGCACCGACACCCAGGTCGCCGAGGCGGTGCTCAAGGCGCTCGACCTGAACATCTCGGTCCCCTTCGACCAGATCGAGGTGGTGGTCAGCGACGGGGTGGTGACGCTCAAGGGCGAGGTGGCGTGGGAGTACCAGCGCCGGGCCGCCGCCTCGTCGGTGCGCGAGCTGGCGGGCGTGCGCGGGGTGGTGAACCAGATCCGGCTCAAGCCCCGGGCGACGCCCAGGGACGTGAAGGCCAAGATCACGGCCGCCTTCCACCGGAGCGCGCAGCTGGACGCCGAGCACGTGGCGGCGGACGTGGACGGGGGGCGGGTCACCCTCACCGGGAGCGTGAGCTCCTGGGCGGAACGGCGCGAGGCCGAGCGGGCCGCCTGGGCGGCGCCCGGGGTGCTCTCGGTCGAGAACCACATCACCGTCGAGGCCCGGAACCTGGTCTTCTGACCGG
>JAVVFC010000198.1:0-5118 GCA_032250975.1 Longimicrobiales bacterium | reverse complement strand
CTACGCGGCCGACTACGGCGCCATGGCCCAGGAGATCTGGGAGCTGGCGGAGGTGGGCTACCAGGAGCACGAGAGCTCCGAAGTGCTGCAGGCGCGTTTGCGCGCCCACGGCTTCCGGGTCACGGCCGGTGTGGCCGGGATCCCCACCGCCTTCGTGGCGGAGTGGGGGAGCGGCGGACCCGTCCTGGGGATCCTGGCGGAGTTCGACGCCCTTCCGGGGATCACCCAGAGCCGCTCGCCTGAGCGGGACCCGCTGGCGGGGAAGGGGGCTTCGCACGCCTGCGGCCACCACCTCTTCGGCACCGGCTCGGTCGCGGCCGGGCTGGCGGCCCGGGACTGGCTGGAGCGCACCGGGAGTCCCGGCGTGATCCGGGTCTACGGGACCCCCGCCGAGGAGGGGGGCGCCGGCAAGGTCTACCTGGTGCGGGAGGGGCTCTTCGACGACGTGGACGTGGTCGTGCACTGGCATCCGGGGGACAGCAACGCCGCCGCCGCCCAGTCCTCGCTGGCCAACAAGTCCGCCAAGTTCCGCTTCCGGGGCGTGTCGGCGCACGCCGCCGCCAGCCCCGAGCGGGGGCGCTCCGCCCTGGACGGCGTCGAGGCCATGAACCACATGGTGAACCTGATGCGCGAGCACGTCCCCCAGGAGGCGCGCATCCACTACGTGATCACCTACGGCGGCGCCGCGCCCAACGTCATCCCCGACTTCGCCGAGGTCTTCTACTACGTGCGCCACCCCGACCCCGCCGTGGTGGCGGAGCTCTTCGAGCGGGTGGCCGACGCCGCGCGCGGGGCGGCGCTCGGCACGGGCACCGAGGTGGACTTCGAGGTCATCCACGGCATCTACAACGTCCTCATCAACGTCCCGCTGGCGGAGAAGATGCACGCCAACCTCCTGCAGGTGGGGGGCGTGGCGTACACCCCGGAGGAGCGCCGCTTCGCCGAGCTGATCCGCACCTCGCTGGGAGAGGACGCGCCCCCCGTGGACGCGGCCGCGGAGGTTCAGCCCTTCTTCGTCAACGAAGACGGCGCCGGGCGGGGCTCCACCGACGTCGCGGACGTGAGCTGGGCGGTCCCCACCGTGGGGCTCCGCACCGCCACCTGGGTGCCCGGGACCGCCTCCCACTCGTGGCAGGCGGTCGCGGCCGGCGGCACCACCATCGGCGAGAAGGGGATGATCGTAGCCGCCAAGACCATGGCGTTGACGCTGGTGGACCTCTTCCAGGACGACGACCTCCGGAGCCGAGCCCGGGTGGAGTGGACGGCGCGCCGCGGCCCGGACTTCGTCTACCGCCCCCTGCTCGGCGACCGCGACCCGCCCCTGGACTACCGCAGCGCGCCCGGTGGGGGCTGAGCCCGCGGCCCCGTGACGCTTGCGGTCCGGGCCGCGGTGGTGACAGCTTCACGTCCATGCGCCGCCAGACCACGCTCCGCCCCGTCGCCCTTCGGCTGACCCTGCTCCCGCTGCTGCTCTCCGCATGCGCGGGCGAGGGGGCTCCCCCGCAGGGCGCCGCCACCCTCAGCACCCCGTTCGGCGAGCTCTGGTACGACGTCGTGGGGGAGGGCTCCGGAACCCCGGCCGTCCTGCTGCACGGGGGGCCGGGCATCAACAGCTACTACATGAACCCCATGCGGGCCCTGGGCGCCGACCGGCCGGTGGTGCTCTACGACCAGCTGGGCAGCGGCCGCTCCACGAGCGCGACCGGCCCCTCGGACTGGACCATCGCCACCTTCGTGCGGGAGCTGGATACGCTGCGCGCCGCGCTGGGCTTCGACCGCATGCACCTGGTCGGGCATTCGTGGGGCACCATCCTGGCCGCCGAGTACTGGCGGGCCCACCCGGAGCGGGTGGCGAGCGTCGTCTTCATGAGCCCGGCGCTCTCCGTTCCCGCCTGGGTGGCCGACGCCGACACGCTGCTGATGACCCTGCCGGAGACCATCCAGGGGGCCGTGCGCGAGCACGAGGCCGCGGGCACCTACGAGGACCCGGCCTATCAGGATGCCGTGACGCGCTTCTACGAGGCGTACCTGGCCCGCAGTCTGCCCTGGTCGGCGGACCTCGACAGCGCGTTCGCGGCGGCCAACTTCGACATCTACGGCGCCATGTGGGGCCCGAGCGAGTTCACCGCCACCGGCACCCTGAAGGACTACGACGCCACCGGGTGGCTCGGCGAGATCGATGTGCCGGTGCTGTTCACGACCGGCGAGTTCGACGAGTCGCGTCCCGCCACCGTGCGCCGCATCGCGGCACTGGTGCCGGGGGCGGAGGTCGCAGTGATTCCGGGCGCGGCCCACCTCACCATGCACGATCGCCCCGACGATACCAACGCGGTGGTCCGGGACTTCCTGCGGCGGGTGGACGGCGGGTAGGCGTCCGGGGCGAGCGGAGGGTGGCGTCCAACCGTGCACCCTGCTCCTCCCGCGCCCACGCTACCCCCTCCCGCGCCCACGCTACCCCTTCCCGCGCCCGCGGTCCCGCGCCCGCGCTACCCCTCCCGCGCCCGCCTCCGCCCGCCCGGTCCGGGCGCACCCAGCAGCTGGTGCAGCGCCAGCAGGGCGGCCGTCACCCCGATGAGCGTGGCCGAGAAGAAGAGGTAGGCCTTCATCTGGTTGTGGTGGTCCACCATGTCCCATCCGGAGCGGTAGAGCATCCAGGCGATCTCGATGAACCAGAGGCCGAGCACGTAGACGGCCCCCACGCGTAGCCAGGCCACGCCGCGGTCGGGGATGAAGATCTCGACCAGCGCGAGCACGATCGCCGCCGCAAAGACGTAGACCAGGATCTGGTGCACCGTATCCGGCAGCCCGCCCATGTGGCCGTGGCCGGCAAAGAGGAGCGCGGCGTTGCCCGCGGCGCCCACGTACGCCAGGTAGGTGGCGCTGCGCGAGACCCGCCCCGCGCGCGCCAGCAGGTCCACCACGCCCGCCACCATGAAGCCCACGTACATGATGGCGTGCTGGAAGTTGTTCACCATGGCCGGGCGCCACTCCCACCCCCCGGGCGCGAGCTCGCCGACCACCCCGATCACCGGGAGCACCACCTTGGCCACCGGCATGAAGAGCCCCCGCTCGAGCAGCCCCTTGGTGTAGGCCTCGGCGCCCCGGCTCCTGACCAGCCGGAAGGTCCACCACGCGGCCCAGAAGAGGAAGAGCACGCCGGGGAGGACGTGACCCTGGAAGGTGCCCGACATGCGCATTCCGCCCATGTCGTGGTTCTGGGCCGCGCCCATGGCCATCCCGGCCATGTCGTGGGTCTGCTGGATTACCTCGAGGAGTGGCATCGGTCGTGGGGGTTGCGACGGGTCGGGGGTGCGAAACTACTTGCAGGAATGCGCCGCGCCCCTCGACGGTTTCACTCCCGGCGCCTGAATTCCAGCTCGTGGAACCAGAGGTCGTCGTTGGGCACGTCGAGCCTGACTTCGCGCGCGCGCCCGAACTCGTCAAGGACGAAGCGCGCCGTCCCCTGACCGAACCACGCCAGCTCCCGGCGCCAGCGGATCACGAAGGTGTCGTAGTGCAGGTGTTCGAGGTCCGCCACCAGGTCGGGATTGGGCAGCAGGCGCAGCACCAGCCCGCCGCCCTCGACCGTCACCGTGGCGTCGCCGTACATGGGTCCCCCGTAGCGGCCGGCGTACCCCTCCAGGGGCAGCGACGGCGTGGTGCCGGCCACCCGCGCCTCCTCGGGCGCGCGCGCCCGCGACTCGAAGCGCTCACGCGACTCCCGCCACCCGGGCAGCGCCTCCCCACTCCAGTCCCGGGGCTCCCCGCCCAGGTAGGCGTCCAGCACCCGGTAGACGAGCGCGGGCGCCACGCCCGTCATCCCGTTGGTGAGCACGACCACCCCCAGCCCCTCCTCGGGCACCAGCGCCACCTGCGAGTACATCCCGTCGTAGCCACCCCCGTGCGAGGCCACCATCCGCCCCAGGTAGTCGTTCAGCGACCACCCCATCCCGTAGCCGCGGAAGTGGGTGGAGGGGTACTGGCGCTTGTACCCCGGCGTCACCGCCCGGGGGTTGAGCACGGTCCACATCTCCCGCTGCCGCGCCTCGCTGAAGAGGCGGACGGCCTCGCCCCCGTCCGCCGCGCGCGCCTCGACGGCGCCCCCCGCCAGCTGCGCCGTCAGCCACTGCGCCATGTCGTGCACGCTGGAGATGATCCCGCCCGCCGCCCCCATCGCGTCCCAGTTGTACCACGCGACGGGGATCGTCTCGCCCGCCACGTACTTGTGCGGCGTGGCCACGTTCTCCACGCCGTCCAGGTCGGTGGTGGACGTCACGGAGCGCGTCATGCCCAGCGGCCCGAAGAACGCCGACTCCACGTAGGCGTGCCAGTCCTCCCCCGTCACCGCCCGCAGCACCTCCCCGGCCGCGATGAACATGAGGTTGGAGTAGCCGTACCCGTCCCGGAAGGAGAAGGCGGGCGGGAGGTGCCGCGCCCGGCGCACCACCTCTTCCGCCGTGTAGGGCGTCCCGTACCAGAGCAGGTCGCCCGAGTACGTTCCCAGCCCGCTCCGGTGCGAGAGCAGGTCGCGGATGCGCATCTCCTGTGTCACGTAGTCGTCGTACAGCCGGAACCACGGCAGGTGGTCCAGCACCCGGTCGTCCCAGGAGAGCCGCCCCGCGTCGACCTGCTGCGCCAGCGCCGCCGCCGTGAACGCCTTGGAGTTGGAGGCGATGGCGTAGAGCGTGTGCGCGTCCACCGGTTCCCGGCCACGCACGTCGCGCACCCCGTACCCCTTCTCCAGCACGATCTCGCCGTCCTTGACGATGGCCACCGAGAGGCCCGGAACCGGCCACTCCCGCTGTGCGCGGGCGAAGTAGGCATCGAGTGCCGCCAGGTCCACCTGCTGGGCGACCGCCGGCCGGGGCGCGGGCAGCACGAGCGCCGGCGCCGCCAGGACGAGGAGCAGGAGCAGGGGAAGGGGGAGGGGGTGGGTCGCCAGGCGGGGCCGCCGGGGGGCGGGGCACAGGGCTCGTCGGGGCATGTCAGGGCTCCGGGATGGGGTTCTGCGGCAATCTACGCGGCCGCTTCCGGGGGCGCCGTGGGGAGTCCTCCGCTGGCGGCGTCGCCGACCGCCCCCGCATTGCGTCCCCGCTCCGCAGCGGGCAATCTCTCCCC
>JAVVFC010000197.1:0-5194 GCA_032250975.1 Longimicrobiales bacterium | reverse complement strand
CGTCGAGCAGCTTCTCCTTCGGCTTGAAAACCACGTCGACGTCGGGCCGGTCGCGGGCAATTTCCAGCAGCGGCAGGTGGGCGTCGCGGAACACCGGCTCGAACGATTCGTTGAGCAAGCTGCCGGCGCCGCCGACCCGGAACGGGAAGCACGCGACCATGCGCCGGGCGCCGGCGCCCCCCTGGCGGCCCGCATGCGGCCCCGTACGCTGGCGGAGTTCGTGGGCCAGGAGCACCTGCTCTCCCCCGGAAAGGCGCTCAGGGCCATGCTGGAAGCCGGCCGCCTCTCGTCGGCGATCCTCTGGGGCCCGCCCGGGAGCGGCAAGACGACGCTGGCCCGGCTGCTCGCGCGCGAGACGGGGACCCGCTTCGTGCCCGTGAGCGCGGTCACCGACGGAATCGCGCGCGTGCGCGAGGTCGTGGCCGAGGCGGGCGAGCGCCTGCGGGTGACCGGGCGCGCCACCGTGCTCTTCTGCGACGAGATCCACCGCTTCAACAAGGCGCAGCAGGACGCCCTGCTGCCTCACGTCGAGGCGGGTACCGTGATCCTGGTGGGTGCCACGACGGAAAACCCCTCCTTCGAGGTCGTGCGCCCCCTGCTCTCGCGCGCGCCCGTGCTGGTGCTGGAACCTCTCGAGGCCGAGGCGCTCGAGGGTATTCTGACGCGTGCCCTCGAGGACCGGGAGCGCGGCCTGGGCGGGAGCGGCGTGGATGCCGACGCTGGCGTGCTGCGGTGGCTGGCGGAGCAGGCCGACGGCGACGCGCGCCGGGCACTGGGGGCACTGGAGCGCGCCGCCGAGCTGGCCGGACCCGGGGGGAGGTTGACGTCCGCCGTGGCGCGCGAAGCGCTCCAGCACCGCTTCGCCATCTACGACAAGGGCGGTGAAGAGCGCTACAACCTGATTTCGGCGCTCCACAAGTCGGTGCGCGGGAGCGACCCGGACGCCGCCCTCTACTGGCTGGCGCGCATGCTGGAAGGGGGGGAGGACCCCCTTTACCTGGCCCGGCGGCTGGTGCGCATGGCGGCGGAGGACGTGGGCCTGGCCGACCCGGGCGCGCTGACGGTGGCGCTGGCGGCGCGCGACGCTTTCCACTTCCTGGGCCCGCCGGAGGGCGAGCTGGCGTTGGCGGAGGCGGCCGTCTACCTGGCGGCCGCACCCAAGTCGAACCGCGTCTACGTGGCCTGGGCGGAGGCGCGGGCGGCTGCCCGGGAGACCGCGAGCGCCCCTGTCCCCCCCCACCTGCGCAATGCCCCCACGGCGCTCATGAAGGAGCTCGGGTACGGCCGGGGGTACCGGTACGACCCCGACGTGGCCGGAGGAGTCTCGGGCCAGGCCTTGCTTCCGGAGGCGCTGGCGGGGAGCGCCTTCTACCGTCCGGGCGGAGAGGGCGCGGAGCGCACGGTGGCGGAGCGCCTGGAGGACGTCCGGAGGCGGCGCGCGGAGGCGCGCGCCCGGGAGGGACCCGGAGACGGGGGAGGGGAGTAGGGATCCGCGAGCCGCCACCGCAGCCACCCCCGACCGCGCCCACCCCCCTCCGCCGTCCCCCTCTCCGCCTCTCCGACCCCGCCGATCCCATGATGCCGACCTTCCGACCGGGCCGCCTGGCCCCACTCCTGGCCCTCCTTCCGGCCCTGACGGCGTGCGCTTCGCTTGTAAAGGAGCCGCAGGTCTCGCTCGTGCAGGTGGAGCTGGCGAGCATCGGCCTGACGGGCGCGACCGCGCGCGTTCAGCTCGACATCCACAATCCGAACCGCTTCGCGCTCGACGCGCGCGCGGTCGAGTACACGCTGGCGTTCCACCCCGACGACCCGTCCCGGACGCCCGAGGTGCCCGACGACGCGTGGCGTCCGCTGGCGACCGGGCGAACGGCCGAGGCCGTATCGCTCGCCGGGCAGGCGACCACCCCGGTGACGGTGCTCGTGCCGTTCACCTACCGGGAGGTGGGGGATGCGGTGGCCAGTCTTCTGCGGGATGGCAGGCTCCGCTATCGTTTCTTCGGATCATTCACGGTCGACTCGGCCGTGGGTGACTTCCGTATCCCGTTCGACCGCAACGGGATCCTCGATCCCTGACCTCTCCGATTCCGGGCCGCGAACCATTCCCACGCAGCTGATCGACAACCGGCGTCCGGTGGACCGGGCCGTCCTGGTGGGTGCGCCCGGCCGCGAGACGCCGCCCCGCCTGGCGGAAGAGCACCTCCTGGAGTTGGCCCGCCTGACCGACACGGCCGGGGGCCGGGTGGCAGCCTTCCTGCGGCAGCGGGTGGACGCGCCCCATCCGCGCTTCTACATCGGCGAGGGCAAGGCGGACGAGCTGGCGGAACTCGTCAAGGAGTCGGAGGCCGACCTGGTGATCTTCGACGAGGAACTCTCGCCGGCCCAGGGCCGCAACCTGGAGGGGAGGCTGGGCGCGCGGGTCATGGACCGGGCGGAGCTCATCCTGGACATCTTCGCCACCCGGGCACGTTCGCGGGAGGCGAAGATGCAGGTGGAGCTTGCCCAGCTCCAGTACCTGCTGCCCCGGCTCAAGCGCATGTGGAGCCACCTCTCACGCACGCGCGGCGGAATCGGGCTGCGGGGACCGGGCGAGACGCAGCTGGAGACGGACCGGCGCCTGATCGGGACGCGCATCGCCGACCTGCGCCGCAAGCTGAAGGACGTGGCGGCCGCGCGCGCGGTTCAGCGCGGCACGCGCGCGGGCAGCTTCCGGGCGGCGCTGGTCGGCTACACCAACGCCGGCAAGTCGTCTCTGCTGCGCGCGCTCTCCGGGGCCGACGTCCTGGTGGAGGACCGGCTCTTCGCCACCCTCGACCCCACCACCCGCGTAGTCGACCTTGGTGCGGGGCACGAGGCGCTGCTCACCGACACGGTGGGTTTCATCCGCAAGCTGCCCCACCACCTGGTCGCCTCCTTCCGCTCCACGCTCGAGGAGGCCCGGGAGGCGGACGTGGTACTCCACGTGGTGGACGCCTCCCACCCCGATCGGGAGGAGCACGAGGAGGTGGTGCGCGAGGTGCTGCAGGAGCTGGAACTGCACCGGCGCCCGCAGCTGCTGGTGTACAACAAGATAGACCGCCTGACCCACGCCGAGGAGGAGGCGCTGCGGGAGCGCGTGCGCGCGCTCTCCGCCGTGCCGGCCGTCTTCCTCTCCGCCCACCAGCCCGATACGCTGGATGCGCTTCGCGCGGCGCTGCTGGAGCGGCTCCGGGCCCGCCTGACGCGGATCCGCGTGCGGGTGCCGGCCGGAGAGGGCGAGGTGCTGGCGGCGCTGCACCGGGAGGGGGAGGTGCTTGCGCAGGAAGCGCACGGTGTGGAGATCGAGATCACGGCGCGGGTGCCCGAGCCCCTGCTCGGAAGACTGCGGGGGCGGCGGGGCTTGCAGATCCTGGAGGTGGAATGAGGGCGCTGCGTTTCTTTGTGAACATCGACCATGTGGCCACCGTGCGGGAGGCGCGCCGCACCGACGAGCCGGATCCGGTGCGCGCCGCGGTGCTGGCCGAGCTCGGGGGCGCAGACGGCATCACCGTTCACCTGCGCGAGGACCGGCGCCACGTCTCCGACCGGGACGTGCGGCTGCTCGCCGCCACGCTTCGCACCCCGCTCAACCTGGAGCTGGCGACCGCCGCGGACATCGTCGCGCTGGCCGTGGAACTGCGACCGCACCAGGCGACCGTGGTCCCGGAGCGGCGTGAGGAGGTGACCACCGAAGGGGGGCTGGGGCTCACCGACCCGGAGGTCCGCACACGGACCACGACCGTCGTGGAAACCCTGCGCGGCGCGGGGATCCGCACTTCCCTCTTCATCGACCCCGATCCCGCGTTGGTGGATCTGGCGGCCGAAGTGGGCGCCGACGCGGTGGAGCTGCACACCGGCGAATTCGCGCACGCATCCTCCCGCGGGGGGCGTGCCCACGAGGTCGAGCGGCTGGCGCGGGCCGCCGCGCACGGACGCGCGATTGGGCTGGACGTCCACGCCGGCCACGGGCTCACCTACGAGAACGTGACCCCGGTGGCGGCCCTCCCCGACCTGGAGGAGCTCAACATCGGCCACTCCGTGGTCTCCCGCGCCGTCCTGGTGGGCATGGAGCGGGCCGTGCGCGAGATGGGAGCGCTGCTGCGTGAGGCCCGCCGGAGCGGAGCGGGATGAGGGTGGCGCGGGTGCGCGAGACCTGCCGGAGCGGAGCAGGATGAGGGTGGCGCGGGTGCGCGAGACCTGCCGGAGCGGAGCAGGATGAGGGTGGGGTGGAAGGGGGCGGTGGGGATCGGCCTCTCCGCGGTGCTGGTGGCGTACACCCTCCGTGATGTGGACGTGGCCGAGGTGTGGGCCCACGTCCGGACGGCCGACTTCGGCCTGCTGGCCGCCTCTCTGGCGGTGGCGCTGGCGGGCTACCTGGTGCGCGCCTTCCGGTGGCGGGTGCTGCTCCACCCGGTGGATCCGGACACCGCGCTGGGCAGCCGCTTCCGCGCCCTCATCATCGGGTTCATGGCCAACAACCTGCTGCCCGCGCGGGTGGGGGAGTTCGCGCGAGCGTGGGCGTTCGGGCGCCTGGAGCCGCGCGTGGGGGTGAGCGCCGCCTTCGGTTCGCTGGTGGTGGAGCGGATCCTGGACGGTCTGGTGCTGGGCATCTTCCTGATCGGCGCGACCCTCACCCCCGGATTTCCCACCGACGCGCTGGGCCCCGGATTCCGTGGGCTGTTGAGCGCCGCGCTCACCCTCCTGGGCGTCATGCTGGCGGTGCTGGCGGCGCTGCTGCTCTTCCCCCGCCCGGTGGTACGCGCCGTGAGCTGGGCCGCCCGCTTCCTCCCGCGCGGTCTCGCGCGCCTGGTGGTCGATGCGCTGGAGGCCTTCCTGGCCTCCCTGGCGGTCGTGCGCAGCCCGGTGCTGCTGGCGTCGGCGTTCGCCTGGAGCCTTGCCTTCTGGTTCTGGCACGCCCTCTCCTTCTACCTGGGCATGCGCGCCTTCGGGATCGAGCTGGGCCTGGTGGCGGCCGTCTTCACGGAGGCGGTGGTCGGCTTTGCGGTCGCGCTTCCGGCGGCGCCCGGCTTCTTCGGCACCTTCCATGTGGGTGCGCAATTTGCGCTCGAGACCGTGTACGGGGCCGCGAGCGCGCCCACGCTCGCCTTCGCCTACGCCTACCATCTGGGAGGCTTCATCCCGGTCACCCTGCTCGGGCTCTGGTACCTGAACGCTCTGG
>JAVVFC010000196.1:0-5291 GCA_032250975.1 Longimicrobiales bacterium | reverse complement strand
CGAGCAGCCCCCGCTCCTCACCCGAGAAGGCGACGAAGAGCACCGGCCGTTCGGGCCGGGGACCGGCGGTGAGCGCGGCCGCCACTTCGAGCAGTGCCGCCGTCCCGCTGGCGTTGTCGTCGGCGCCATTGTGGATCTCCCTCACCCCCGGAGCGAGCGAGCTGCCCCCGCCCCAGCCGAGGTGGTCGTAGTGGGCGCCGACCACCACCACCTCGCCGGCCCGGGCGGGGTCGGCGCCCGCCAGCCGCGCCACCACGTTGCGCGCCGGGGACAGCGCGGGCTCCACCTGGACGGAGAGGCTCGCGGCCGCCCCCTCTTCGAGGGCCGCACGGCGCACCGCCTCCGCCGCCTCGCCCGCGACGGCCAGCACCGGCGCCGCCACGAACGGACGGTCCTCGTTCGCCAGGTCCGGCAAAGACTCACCCTCGCCCAGGAGGAAGATCACCCCGACCGCGCCGCGGCCGAGCGCCACCGTGGCCCGGTAGTGCGGGTCGGCCTCGAGCGCCCCTTCCGGCACCTCGGTCGGGGTCGCCCCCAGCACCGCCACCCGTCCCTCGAGGGTGGCGGGGACCACGCCCCCCACCCAGGCCAGGGGCGCGCGCACCTCTCCGCTCCCCGAGAACCCGTAGGGACGCCAGTCCGCGGTGTCGGGCGCGAAGGGGTTGCCCCCCTCCCCCGGTCCAGGGGAGATTTGCAGCGTGGCGGGGGCCGGAATCCGGCTCCCGGTGCGCACCGGGAAGGTCTGGAAGTACGTGCCCGCCTCGCCGGCGGGCTCCAGGCCCAGCGACTCGAACCAGTCGGCAATGTATTCGCCCGCACAGCGCTCTCCGCGGGACGCCACGCCCCTCCCCTCCAGGGCGTCGTCGGCCAGGACACGGACGTGCGCCAGCACGCCCTCGAGTTCCTCCTGCGCGGGATCCGGGGCCGCACAGTCCTCGGTGCCCGCGCCCGCACACGCCACCAGCCCCAGCGCCAGCAGCGACCCCGCGCTGCCCGCCAACCACCTGTACCCGATGCCTTCCATGATCCGTCGTTCCCTCGTTCTGCTCGTTACCCTTACGCTGGGCGCCTGCGCCCCGGAGGACACCCCCCGCGGCGCGGACGCTCCGGGCTCCGACGCCCTCACCATCGGCGCCGGCGTCTCCTTCGAATCCGTCCCGGAGGAGGTCCGCCTCCGCAATGTGCGACAACTCACCTTCGATGGGGAGAACGCCGAGGCCTATTTCTCCTTCGACGGCACGCAGCTGGTCTTCCAGCGCACGGAGCGGGAGGAGGGCGCCTGCGACGTCATCTGGCGCATGGACCTGGCCACCGGCGACACCGCCCGCGTCAGCACCGGCACCGGCCGAACCACCTGTGCCTACTTCTACCCGGGCGACCAGACGATCGTCTTCGCCTCCACCCACCACGAGTCCGAAATGTGCCCGGCGCCGCCTGACATGTCGCGAGGCTACGTCTGGGCGCTCTACCCCTCCTACGATCTCTGGCTGTCGAATCCGGACGGGAGCGGACTCACCCGTCTCACCGACACCCCCGGCTACGACGCCGAGGCCACCATCTCACCCGCCGACGGGCGCATCGTCTTCACCAGCGTGCGGGACGGCGACCTGGACCTCTACTCCATGAACCCGGACGGCTCCGACGTCGTGCGGCTCACCGACCGGGTCGGGTATGACGGGGGCGCCTTCTACTCCCCCGACGGGTCGAAGATCGTGTGGCGCGCCCACTATCCCGAGGGCGAGGACGAGATCGCAGACTACCGGTCGCTGCTGGCCCAGGGGCTGATCCGGCCCAGCACGCTCGAGATCTGGGTGATGGACGCCGACGGATCGAACAAGCGTCAGGTCACCGACAACGGAGCCGCCAACTTCGGGCCGTTCTGGCATCCGGACGGGGAGCGCATCATCTGGTCCTCCAACCTGGCCGACCCCACCGGCCGGGAGTTCGACCTCTACATGATCCGCGAGGACGGCACCGGGCAGGAGCGCATCACCTACACCGCCGACTTCGACGGCTTCCCCATGTTCAGCCCCGACGGCCGCTACCTGGTCTGGGGCTCCAACCGCAACCCCTCCCACGAGGCCAACACCAACCTCTTCATCGCGGAGTGGATGGAGGAGACGGGGCGCTGACCCGCCCCAGAAAGTCCGCCAGGATCCGGTAGGTGAGCCCCCATACCACCTCCCCGGCCACCCGGTAGCAGGGAAAGCTCCGGGTACCGTCGGGGAGGGGGACGTCCACGGCGCCGTGCGCGTCGGGGGCGCAGAGCTCCGCGAGGTGGACCCAGTGCACCGCAGCCACCTCGTGGGAGGCCGGGAAGGCGTGCAGCGCCTCCCCCGCCAGGAAGACGTGCGGGGTGATGCGGATGCGGGGCAGGCGCACGCCGCCGGGCGCCACCGCCGGGAGTCGCCCCAGGTAGGACGCCCCCGCCTCGAGCACGACGCCCGTCTCCTCGCGCGTCTCCCGCAGGGCGGTCGCCAGCAGATGCGGGTCGCCGGGATCCATCCGCCCGCCCGGCAGCGCCATGTGCCCCGACCACGGATCCCTCTCGCTCAGGGCCCGCTTGATGAGGAGGAGGTCCACCGGCTCCGGACCCCGCAGGATGAGCGCCACCGCCGCCTGCGCCTCATCCCCCTCGGCCGTCGGGCGGTGGGGGCCGCGTGGCAGCCCGGTGAGGGCGCGCAGCAGGGCAGGGGCGTTGAGTGGATCCATGATCCGGGACGGTAACCCGGCGGCGGGGCGGCCTCAACGGGCCACCTCGACGCAGGACACAATCCCCTTTACGCCCCGGTGCATCAGAAACTCGCGAGCAGGGGCACCCGGGCGAGGAATACCTGTTGGACCCCCAGCCCGTCCTCCCGCACCCCCAGGACGGTGTCGCCCCGGACGCGAAACAACCCCACGTTCGCTCCGAAGTCCAGTACGCCGCGGTGGTTGCCGGACGCGTCGAACACTTCCCAGAGGGGCCCGCCCGCGCCTTCGGCCCTGAGTGTGGACAGGACTCGCTCATCCATCTCTCGGATCGGTCGCGGTCGCTGAGCCAGCACCCACCCGCCGGGTCCGACGAGGACGTCGGCCAGGGCATACCGCTGATCGGGCGCCCGCATGCTCGCCCGAATCTCGGGCGTCACCAGGGCGGATCCTTGACGCCGGGCGACAATCTGGAGGAGGTGATCCACTTCATCCTCCGAGACCGCTCCACCCGCCTCACCCCCCGCACCTGGCGGCCAGGTCATCGACCGTACGAGGCGGTCATCTCGATACAGGGCCACCGCGGGCTCGGACATACGACCCACCGCAACCCATCCGCCACGGGCGGCCGACCAGACCCATCGGTCGGGCATGAGCGGCCACCCCATGCTCTCGGCGGAAGGTGCATGCTGGATTCGCGGGAGCGAAACCCCGCGTGACGAAAGGCGACCGTCCAGCGAGCGTACCTCGACGATCTCGGCGGATCGCGTCACCCTCCGCACCGCAACCGTGTCCCCGCTCACCGGCATCCACTCGGGCGTCACCTCGGACCCCGCGCCCAACGGAAGGACCTCTACGACCTCGCCCGTGGCGCCATAGATCGAAATGGCGTCGTTCGCCACGTCCGGTACGGCAAAGCGAGCCTCGGGGAGTGGAATCACAGCCAGGGACAAAGTCCCACTCAACTCGCCGGGACCCTGACCAGGCCGTCCGGCCACCGCGCGGACGCCGCCGTCGCGACCGAACAGGTAGACCTGCCCGGCGAATCCGTCCAGCACGGCGAGCGTACCGTCGGAGAGGACGTCGGCGTCCGTAACCCTTCCAAACTCGACCGACGGTACGCCCGCCGAATCGACCACCGCCCCCCGGCCGACCAGGAGCAGGTATTCGGGACGAAGGTGTTCGGAGGCCGGGAGATCCGGGGCTACGGCGTCACATGCCTCCGTCCCCCCAACGGCGAGAAGGAGGCAGAGCGCCGACCGGACCCGCCGGTCAGTCCGCGACCGCGCGGGCGAAATCAGACTCCCCTTCACACACCGACTCTCCAGTCGTCAGCAGACCGGCCATCTGCACCGTGCCGGACGTCTGGCAGCATGGAAAAGCCTCACAGATGAATCGAGGGCACTCCCGCTTCTCCCGATACCAGTCGAGAACGCCGTCGTCGTCCGCAGCACGGATCTGTTCACGCCGGGGAGCCAACACCCAGTCGGCGACAGGATACACGGCGGGGGCTGTCGAACGGGGATCGTCGTCCGGACCGGATACGACCAGACCGAGGGCGGCTGAAAGCGCCGCAACCAAGAGGAGCCGTACCATCATCGAAATCCTCCATGAACTAGGGACGTCAAGCCTCCACGAGCACTCGCACGATAGCACCGGGGGGGGGCGCAAGCTTCCTCACTCCGCAACCGACCCCGCCACTACCCGGTACCGCACGATGCGCTGGACACCCAGGTCGTCCCGCGCCACGGCCCACACCCGGTCGCCCCGGAAGACGGGCGCGGGGGAGCGGCTCATCTCGAGCGGCGCCCGCACCGTGCCCAGGAACGTTCCGTCCCGCTCGAAGACGTCGAAGAGGGGCGTATCCCGCCAGCGGTCCTCGACCGACGTCGGGTCCGACGGATCGTAGACCGGGTCCTCCCGCTCCACGCCCGGACCCTGGCGGTACACCCAGATCCGGCCGTCCTCCCCGGGGTAGATCCCGTCGAAGGCGGGCTTGCGCTCGGGGATCGCGGGACCGTTCCACCGCCAGTTGGGGTCCGTGGAGCGAAGGTCCGCCGTGATCCGGGCCGTCTCCTCGGCGCGCTCCGCGGCGGTGACCGGAGGGCGCTCGACCGAACGCTCCATGCGCATCGGGCCCGACGGATCCAGCAGCGTGAAGGCGTACGCCTCCGCGATCCCGTGCATGAAGAACCCGTCCGCGTGCCAGGCCACGTGCTCCCCCGGAGCGTAGGGGACCGACGTGCGGGACACGCTCCCCTCCAACCTCGCCTCCAGCATCGGCTCCTCGTACGCCGCGTCGGGGAGCGGAAGCGTGTCCACGACCGCTCCGTCCGGGGCCACCCGGAGCATTCCCCGCCGCCACTCCCGGATGTCGGAACCCAGGTTCAGGAGGATGGGCGTAACCAGCGTGTCTCCTTGCCCCGCGTACATGGCGTTGGAGCTGTTGAACCCCCCGGGGATGACGGCCCAGGTGGCGAGCGGCTCCCCCGCCGGAGAGAACACCTGCATGCGGGCATTCCCCGGATCGCGCACCACCACGCGCCCATCGCCGAGCACGGCCAGCCCCCCATCCGGCTGCGCAAACTCCCCGGGCCCGC
>JAVVFC010000195.1:0-5365 GCA_032250975.1 Longimicrobiales bacterium | reverse complement strand
GAGCGGGACGCCTACCGCCTGCCGCCCGAGGTGGAGGGCGGGGGCGCGGACGCGCGCGGCGGCGGCGCGGCCGGAACGCGGGAGGCGGAGTGACCCCGGGGTCCGCCACCCCCGCGGCCTCGCGCCGGGCCGCGCCCGGGCACGGCGCCCCGTCCGACGGCGGACCCGCCGCCCGCGCCGAGCTCATACGCGCGCTGGCCGCCCTCGCCGAGCTGCCCGGCCCCGGGCACCCCCGCCTGGCCCGCCTGCTCGGGCTTCCCGGCGAGCCCCGCCCCGGCGCCTACACCGACCTCTTCCTGATGAACCTCTACCCCTATGCCTCCGTGCACCTGGGCGCCGAGGGGATGCTGGGCGGGGAGGCGCGCGACCGGGTGGCGGGCTTCTGGCGTGCGCTCGGCGCCATTCCGCCCGCCGAGCCCGACCACCTGGGCGCGCTCCTGGGCCTCCTGGGGGCGCTCCGGGAGCGGACGGATAGCGCGGAGCGGATGGGGCCGGCGTCCCCGCACCTCGAGCTGGCGCGGCGCGCGCGCCGCGCCCTGCTGGCGGAGCACCTGCTGCCGTGGTGCCCGCCCTTCCTGGAGCGGGTGCGGGCCGAGGGGGACGCCTGCTACGCGGCCTGGGCCGGGCTGGTGCAGACGCTGCTGGAGGCGGAGGCGCGGGACGCCCGGGAGGCCGACCCCGCCCTGGATCCGCCCCTCTCCCGGCACCTGGCGGAGGCGCCCGCCCTTCCCGACCCGCGCGCGGACGGGAGTCCGGGCGGCGGCGCCCGGGCGGGCGGCGTCGCCTCCGGAGCCGAGGCCTTTCTGGCGGCGCTGCTGGCGCCGGTGCGGAGCGGCGTCATCCTGATCCGGCGCGACCTGGCGCGCGCCGGCCACGAGCTGGGCATGGGGGTGCGCCAGGGCGAGCGACGCTACGTCCTCAAGGCGCTCCTGGGCCAGGACGCGTGCGCCACCCTGCGGTGGCTGGCGGAGGAGGCGCGCCGCCAGGCCTCGTGCCATCGGGGGACGGAGGGGTGGGACGCCCCCACGCGGACGTTCTGGGAGGCGCGGGCGCGGGCCACCGCCCGACTGCTGGACGAGCTGGCGGCGGACGCCGCGGAAGCGCCGCGCACGGTGGACCCGGGGTGAGCGGCGACGCGCCCGGGCGCCTCACCCGGCACGACGTGGTGGCCGGGGTGAGCGTGGCCCTCCTGCTGGTGCCGCAGTCCATGGCCTACGCCGAGCTGGCGGGGCTGCCGGCCCACGTGGGCCTCTACGCCGCCGCGCTCCCCCCGCTGGCGGCCGCCCTGGCCGCCTCGTCTCCCTACCTGCAGACCGGCCCGACCGCCGTCACCGCCGTGCTGACCCTGGGCGCGCTCCTCCCGCTCGCACCCGCGGGCACCCCGGCGTACGTATCGCTGGCGGTGCTGCTCGCCCTGGTGGTGGGCATTGCCCGCGTGCTGGTGGGGCTGCTGCGGGCGGGGAACGTGGCCTACCTCATGTCTCAGCCCGTGCTGATGGGCTTCACCTCCGGTGCGGCGGTCCTGATCCTCTGCTCCCAGGTCCCGGGGGCGCTGGGGGCGGCCGACGCGCCCGTCCGCGGTGTGCTCGAACGCGCGGGCTGGGCGCTCGCCCACCCGGGGGCGTGGGAGGCGGCGTCGGTCGTGCTCGCCGCCCTGACGGTGGCGCTCACCCTGGGGGCCCGGCGCCTGCACCCTCTGCTGCCCGGGGTCCTGCTGGCCACCGCGGGTGGGGTGGTCTACTCGGTGGCCACCGGGTACGCCGGGCCGATGGTGGGCGCCGTCCCGCGCGGGCTCGCGCCGCCCGCCCTGGACCTGCCCTGGCGCATGCTTCCGGCGCTGGTGGTGCCGGGGGTGGTGATCGCGCTGGTGGGGTTCTCGGAAGCCGCCTCCATCGCGCGCACCTTCGCCACCGAGGACCGGACGCGCTGGAATCCGCACCGGGAGTTCGTGGGCCAGGGTCTGGCCAACCTGGCGGCGGCGGCTTCGGGCGGGTTCCCGGTGGGCGGGTCGTTCGGGCGCAGCAGCCTGAACCGTCTGGCGGGCGCCCGCACCCGCTGGAGCGGCGCCGTGACCGGACTCGTGGTGCTGGCCTTCCTCCCCTTCGCCGGGGTGCTGGCGCCCCTGCCGCGCGCGGTGCTGTCCGGAATCGTGATCGCGGCCGTGGCGTCCCTGGTGCGGCTGCGCCCGCTCTTCGGGCTGGCGCGCGCCTCGCGCCCGCAGGCGCTGGTGGGGCTGGCCACCTTCATCGCCACGCTCGCCCTCTCGCCGCGCCTGGATCAGGCCGTCCTGCTGGGCGTGGTGCTGGCGCTCGGGGTGCACGCCTGGCGGGAGATGCGGCCGCGCGTCCGCTCCTGGACGGAGGGGGACACGCTCCACATCCGCCCCGAGGGCGTGCTCTGGTTCGGCTCGGCCCCCGAGCTGGAGGCGGAGGCCTTCGCGCTGCTGGAGTCCGATCCGCGCACCACGCGCATCATCTTCCACCTGGGCGCGCTCGGGCGCATCGACTACACCGGCGCGCTCGGCCTGCGCCAACTGCGCGAGGACGCCGACCGCGCCGGCATTCCGGTGGAGTTCGTGGACGTGCCCACCCACGCCGAACGCATCGTGGCGCGCGTGCTCGGGGGCGCGGGGTAGCGCTCCGGAGCCGCTCGCGCCTACCGCAGCAGGTACTCCTCCGCGGGCTCCCGCAGGTTGTAGCGCGAGGCCATGGCGTGCCCGTAGGCGCCGGCGTTGGCCACCAGCAGCACGTCGCCCTCCTCGGTGGCGGGCAGGAACCGGTCCCGCCCCAGGCGGTCGCCCGACTCGCAGATGGGACCGACCACGGTGGCCATCCCCACCGGGGGGTCGTCCAGGCGGGTCAGGTTGACGATGCGGTGGTACGCCCCGTAGAGCGCCGGGCGGAGGAGCGAGTTCATGCCCGTGGCGACCCCCACAAAGCGGGCCCCCCGCTTTTCCTTGGTCTGGGTCACAGCGGCCAGCAGTACCCCGGCCTCCGAGACCAGGTACCGGCCGGGCTCCATCCAGAGCCGGTAGCCGGGGTAGGCCTGGCGCACTTCCCCCAGCAGCGCGTCCAGCCGCCGGGGCAGCAGCGCCCGGTCCCCCTCCTTCTCCGGCACCCCCAGCCCGCCGCCCAGATCCAGCACCTCCACGGCCGGGAATCGGCCGGCGATGCGCGCCAGTTCCCCGGCCACCCGCTGCCAGTGCTCCGGCTCCCGGATCCCGCTCCCCGAGTGGGCGTGAAGCCCGACCAGGGTGACGCCGTGGCGGGTGCAGAGCGTCTCCAGCCGATCCAGCTCGTCGGCGTGGATCCCGAACTTGGACTGCACCCCGGCCGTGCGAACGTGGCCGTGGTGTCCGCGTCCCTCGCCCACGTCCATGCGCGCGAAGATCTCCCGGCCCCGGAAGACCTCCGGCCACCGCTCCAGCGGGTGCAGGTTGTCGAGCGTCACCCGCACGCCGGCGGCGAACGCCTCCTCGTACTCGCCCTGGGGGGCGAAGTTGGGCGTGAACAGGATCCGGTCGCGGGGAAGGTCCGGGAAGAGCTCCCGTACCCGGCGGAGCTCCCCGGGCGAGACGCACTCGAAGCCCAGCCCCGCCTCGCCCAGCACGCGGAGCACCCCCGGGTGGGGGTTGGCCTTGACCGCGTAGAGCACGCGGTCGAGCGCGCCAATGGAGAGCAGCCCGGCGGCGGCCTCGCGGAGCGTGTCGGCGTGGTACACGTAGCGGGCGGGGGCCTCGCGGGCGACCTCCAGCAGCGCCTCCCGCTTGCGCCGCCACCAGGGCGGGGGCGCCGGCGGGGCGTCCGGAAGGGTCAGCTCCTCCCAGCTCGGACCCAGCACCTCGTCGTCCGCTCCATGCCCCAGCACCAGCGCGTGCAGGTTCCGCATCAGCGGCTCCGCCTGGGCCTCCTCCACCACCACCGTGAAGTTGAGGTCGCTGGCGGCCTGGCTGACCAGGTAGACCTCGTGCTCCTGGAAGCTCTCCAGCGCCGGCGCCAGCCGGTGCAGGCTGGCCCGCATGCGCGCGCCCACCACGCTCACCGCCGCGCAGGGCCGCACCACGCGTGTCGTGCACAGCACCGCCAGCCTCCGCTCCAGCAGCGCCAGCGCCTCGTCGGCCACCTCACCCTGGGTGGCGTCCAGCGTCACCGTCACCACGGACTCGGACGTCGAGACCAGGTCGATGGAGAGGCCCAGCTCGGCGAAGACCGCGAAGGCCCTCGCCAGGAAGCCCGCCTCCTGCCACATGCCCGGGGTCTCCATGGACACCAGCACCACGCCCGCGCGGGCCGCCACCGCCTTGATGCGGGGGTCGTCGTCGCCCGGATCGTCGCACACCACGGTGCCCGCGCGCTCCGGGTGACGGGTGGAGTGGATATGCACCGGAATGCCCGCCCGGTGCGCCACCGGCAGGCAGCGCGGGTGCAGCACGCGCGCCCCGGTGGCGGCGACCTCCTGCGCCTCCTCGAAGCTCAGCCGCCGGAGCAGGCGGGCCGAGGGGATGAGGCGCGGGTCGGCGCTGAACATCCCCGGCACGTCGGTCCAGATCTCCAGCCGGCGGGCGCCCAGCTTGGCCGCGATCCACGCCGCCGAGGTGTCGGAGCCGCCCCGCCCCAGCAGCACCGTGCGGCCGCGGGCGTCCGCGGCCAGGAACCCCTGGGTCACGATCACACCCGGCAACTCCCGCCAGGTCCGCGCCAGCGCCTCGTCCCGCTCCGGCCGGAACCCGGCGGCCAGGAAGTGGCGCGGATCCCCGGGGGGAAGCTCGGTCTCCGCGCGGAGCACCGAGCGCGCGTCCACGGGGGACACCTCCAGCCCGTCCGCCTCCAGGTACGCCACCGCGATCCGGGTGGCCATGAGCTCCCCGCAGGAGAGGATGCGGGCGCGCAGCGACGGGCTCAGCTCCCCGGTGAGCGCCACCCCGGCCACCAGCCGCTCCAGGTCGCGCTCCAGCGCCGTCAGCCCGTCGGGGACCGGCAGGCCGAGCGCATCCAGGAGCGTGTGGTGGCGTGCGCGGACCTCCGAGAGGACCTCGAGGTGGGCCGCGCCGGGCCCACCGGCGGCACCCTCTCCGGGCCCCGCCGCCCCCCGCGCGCCCGCCGCCGCCCGCCCCAGGCGCTCCAGCAGATCCGACACACCCGCCAGCGCCGAGTGCACGAGCACCGTCCGCGCGCCCTCGTCCCGGCGCGCGCGCAGGGCCGCAGCGATGGACGGCCAGTGCGCCGGGTCGGCCACGCTGGTGCCGCCGTACTTGAGGACCACCCATCCGGCGTCCGTGGCGTCGGGGCTCATGGGGGGGCATCCTGGATCGGGGGTCATGTGCGGGTCGGCGGCCCGGCGCGGACGTGCGGCCGGGGGGGTGCCC
>JAVVFC010000194.1:0-5374 GCA_032250975.1 Longimicrobiales bacterium | reverse complement strand
CGCTCGAACTGGACACGGGCCTCCCAGGGGGCCTCGGAGGCGGCGTCCGAGGCGGCTCCGTCCGTGCCCAGCACGGCGGCGGGCTCCACGTATCCCCGCGCCACCACCAGGGAGTCGGGGTTGAGGTTGGCGATGAAGTCGCCGTCCTCGGGGACGTCGTCCGGGTCGGGCGCCCGGAAGAGGCGGTCGTAGAGCCGGAACTCGGCCACCACCGCGTGGGCCGCCGAGACCCAGTGCAGCGTCCCGCCGATCTTCCGGTCCGGGTTGCGGCCCAGGGTGCCGGGGTCGTGTGTGCAGCGGAGCTCCTGCACCCGCCCGGTCTCCGGATCGGTGACGACCTGGTCGCACCGGATCACGTACCCGTGCCGGAGGCGCACCTCCGCCCCCGGCGAGAGGCGCTTCCACCCCCTCGGGGGGACCTCCGCGAAGTCGTCCGCGTCGATCCAGAGTTCGCGGCCCCAGGCGAGGGGGCGCGTTGGGGAGTCGGGGTCGTCGGGGAAGAACGGGGCCGCGAGGTCCCGGAACTCCCCCTCCGGCCAGTCGGTGAGCACCACACGGAGGGGGTTCACCACCCCCAGGACGCGGGGCGCGACTGGATTCAAAGCCTCCCGCACGGCGTAGTCCAGCTTCCCCACGTCCACGGTGGAGTTGGCCTTGGCCACCCCGACCAGGTCACAGAATCGGCGGATGGCCTCGGGCGGAACGCCGCGGCGCCGGAGACCCGCGAGGGTGGGCAGGCGCGGATCGTCCCAACCGGCCACGTGCCCCTCCTGCACGAGCCGGATGAGCCGACGCTTGGAGAGGACGGTGTAGTCGAGGTTGAGGCGTGCGAACTCGTACTGGTGCGTGCGCGGCTCCCGGAAGCCGGCCTGGTCCAGGATCCAGTCGTAGATCTCGCGGTTGTTGTCGAACTCGAGGGTGCAGAGCGAGTGCGTGACGCCCTCGAAGGCGTCCTCGAGGCAGTGCGCGTAGTCGTAGAGCGGGTAGATGCACCATTCGTCGCCGGTGCGGTAGTGGTGCGCGTGCCGGATGCGGTAGAGCACGGGGTCGCGCATGATCATGTTGGGCGAGGCCAGGTCGATGCGCGCCCGGAGCACGTGGGCCCCGTCGGGGAATTCACCGGCACGCATGCGCCGGAAGAGATCGAGGTTCTCGTCCACGGGGCGGTCGCGATACCGGGTGGGGCGCCCCGGCTCGGTCACCGTGCCCCGGGCCGCACGGATCTCGGCCTCACTGGAGGAGTCCACATACGCCTTCCCCCGGCGGATGAGCGCCTCGGCCACCGCGTACATGCGTTCGAAGTAATCCGAGGCGAAGTAGAGGTGTTCACCCCAGTCGAAGCCCAGCCAGCGCACGTCGCGCCGGATGGCGTCGGTGTACTCCTCGTCCTCGGTGAGGGGGTTGGTGTCGTCGAAGCGCAGGTGGCAGCGTCCACCGTACTCGTGGGCGAGGCCGAAGTTCAGGCAGATGGACTTGGCGTGCCCGATGTGCAGATACCCGTTGGGCTCGGGCGGAAAACGGGTGACGATTCCGGGGTAGCGGTCCTCCGCGCGGTGCCGGTCGATGATCTGGCGGATGAAGTCCCGCCCCGCCGGTGACTGGCGGCGAGGGTGTTCGTCCATGGGGGTCTCCCGGGTCGCGGGGATGGGCGTGCAGGCCGTGAAAGCTAAGGAAGATACTGGGGATATCGAGGGCCCGGCACTCCTCTTCCGGTGGGGGGAAAAGCGTACCCGTTGACCGGACGGGCGGTACGGGCGTGTTGTGGAAGGAGGCGCGCGGCCCATCCACCTTCCTCCGGTGCACGTGAACCATGCGACGCTCATCCCCGATCCCGACCCTGATCCCGCTGCTGGCGGCGCTGGGCTGCGGCGACACCCCCTCCCCCACCGGCGCCACGGCGGTGCGGGAGGACGTCGGACCCGACGTCACCGCGGCGGCAGCCGAGTTCTCGCCGGGGGTCTCGACGCGCCTCACGACCTCGTCCTTCGACCACTGGCCCGAGCTGGAGGGCGACCTCCTGGCCTGGTACCGCTCCGCACCGGCCGACGAGGAAGGGGTGTGGCTCATGGACCTCCGGACGGGCGACGCCCGCCGCATCTGGGCGGGTACGGTCCTCTCGGCCTTCGACCTGGCGGATGGGGAGGTGGTGTGGGGGAGCGCCGCCGGCCTGCACAGCTTCTCGGTGGAGAGCGGCGTCGTCTCGAACCTCGCCGACGGCTTCCGCAACTACCGCGACGTGGAGGCGGGGGCCCGCTACGTGATCGGGACCGCAACCCAGAGCTCGGCGCGCCCTCTGGTCTACGACCGCGCCACCGGGAACGAGACGCTGATCCCCACCCCGACGTCCGTTCCCGCCACGCGGGGATGGGGAGACTGGGTGCTGTGGAGCGACCACCGCGAATCCCTCTCCAAGCGCGACCTGTTCCTCTGGCACATCCCCACCGGAGTGGAGACGCAGGTCACGAACCAGGCCCACTTCCTCTCCTCGGCCAACGCCGCCCTCCACGGCGACCGCGTGGTCTACTTCGCGCGCCGATTCTGCCCCGGCCCGCTCGAGGTGTATCTCCGCAGCACCGGCGAGATCACGCCACTCCCGCTCCCCGAAGGGATCACCTGCCCGGTGGTGGTGGAGCTGGAGGGCGACATCCTGATCTACCGTCACAGCGCCAGCGCCTCCGTCATCCAGCTCGGCTTTCTGGACCTGGCGGCAGGCACGGGTCTGACCCTCCCCATGCCGAACCCCGGCAACGGCCGGATCGACGCGGACCTGGACGGGACGCGCGTGGTGCACACCTCCGCGCAGGGGCTCACCCTGCTGGACCTCCGCCTGCCGGATCCGGAGCCGCCCGTGGCCGCGGCCGGCGGGCCCTACCGGACTCCCGAGGGCGCACGGCTCACGCTGGACGGGACCGGGTCGCGGTCCGCGCACGGCGGCGCCCTGCGCTACCGCTGGGACATGGGCGACGGAACGGTGCTGGAGGGGTCGGCCACCCCGACCCACATTTGGGCCGACGACGGTACCTACACTGTGCGGCTGACGGTGTGGGACGAGGGCGGGCTCTCGGCCGATTCCGAGGCCACGGTGGTGGTATCGAATCAACCCCCGGCGGTGATGCTGTCCCCGCTGCAGGCGGACGGGCCCGGTGCCGCGAGTTCGGAGATCCGGATCCGGGTGGGGGAGCTGGTGACGCTGACGCTGGCCATCGCCGACCCCGGTCCGGCGGACGGCCCATGGAACTGGACCGTGACATGGGACGACGGCGAGGTCGCCGCCGGCGAGGTCTCGGAGCCGGGGACCGTGCCGGCGCTGACGTGGCGTCCCCCGCGGCCCGGGTCGATTACACTGACGGCCACCGCCCGCGACAAGGACGGGGGGAGCGGGCGGGCGGCGCTGGTGCTGGTCGTGGAGCCGGCCGTCCTCCCGATCCCGATCCGGGTCGGCACCGGTCCCGGGCACTCCGTTCCGGCGTCCACCGGCAATGGGGCCTTTCCGGTGGTGATCCTGGGAACGGACGCGGTGCCCGTATCCACCATGGACCGCGCCGGGTTCCGGCTGGGTGCGGGGGCGGCCCGCCCCATTGACCGGGGTGGACTGGCGCCCGCGGAGGAGGACGTGGACGGGGACGGGCGGCCGGACCTTCGTCTGCACTTCCGGGCGTGGGAAGCGGGCCTCGAGCCGGGAGACACCGAGGTCTGCCTGCTCGGCGTGACCCTGGACGGAACGGGCCTTCGGGGGTGCGGACCGGCGTCCGTGCGGGGTCAGGGCTCCGGGGGCTGAGGCACCGGCTCCCGGCCCCGCTCCAGGAGGTAGTAGACCGACGGCGTGGTGGTCAGCACGAAGAGCGTCGAGCTGAGCAATCCGCCCATGAGGGTGTAGGCGAGCGCGTTCCAGATGTTGGCGTCGCTGCTCTCGGCGAAGAGCACCAGAGGAAGAAGGCCCAGCACGGTGGTGGTGGTGGTCATGAGGATGGGGCGCACCCGCTCGATGGTGCCGCGCAGCACCGCCTCGCGCAGCGGGAGTCCCGTCTCGCGGCGCACCCGGTTGACGTGGTCCACCAGCAGGATGGCGTTGTTGACCACGATACCGCCCATCATGATCACGCCCACGTACGCCTCGCGCGTGAAGGTGGCGCGGGCGTAGAAGAAGATCATGAAGACCCCGATCAGCGCCATGGGGACGGTCAGGAGCACGGCCAGCGGCTGGCGCAGCGACTCGAAGAGCGCCGAGGTGACCATGTATACGAGCAGGAGCGAGATCACCAGCACCAGCAGGATCTGGCCCTGCTCCTCGGTGCTCCAGCGCCAACGCTCGTCCGCCTTGACCGTGTAGCCGGGGGGCAGGCGGGTGGCGGCCAGCACGGCGTCGCGAGTGACGTCGCCCAGCCGGGTGGGACCGCGGAACTCGTAGGCGACCCGGCGCTCGTACTGCTGGTTCTCCCGCCGGATGCTGGCCTGGATCTCGCGGGGCGCCACCGTCGTCACCTCCCCCAGCCGGATGCCGCCGCCGTCCGGAGTGCGCAGCAGTGTTTCGCGCAGCGCCAGCACGTCCACCTCCTCCACTTCGCGCACCTTCACCTCGTAGGCCACCTCGTCCCCGCCCAGCTTCAGATAGCTCACGCGCGCCTCACCCGCGACGGCGGCCTGCATCTGGTTGACCAGGTCCTGCACGGTGAGCCCGTGCCGGGCGAGGGCTGTGCGGTCCACGTCCACCACGTACTCCATGGCGCGGTCGCGCGTGAAGCCGCCCGAGGCGTTCGTATCCACCTCCTGCACCCGTGAAATGCGCGAGAGGCGGGAGCCCAGGTCCTCGGCAATGGCGCGCACGCGCTCGAAGTTGTACCCCAGCACGGCGAGCGTGTAGGTGGGCGGGGAGGAGCCGCCCCCGTAGAAGGACGGGCCGAAGCCGTAGACCCGGACGTCGGCGCCCGTGAAGGTGTGCGAGTAGGCGAGCATCTCCTCCTTGATGGCCGGGGGGATGCCGGTGTGCTCCAGCGAATCGGGAAAGGTGACCTCCATGTAGCCGTAGGTGTCCTGCACGCGCGCCGTGAACTGCTCCACCTGCGGAATCCGGGACAGCTTGTCCTCGAAGAAGGCCACCAGCTGGTCGGTGCGCTCCAGGTTGGCGCCGCGGGGTAGCCGGACGAGGATCTGGATGTAGGTGCGCCCGCTCCCGCCGCCACCCCAGATCACGCCCCGCGTGACGTACTGGTCGAATAGGTAGTACGACCCGCCGAACGCCAGCCCGGTGACCAGCAGCGCGGCCCAGGGCCAGCGCAGCGTGAGCCCCACCGCACCCCGGTAGAAACGCTCGTAGAGGGGTGCCGTCCGGGCGGGGGGGGCCGCCCGGACGGCACTGTCCGTGGCCTCCGCCTGC
>JAVVFC010000193.1:0-5390 GCA_032250975.1 Longimicrobiales bacterium | reverse complement strand
GGCGTCCTCATTCTGCCCTTTGGCTCCGGGCGGCTGCGTGGCGTGACCCACATGGACGTGACCGACGACGGCGTGGACCGGGTGGTGGAGCGGCTGGCCGCCTGGCCCGGCTCGGGAGAATGCGCGCAGGCGTAAGCCGGTTCCGCGTTGTGGGCGGGGTGGGCGGGTCCCGCCTCGTCGGCGGCGCGGCTCGGGCGCGTCCGGGCGGCGGATGGATGATCCGCCTGATGGTTTTGGGGGCCGTTCTGGTTGCGGTGGTGGGCCCGCCACGCCCCGGGTCGGCGCAGGCACCCCCCTTCTCCAATACGCTGCGCTACGGCAGCGGCTACTTCGAGGTCCCGGCCGCCGCCGTGCTCCCCAACTTCGGAGTGCGGGCGTCGTACTCCGGCTTCTGGATCCGGACCGACGCCGACCCCCTCGTGGGTTCCGACGGTCTCGTTACCGGCCCGGGGGAGCGGCGCCGGAGCTTTCACGGCGACGGGGTCCTGGCGCTGGGCCTGGGCGGATGGGCGGAGGTGGGGACGACGCTGCAGTCGTTCTCGGACGAGGCGGACGGGGGGCGCGTGATGGGGCTCTTCGCCAAGCTGCTGCTGCTGGACCCGGCTCAAAGTGGCCTCGGCCTGGCCGTGGGCGGGCGCTGGGTGGAGGCGCCCGACTTCGGAGACGGGGTCCGGCGCGCGCCCACGCGGCTGGGGATTCCGGACGCCCGGGCCCGCGCGGTCTTCACGGACGGACGCGACCTGGACACCCGTCTGACGCTCTATGGGGTGGGCACCTTCGTGCTTCCCGGTGTGGAAATCTCCTTCCTGCCCCGGAACCAGGTGACTGCGAGCCTGGGGTACGGGACCGGGATGCTGCGGGAGGGGGGCGACCTGCCGTGGTACGCGGACGGGGGGTGGAACGGCTGGTTCCTGGCCGGCAGCTGGGACGTGGAGCCGACAGCCGGAACGGTGCTCTCCCTCAAGGCCGAGCACACCGGGTTCGACGTGAACGTGGGCGGTGAGGTCGCCCGGGGGGCTCTGCGAATGGGGGTGCACCTGCTGGGCGCCAACCACGACGACGTCGGCGCCTTCCGGAGCCGCAGGGTCGGGTTCTCCCTCTCGCTCACGGCGTGCCCCCTGCTGCGGCGCGCCTGTCGCCCCGCAGTGCGTACCCCGGGCGCCGCCGACACCGTGCGGCTCCCCGCGCCTCCGCCCGACACCGTCCGCATTCGCGCGCCCCGGCCCGATACGGCCCGAAGGGGGCCGTCAGTTCATGATCCGCTCGAGCACCCGGTTGAGGGCGTCCAAGACGGCGATGGCGGCGCCCCGGTTCAACTCGCTCTCCTCGCACGCCTTGGCGCCCAGCAGGCGGTAGTCCCGCCCCTGGGCGCGAGCGCGCACGGAGGCGATGACCACCCACGCGTCGAAGGCGCGCACCGCCTTCACCCCCATGAGCTCCGCCTGCACCAGGTCGCCCGCCACCTTCCCGATGGTGTCCAGCGAGGCGAGGGCCCCCATGCGCAGGTCCCCCTCACGGGTCGCGAGGCCGCGCGCTTCTCCCTCGACCGTCTCCCCACGCCACTCCATCCGCACGGACAGGCTCCCCTTGCCGTCGGGAGAAGGGTGGACCTCCAGGCCCAGGAAACGGAGTCGGCCCCGGGGGGGCTCTGAGGAAGCGGACATGATCCCCGAGAATGGCGACGGGGCGGGGGCGGTCGCAAGGCGCGCGCCCGGCTGACCCCGATCGCCATCCCCGCGCCCCGGAGTTTCGTTCAGCGTAGGTGCCGGTGGGGGTGCGGTCCATTCCCGCGTGCATCCCGACCCTCTTTCGTGTTTTGTTCGGGCTCGCTATCTTGCGTCCCGCCCCTCACCCGGCGGACACCCGCGCCGGTCCGTACCCCAGGAGATTTCAATGGTCACAGCCGACATCAGCGAGAAGAAGAGCAAGGCGCTCTCCACCGCCCTCACCCAGATCGAGCGGGCCTACGGCAAGGGCGCCATCATGCGCATGGGGGTGGACGGCGCCCGGGTCCAGGTGGAATCGATCTCCACCGGTGCCCTCAACCTGGACGCCGCCATCGGGATCGGAGGGGTGCCCCGGGGCCGCATCAGCGAGATCTACGGGCCGGAGTCCTCGGGGAAGACGACCATCTGTCTTCAGGTTATCGCCAACGCCCAGCGTCGTGGCGGCATCGCCGCCTTCATCGACGCCGAGCACGCCCTCGACGTCGGGTACGCCCGCAAGCTGGGCGTGGACGTCGACAACCTGCTCGTCTCCCAGCCGGACACCGGGGAGCAGGCGCTCGAGATCGCCGAGGTCCTGATCCGGTCCAGCGCGGTGGACGTGGTGGTGGTGGATTCGGTGGCGGCCCTGGTCCCCCGGGCCGAGATCGAGGGCGAGATGGGCGATTCGCACGTGGGTCTGCAGGCCCGCCTCATGTCCCAGGCCCTGCGCAAGCTGACCGGTGCGGTGAGCCGGTCCAACACCGCGGTCATCTTCACCAACCAGATCCGGGAGAAGGTCGGCGTCATGTTCGGGAGCCCGGAGACCACGTCCGGGGGGCGCGCGCTCAAGTTCTACGCCTCGCTCCGGATGGACATCCGCCGCATCGGCGCCATCAAGGACGGGCAGGAGGTAATCGGGAACCGCACCCGGGTCAAGGTGGTGAAGAACAAGGTGGCGCCACCCTTTCGGCAGGCGGAATTCGACATCCTCTACAACGAGGGGGTCAGCCACCTCGCCCTGCTCATCGATCTGGGCGCGGAACTGGGCTCGATCGACAAGTCGGGGGCGTGGTACTCCTACGGTGACATGCGGCTGGGGCAGGGAAAGGAGAACGCCAAGCAGTTCCTGGTGGAGAACCCGGACGTCGCCCAGGAGGTGGAGGTGCGGGTCAAGGAGGCGCTCGGGCTGGGCCAGTCCACACCCGACGAGGAGGACGGGCCGGACGCCGGGGATTCCTGACGGGAGCGACCGGGTTCGCGCGGGGTACCTCCAGAGCCCGGGCGCTGTCCCGAACGGGGTACGCCCCGGATCGGGGGTCCTGTTAAGATGGAGGGTCCCGCCCCGGGGCAGGGATCCTCGGGACGGGTCGGGGCGTCCGCCCGCACCCCCGTATTCCCCCGATCACCCCCTACCGGCGCCGACACGGTGTCGATGTGATGAAGGCTGTGCCATGAAGGCTGCGGAGATCCGCCGACGATTCCTGGATTTCTTCCGCGCACGCGGACACGAGGTGCGTCCCTCCTCCTCCCTGGTGCCCGCCGACGACCCCACCCTCCTCTTCACCAATGCGGGGATGGTGCAGTTCAAGCGCGTTTTCCTGGGGATGGAGGAGGTGCCGTGGCAGAGGGCCGTCACATCGCAGAAGTGCGTGCGTGCCGGGGGAAAGCACAACGACCTGGAGGAAGTGGGGCGGACGGCCCGCCACCACACCTTCTTCGAGATGCTCGGCAACTTCTCGTTCGGCGACTATTTCAAGCGTGATGCAGTGCGCTTCGCCTGGGAGTTCCTCACCGTGGAGCTGGGCCTCGATCCGGACCGGCTCTTCGCCACCGTGCACCACACGGACGACGAGGCGGCGGCGCTCTGGACGGACGACATCGGGCTTCCCGCGGATCGGGTCTTCCGGCTCGGTGACCGGGACAACTTCTGGCAGATGGCCGACACGGGGCCGTGCGGACCCTGCTCGGAGCTGCACTACGACCTGCGCTCTCCGGAGGAGCGCGCCGGCAGCCTCGACGCCGCGACCTTCGAGCGGCTGGGGGAGGAGGGACGGTTCCTGGAACTCTGGAACCTGGTCTTCATGCAGTTCGACCGGGACGACACGGGCGCCCTGCACCCGCTGCCCGCCCCCTCGATCGATACCGGGGCGGGGCTGGAGCGGCTGGCCGCCGTGCTGCAGGGTGTGGACTCGAACTTCCACACCGACCTCTTCGAGCCGCTGCTGGAGCGGGTCACGGTGGTCGTGGGCGCGCCCTACGATGCCGGAGCCGAGGCCGGCGTGAGCTACCGGGTGCTGGCGGATCACGCGCGTGCGGTGGCGTTCCTGCTGGCGGACGGCGTCTTCCCGTCCAACGAGGGACGCGGTTACGTCCTGCGCCGCATCCTGCGCCGCGCGGTGCGACACGCGTGGCTGCTCGGGCGGCGCGAGCCTACGCTGGTCCACGTCGTCGAGGCGGTCATCCACCACATGGCCGATGTCTTTCCTGAGCTGGGCGCCCGGCGGGAACACGTCCTGCAGACGACGCGCGGAGAGGAGGAGCGCTTTCTGGCCACCATCGAGGGCGGACTGGAGCGCTTCGACCAGCTCGCGCCGCGGGGCGAGCGCGGCACCATCCCGGGGGAGGAGGCGTTCCGTCTCTACGACACCTTCGGTTTCCCCCTGGACCTGACCCAGCTCATGGCGACGGAGCGGGGTTGGCAGGTGGATGAGGCCGGCTTTCATGAGGCGCTGGAGGCCCAGCGGGAGCGGAGCCGGGCCGACCGGGCGGCGTCGGGGTCCGGCGTGGAGGGGGAGGAGAGCCTGGCGGCGTGGGAGCGGGTGTCGGACGACCCCCAGGAATTCGTGGGGTACGCCGAGCGGCACAGCGAGTCCCCCGTGCTGGCGGTGCGGGCCGGCGAGGGGCGGCTGGGCCTGATACTGGCCCGCAACCCCTTCTATCTCGAGTCCGGCGGTCAGGTTTCGGACAGCGGGGAGGTGGTGGGGGAGGGGTGGCGGCTGGCGGTGGAGGACGTGCGCCGCGTGGGAGGGATGACGGTGGTGGCCGGTCCGGTCACGGGTACGCCGCCCGCGTCCTGGACCGGCGTGGTCGTGGAGGCCCGCGTGGCCAGCGCTGTGCGGCACGACACCGAGCGCAACCACACGGCCACCCACCTGTTGCACGCCGCCCTCCGCAACCGGCTGGGAACGCACGTGGTGCAGCGGGGCTCGCTGGTGGCTCCGGACCGGCTTCGCTTCGATTTCGCGCACAACGCGCCGCTCACGCCCGAAGAGCGGGAGGCCATCGAGGCGCAGGTGAACCGGGCGGTGTGGCAGGACCACCCGGTGCGCACGCGCGTGACCGACCACGACGATGCGGTGCAGGCGGGGGCGATGGCGCTATTCGGCGAGAAGTACGGGGAGCGGGTCCGGGTGGTGGAGGTGCCGGGTGTCTCCCTGGAGTTGTGCGGCGGCACCCATGTGCGGCACACCGGTGAGATCGGTGTCTTCCGGATCGTGTCCGAGAGCGGAGTCGCGGCCGGCGTGCGTCGTGTCGAAGCCCAGACGGGGCCGGGGGCGTTCCGGTACTTCGTCGAGATCCAGGACCGTCTGGACCAGGCGGCGGACGTGTTGCGAACGCGTCCCGAGAACGTCACCGCGCGCATCGAGCACCTGCTGGAGGAGCGGGTCCGGTTGGAGCGGCTGG
>JAVVFC010000192.1:0-5397 GCA_032250975.1 Longimicrobiales bacterium | reverse complement strand
CTGCAGATCACCGGGATCGGCACCGCCGTGCCCCCGCGCGTCGCGCCCCAGGACGAGGCGGCGGCGCTGAGCCCGCGCTTCGCCGGCGTGGAGGGGCGGGAGGCGCGCATGCTGCGGGTGCTCTACCGCCGCTCGGGCGTGCACACGCGGCACAGCGTGGCGGTGCGGGGTGACCACGGCCCGCTGCTCGAGCGCGTGCCGTACTTTCCGCTCCCGACCGGGCCGGACGACCGCGGGCCGTCGACGGCCGCGCGCATGGCGTGGTACGAGCAGGAGGCGCCCGCGCTGGCGGAGGCGGCGGTGCGGGGCGCGCTGGTGGACGCCGGGGTGGAGCCGGGCGCGGTGAGCCACCTGGTGACGGTCTCGTGTACGGGATTCTTCTCGCCCGGGGTGGAGGGGCACCTGATCGAGGCGGTCGGCCTCCCGGCCGGGGTGGAGCGCACGCACGTGGGCTTCATGGGGTGCCACGGCGCGCTCAACGGGCTGCGCGCGGCGGACGCGCTGGCGGCCGCCCATCCGGAGGCGGTGGTGCTGCTGTGCGCGGTGGAGCTCTGCACGCTCCACTTCGCCTACGGATGGGATCAGGAGATGCTGGTCGCCAACACGCTCTTCGCCGACGGCGCGGCGGCGGTGGTGGGGCGGGGCGCGGGCGCGGGCGCGCGGGGGAGCGAGGGCTCGGCCGGGCCCTGGCGGGTGGCGGCCACCGGGAGCGTGGTGCTGCCGGACTCGCGCGCGGCCATGTCGTGGCGGATCGGCGACCACGGCTTCCGCATGACGCTCTCGCCGGCGGTGCCCGAGCTGATCCGCACCCACCTGGCGCCGTGGATGGACGGGTGGCTGGGCGCGCACGGCCTGTCGGTGGCCGAGGTGGGGAGCTGGGCGGTGCACCCGGGTGGGCCCCGCATCGTGGACGCGGTGGAGGAGGCGCTGGCGCTCGGCCGGGGTGCGCTCGACCCCTCGCGGGAGCTGCTGGCCACGCACGGGAACATGTCCTCGCCCACGGTGCTCTTCCTGCTGGAGCGGCTCCGCCGGGAGGATGCGCCCCGTCCCTGCGTGGCGCTCGCCTTCGGGCCGGGGCTGGCCGCCGAGGCGACCCTGCTGGTCTGAGCGACCGCGAGCGCGCACTTTGTGCCCCGCCATGAACGCCCCCTCGCTGCTCTACCTGTCCCGCGCCGACGTCGAGGCGCTCGCCCTGCCCATGACGGCGGTGATCGCCGCCGTCGAGGAGGCGCTCCGCGAGCACGGTGAGGGGCGCTCGGAGATGCCGCCCAAGCCGGGGGTGCACCCCGGGGGCGACGCCTTCATCCACGCCATGCCCGCCCTGCTCCCGGGGATCGGCGCGGCGGGCCTCAAGTGGGTCTCCGGCTTTCCGGCCAACAAGGAGCGGGGGCTGCCCTACATCAGCGGCCTCATGGTGCTGAACGACGTCGAGACCGGCTTCCCCGTGGCGGTCATGGACTGCACCTGGATCACGGGCGCGCGCACCGGCGCCGCCACCGCCGTGGCCGCCCGCCACCTGGCCCGACCCGACGCCTCCACGGCCGGGATCCTGGGGTGCGGCGTGCAGGGGCGCACCAACGCGGAGGCGCTCGCCGCCCTCTTCCCGCTCGAGCGCCTGCACGCCTACGACCTCCACCCGGAGCGCGCCCGGGTCTACGCCCGCGAGATGGCGGCGCGCCTGGGCGTGCGGGCGGTGGCCGTGGACACGCCCGAGGCCGCGGTGCGGGGAATGGACCTGGTGGTGACCGCCGGACCTATTTTGAAGGAGCCGTCCCCCACCATCCCGGCGGGGTGGCTGGAGCCCGGGGCCTTCGCCTGCCCGCTGGACTTCGACTCGTACTGGACGCCGGAGGCGCTGGGCCAGGTGGACCGACTGGCCACCGACGACCGCCGGCAGCTGGCGTACTACCGCAGCGTGGGCTACTTCGCCCGCACGCCCGAGCCCTGCGCCGACCTGGGCGAGATCGTCACCGGGCGGGCCCCGGGGCGCACGTCGCCCCGGGAGCGCACCCTCTCGCTGAACCTGGGGCTCGCCATCGAGGACGTGGCCGTGGCCCGCCTCCTCTACCGGCGCGCCCTCGAGGCGGGCGCCGGCACCCGCCTCCCGCTCTGACCCGCGACATGAGCCCCCCTCCCTTCGATTCGGTGACCGCGCCCCTCATGCCCGCTTCCGTCCCGCACCGCGCCCACGGCCCTGCCCACGGCGCCGGTAGCCCTGCCGGCCCCACCCGCCGCCCTGCCCACGGCGCCGATAGCCCTGCCGGCCCCGCCCGCCGCCCTGCCCACGGCGCCGATAGCCCTGCCGGCCCCACCCGCCGCCCTGCCCACGGCGCCGATAGCCCCGCCGGCCGCGCCCACCGCCCCGCCGGCCCCGCCCGCCGCGCTCGCCCCCTCCGGCTCGCCCTCGCCCTCCTCCTGGCCGCGTGCACCGGGGCGGAGGACGCCGGCGCCCCGCCGCCGCCGCCTTTCGACGCCGCCTCGCTGATGGCGGACGTGGAGGCGCTCGCGCACGACTCCCTGCAGGGGCGCGCGGCCGGGAGCGAGGGGGGCGCCACGGCCCGCCACCACCTGACGGCGCGGCTCGAGGCGCTCGGCTTCCGGGTGGCGGCCGACTCCTTCCCGGTCCGGCGCCGGACCGGGGAGCCGCTCACGGGCGTGAACCTGCGGGTGGCGGTGCCGGGCACCGAGCATCCCGACCGCTGGCTGGTGCTCACCGCCCACTACGACCACGTGGGCGTGCGGGACGGCGAGGTCTACAACGGCGCCGACGACAATGCGTCCGGCACGGCCGCGCTGCTGGCGCTGGCGGCCGCGCTCAGCCGCGAGCCGCCCCGCCACGGCGTGCTGCTGGCCTTTCTGGACGCCGAGGAGGGGGGGCTCCAGGGCGCCCGCCACCTGGTCGCGGAGCCGCCCGTGCCGCTGGATGCCGTGCTGCTCAACGTGAACCTGGACATGGTGGGCCACGCGGAGGGCGAGCTCTGGGTCGCGGGCACCACCCCCTATCCCGCCCTCCGCCCCCTGGTGGAGGCGGTGGCGCCCACGCCCCCGGTCTTTCTGGCCTTCGGCCACGATACCGAGGCCGACACGGGCTCGGACAACTGGATCAACGCCTCGGACCACGCCGCCTTCCACGCGCAGGGGATCCCCTTCCTCTACTTCGGCGTGGCCGACCACCCCGACTACCACCGTCCCACCGACGACCCCGCCACCCTGAACCCCGCCTTCCTGGCCGGCGCGACCGCGACGGTGCTGGAGGTGGTGCGCCACCTGGACGGGGTGCTGGCGGGTGAGCGTCCGGGCGGGCGCCCGGACGCGGCCGGCATGACGGACGACGGGGCGGGCGTGGCGGAGACACCGGGCGACTGAGGCGGAGACCCCCGGACCCCCGGACCGGCCCTCGGGTACCCCACGGCTGGTCGCCCCCAACCCCCTCGACCGGAGACCCACCCATGATGCCCGAACGCGCCTCCCTGATCGCGACCCTCCCCCTGTTCCTGCTGCTGCCGCTGGCCGGGTGCGGGGAGGGCGGGGGCGGTGCGGCCGGCGGTGCGGCCGACGATGCCGCGGTGGATCCCGCCGATGGCGGGAGCGCGGCGTCGGGGGCGGTCGCCTACCAGGGGGACGGCTTCCGGGTGGTGGCGGTCACCAGGGGGCTCGAACACCCCTGGGGGATGGCGTTTCTGCCGGACGGCGGCATCCTGGTGACCGAACGCGCCGGCCGCCTGCGCCTGGTGCGGGACGGGGTGCTCGACCCCGCGCCCATCACGGGCGTCCCGGCGGTGTGGGCCAACGGCCAGGGTGGGCTGCTGGACGTGGCGCTGCACCCGGACTTCGCCGAGAACGGCTGGGTCTACCTCTCCTTCTCCAAGCCGGGGCCCGGCGGCGAGACCGCCACCACGGCGGTGGTGCGGGGCCGGCTCGACGGCCACGCTCTCACGGGGGTGGAGGAGATCTTCGAGGCCGACGCCTGGACCCGTGCCGGGGTGCACTTCGGCTCCCGGCTGGTCTTCGACGGGGAGGGCCGCCTCTTCGTGACGGTGGGCGACCGGGGCCAGATGGAGCGCGCCCAGGACCCCTCCAACCACCAGGGCACCATCAACCGCCTGAACGACGACGGCTCCATCCCCGACGACAATCCCTTCGTGGGCCGCGCCGGGCACGAGCCCTCCATCTGGGCCTACGGCATCCGCTCCCCCCAGGGACTCTCGCTGCAGCCGGCCACCGGCGAGCTGATCGAGACCGAGCACGGGCCCCGGGGCGGGGACGAGCTGAACCACATCCGCCCGGGCCGCAACTACGGGTGGCCCGCCATCTCCTTCGGGATCAACTACGACGGCACCGTCCTCACCGAGGACACCGCCCGGGCCGGCATGGAGCAGCCGCTCCACTACTGGGTGCCCTCCATCGCCACCTCGGGGCTGGCCTTCTACACGGGCGACCGCTTCCCGCAGTGGCGCGGGAGCGCCTTCGTGGGCGGGCTCGCCGGAACGGTGCTCGCCCGGGTCGAGATGGACGGCCTGGAGGCGGTCTCCGAGGAGCGCCTGCTGGCCGACTGGGGCGAGCGCATCCGCGACGTCCGTGACGGACCCGACGGCTTTCTCTACCTTCTGACCGACGTCGCCCGGGGCGGCCTCTACCGCCTGGAGCCCACGCGCTGACCCGCTCCACCCGCTGACCCACGCACCCGAGGAAGCTCCGTTGCGCACGAAGGCCCTGGTTCTGCTGACCACCCTTCCGGTCGTTCTGGTCCTGGACCGGCTGACCAAGGTGTGGGCCGAAGCGACGCTGTCGGCGCGCTCCTCGGAGATCCTGGGGGGGCTGGTTCCGCTCACGCTGGCCTACAACAAGGGGGCCGCCTTCGGGATGCGGGTGGGCGAGGATTCGCGCTGGCTCTTCATTCCCGTGACCTTCGTGGCGCTGGCGCTGCTGGTGGTGCTCTACCGCCAGGCCCGCGTCGACGACGGGGTGCGGCTCGCCGCGCTCGCGCTCGTGATGGCCGGCGCGCTCGGCAACCTCTACGACCGGATCTTCATCCGGGACGGCGTGGTCGACTTCATCGGGCCGCTGAACCTGGGGTTTTGGCACTTCCCGATCTTCAACGTCGCCGACATTTCCATCACCTGCGGCGCCGTCCTGCTGGCGATCTCCTTCTGGCAGGAGGAGCGGGCGGAGCGCGCGGAGCGGGCAGAGCAGGAGAAGCCGGCCACGCGGGAGGAGCGCGAGGCGCCGGCGGACCCTGGCGCCTGAGGCAGTCGGCCGGTGAACGGACCCCGGCGGGACCCCCTGGGCGGGTGGTGGACGTGGGTGGCGCCCCGGCGCGGGGCGCGCCCGGTGGATCCGGCGCTGCGGGCGTCCGCCGCCCCCTCCGCCGCAGGGGCGGACGCCGCCCCCTCCGCC
>JAVVFC010000191.1:0-5507 GCA_032250975.1 Longimicrobiales bacterium | reverse complement strand
CGACGTCCGGGAGGACGCGGAGTTCGCGTTGAGTGCCGGCTTCGTCTTCCGCCGGCATCATACCACCGCCGACGCGGCCATCGGGGTGCTGGCCGACGGTCGCACCCCCTTCGCCTTCCCCGGCGCCACCCCGGCCCGGGACCTGTGGGAGACCAATGTGCGCGTCGTCTCCAAGCGCGCCAACGGGCTCGGCCTCATCCTGCGGGGTTTCGTCGGCACGGGCGAGTCGAACGGCTTCAATCCGGCCGACACCGAGCAGTTCCGCAAGGTGACGCGCTACGGCGGCGACCTGCGCGTGATCCAGGGACCGGTGCGCTTCGAGACGTTCGCCAAGTTCAACGACTGGGGTCCCTACGACTACCACCGCGACTTCAACTTCACCTTCCCGGTGCAGTTGATGGGCGACGTGTCGTGGTCGCTGGGCACACCCGAGTGGTTCCCCGGCGTGCCCGGCACGCGCTTCGGCGTGCGCGGTACCTGGCGCACCCTGGACCGCCACTCGCCGCGCTTCTGCCCCGGCTTCTCCACCGGCCCCGGCGGCTCGCAGGTCTGCAACCCCCTCGCCCCGGGCGACAACGGGCGCGAGTGGGAGATCCGGACGTACCTCCACATCGGCCTGTAGGCGCATGACGCTCACCCCCCCGACCCGAACCGCAGACCCGCGGCCCGGCCGCGGCGCCGGACCCGCGGACGACGCCCCGGCGGGCACGACCCGCGTGGACGAGACCCGCGTCGACGAGGCGCGCGTGGACGAGGCGCGCGTGGACGAGGCGCGCATCACGGCGATCGTCCAGGGCATGACGCTGGCCCAGAAGCTGGGGCAGATGACCCAGCCCGAGCGCCAACACGTCACCCCCGAGGAGGTGGCCGCCCACCACATCGGCTCGGTGCTGAGCGGGGGCGGATCCGCGCCCGGCGACAACCGGCCGGCCGACTGGGTGGCCATGAGCGACGCCTACTGGGCGGCGTCCACCGGGTGTGGCGGAGGCGGTGAGGGCGGCGGAGGCGGCGGGAGCGGCGGCGAGGGCGGCGGCGAGGGCGGCCGTGGGCCCGGCATCCCCATCCTCTACGGGGTGGACGCCATCCACGGGCACAACAACGTGCGCGGGGCGGTGATCTTTCCGCACAACATCGGGCTGGGGGCGGCCAACGACCCGGACCTGGTGCGCCGCGTCGCGCAGGTGACCGCGCGCGAGGTGCTGGCCACGGGCGTGGAGTGGACCTTCGCGCCCACGCTGGCGGTGGCGCGCGACGCCCACTGGGGCCGCACCTACGAGAGCTTCAGTGAGGACCCGGAGATCGTCTCGCGCCTGGCGGCGCCCGCGGTCGAGGGGCTGCAGGGCGACCTGGGCCCGGACGCGGTGGTGGCGTGCGCCAAGCACTGGGTGGGGGACGGGGGCACGGAGGGCGGCACGGACCAGGGCGAGACCACGCTCCCCGAGGGCGAGTTCCGCCGCCTGCACGTGGCGCCCTACCTGGAGGCGCTCCGGGCCGGGGTGCTCACGGTCATGGCCTCCTACAACAGCTGGAACGGCGACAAGTGCCACGGCCACCGCTACCTGCTCACCGAGGTGCTCAAGGGCGAGCTGGGCTTCACCGGGCTGGTGGTCTCGGACTGGGACGGCATCGACCAGCTCGACGACGACTACGGCGAGGCGGCGGCGCGGGCCGTGAACGCGGGCGTGGACCTGTTCATGGTCCCCCAGAAGTGGAAGCGCTTCCTGGAGGTGCTGCGGGCGCAGGTCGAAGGCGGACGCGTCCCCATGGATCGCATCGACGACGCCGTGCGCCGCATCCTGCGGGTCAAGATGGCCTACGGCCTCTTCGAGCGGCCGCGCCCCGCGGAGCGCCCCTGGTCGTGCCATCCGAGCTTCGGCTCGGAGGCGCACCGCGAGGTGGCGCGCGAGGCGGTGCGCAAGTCGCTCGTGCTGCTCCGGAACCGGGGCGAGGTGCTCCCGCTCCGGCGCGAGGCCCGCATCCTGGTCGCGGGCAAGAACGCCCACAACGTGGGCCACCAGTGCGGGGGCTTCTCGGTGGAGTGGCAGGGCGTGCGCGGCAACGACCGGGTGGAGGGCGGCTCCTCCGTCTGGGACGGGATCCGGGCCGCGGCCCCGGGCGCGGTGCTCTCCGAGGACGGCGCCGCCGCCGGGACGGACGACTTCGACGTGGCCGTGGTGGTGATCGGAGAGCGGCCCTACGCGGAGGGGATGGGCGACCTGCGCGAGTGGACCGTGCCGCCCGGCGGATCGGGCGACGTGAGCGCGCTGGCCGTGCCGGGGCCCGGCCGGCTCGAGCCCTACGGCCTCACGCTCGAGCACGCCCGCAACCACCCCGAGGACCTGGCCGTGCTGCGCCGCATCGCCGAGCGCGGCATCCCGGTGGTGACGGTACTGATCTCGGGACGGCCGCTGGTGGTGAACGCCGAGCTCGCGCGCTCGGACGCCTTCGTGGCGGCCTGGCTGCCGGGGTCGGAGGGGTGCGCCGTGGCGGACGTGCTCTTCGGCGACCACGACTTCACCGGACGGCTCTCCTTCTCGTGGCCGCACGCCGACCGCGACAACCCCAACCGGGGTGAGCCAGGCGCCGAGGCGCTCTTCCCCTGGGGCTTCGGGCTCAGCTACCGCGCCGCCGGGCAGGGGTAGCTCAGACCTCCGCCGCCTCCGGGAGCGCACCCCGGCGTCGCTCCAGCTCCTCGCGCACCTCGTGCGCGCGCGCCTCGGTGATGGGGTAGGCGGCCACCGCCCAGATGGCGATGAGCGAGGTGGCGGCCGGAATGAAGGCGTCGAAGGCCCGCATGAGGGTGATGGTGCGCGCGCCCTGGGCGCCCTGCAGCGCCACGTCGAACCCGGTGGCGTTCAGCAGGTAGCCGCCTCCGGCGAGCGCGGCCGCCATTCCCAGCTTGACCACCCACCAGAAGATGGAGCCGAACATCCCCTCGCGGCGCTGGTGCGTGGACAGCTCGTCCACATCGACCACGTCCGCGACCATCGAGGGCATGAGGGTGAAGAGCCCGCCCAGCCCGAACGCCATCAGGGGCGCCGGCAGGATCACCAGCAGCGGGTACTCCGGGTTGTAGCAGAACCACTTGAGGGCGTAGCCCAGCATGGAGACGCCGGTCGAGACGAAGAAGGCGCGCCGCTTGCCGATCCGGGTGCCCAGCCACGTGACCAGGACGATGACCAGGAAGGTCGAGACCGCGCCCACCGTGCCCGCGTAGCCCGCGTAGCGGGCGCCCTCCAGCTGGTCGCCGCCGAAGACGTAGTAGATGATGACGTAGAACTGGAACGACGAGATCAGGATGAAGCCGTTGAAGACCAGGAACGTGGCCAGGCAGAGCTTGAGGAAGGGGCGGGACGAGACGGTCACCTTCAGGCCGTGCCCGAAGTCCTTCAGGTTGGCGACGAGCCCGCTCAGGCGCGGGGGGGGCGGGGCCTCGTGCGCCCGGCCGCTCAGCTCCGCCACCGGGAGCGCGGCGGCCGCCAGCCGCTCGCGCAGGAAGACCGCCGGCAGGATCCCCAGCGCGATCGCCGTCACCCCTACGGCGATGGCGAGCACCCCGGCCCCCTCGATCTGGTCGCCGAACCAGGCCTGGTTGGTCATGATCCACAGGAACCAGGGCGAGATCATGTAGGGGAGCTGCCCGATGAAGTTCTGGACCCCCATGAGGCGGGTGCGCTCGTGGTAGTCGGGGGTCAGTTCGTAGCCGAGCGCCACCCAGGGCGTGGCGAAGACCGTGTAGGCCAGGTAGAAGACGATCGAGCCCGAGAGGAAGTACCAGAAGTAGAAGCTCTCGCTGCGCCCACCGGGGAGCTGCCAGAGCAGGGCGTAGATGACGCCCGCGGCGATGGCGCCCACCAGGAGGTAGGGCCGCCGGCGCCCCCAGCGGCTCCTGGTGTGATCCGAGATGTACCCCATGAGGGGGTCGGTGAGGGCGTCGGTGAGCCGGGGCAGCGCCCCGAGCAGCCCCACCAGGGCCGGGTTCATGCCCAGCCCCAGGTTCAACACGATCGTCATCCCGCCGATGGCCGCGGCGAGCAGGTTGTTGACGAAGGCGCCCGCCCCGTAGAACAGCTTGTGCGGGAAGGGGATGCGGTCCTCGGGCGCCGTCTCCCAGCGCGGGCGCCCGGAGGCCGCGGCGCTCATCGGCTCAGGCCCCGCTGGCCGTGAAGAGGCGGGGATCCGCCAGGGCGGAGGCCAGCACCAGGGTGGCCGCCCCCAGCCCGGTGGAGCGGGGCCCGAGCTCACTCATGCGGATCTCGAGCGCGGCCACCGAATTGACGAGCGTGCGCCGCAGAACCGCCTCGCGCAGCGGCACCAGCAGATGGTCGCCGGCGCGGGTGAGCCCCCCGCCCAGGATGACGGCGCCGGGGTTCATCAGGTTCAACAGCCCGGCCAGCGCCACACCCAGGTGCTGCGCCGCCCACCCCACCACCTGCACCGCCAGCGGATCGCCCGCCTGCGCGGCGCGCTCGATGGCGCCCAGCGTCAGGCCCTCCTCGGCGGCGAGCCGGCTCTCGGGGTGCTTCTCCAGCAGCGCGCGCGTGCGGGCGACCAGCGCCTCGCCCCCCACGAAGGTGACCAGGCAGCCCCGGTTGCCGCACACGCACGGCTCTCCGTGCGGGTCAATGGAGACGTGGCCGATCTCGCCCGCCACCTGGGTCGCGCCCCGGTAGACGTCCCCCCCGATCATCAGCCCGGCCCCGATCCCGGTGGCCAGCTTGATGTAGGTGAAGTGCTCCACGCCCCGCCCCGCGCCCCACCACCGCTCCGCCACCGCGCCCAGGTTGGCGTCGTTGTCCACGAAGATCGGCACCCCGTAGCGCTCCCGCAGCGGACCGAAGCCGCTCTCCCCTTCCCACGCCGGCAACACCACGCTCGAGAGGCGGTCCGGAAAGCGCGGGTCCACCGGGCTCGGGACCGCGATGCCGATCCCGATCAGCCGGTCGCGCGGGCCGCCCCAGTCCTTCAGGCTCCGGTCGCAGAGCTCCGTGATCAGGGCGCGGGTGCCCGCCGGGTCCTCCCGCACCGGGTGGTCCCGGTCGTGCCAGACCAGGATGCGCCCGCGCAGGTCGGTGAGCCCGACGGCCACGTGGGTGGCGCCCATGTCCACGCCCAGGATCACGTGCGCGTCGTCCCGGAAGGCGAGCAGGATCGCCCGCCGTCCGCCCCGGCTCGGGCCCGCTCCCCCCTCCTCGACCAACCCCGTCTCCAGCAGGTCCCCCACGATGTCCGAGACGCGCGAGCGGGAGATGCCCAGTGTCCGGGCCAGATCCGCCCGGGAGATGCGGCGGTGGTGCCAGATCGTCTCCAGCACCACGTCAGCCAGGGGCCGGCCCCGGGCCTCCTCGACGGAGGCGGGTGTGTGGCAGGCAGACGTGGTGGCCATGGTCCTCGGGACCTCCCGGGGTTCGCCGTGGATGCGGACTCAGTTGTGGAAGTAGACGTTGTCCACGAAGACCGTGTTGGGATCGCCGGAGATGATGAGCTGAGCGATGTGGCCCCGGGTC
>JAVVFC010000190.1:0-5520 GCA_032250975.1 Longimicrobiales bacterium | reverse complement strand
GGGTGGGGGCCCGGGGGCGGCGGATGCGCGAGGGGGACGGGGGAGTCATGGTCGAAATCCGCAGGAAGGGTGGGAGGGGGTGGATCCGGGGTGGATCCGGCGTGCCTCCCTCGCTACCCTGCTCCCTCGCGGTCCGGTCCGCCACACCCCCGGCGCGGCGGCGCCCCCGTGGCCCGCCGTCCTTATCGGGTCCAGATCAGGACGGCTCCGCAGCCCGGGACGCCGATGCGGCGAAGCTCTGCCGGCAGGGGTGGGCCTATGGGTGGCGGGGGATACACCTCGACCGCCAGCACCTCGTCAGGCCGAAGGTTCCCCAGACTGAACGCACCCATCAGGGGAACGCCGTCCAGATAGACCGGAAGCGTGCAGGGGGGGGCGTCCCGGCGGCGGAAGATGAGCGCCGGGCCGTCGGGGCCGGCCATGCGAAGCTCGGTGTGCTCGATGTTCCTCAAGGCCCATGGGAGGCTGGTCGCGGACCGGGCCAGGAGTTCGTCGGCGGTGAGGTGGGTCGCGGGGGTGGCGGCGTGTCTTCGCCGCCGCTGGTAGAAGCCCTCGTCCTCCAGGCGCGGATTCAGGACGGTGACCGTCACTCCTTCGAGTGTGACGGCCTCCTGCGAGAAGCGGACGTCCACCTGGAGCGTGCGGCTTCCGAGCACCAACTCCCGGGTCTGACGTCCGTAGGCGAGGTGCTCCAACTGCAGGAGGTACACGCCCTGCTCCAGACCTGTGAACCGGAATTCTCCATTCCGGCCCGTGACCCCACGATGCTCGGTCCCGGCCAGCGTCACCACCGCTGCCTCGATGGGCGCCCCGGACGCGGCGTCGGACACCCTGCCCTGAACCGTGCCCGGGCGTCCCAACACCACCTTCAATTCGCGGGCCTGGACGGGGGCGCTCTGCAACTGAACCCGTTCCTCAAACACGATCTCACCCGCGAAGTCGGTACTCAGGGTCACGACCGCCCCGGGGGGCACCCCGCAAAGCGTGAAGGAACCACTCCCGTCCGTGCGGTCGCGGGCGCGACCCCGCCTTCCGGAGATGTCCCGCCACCTCGCTTCGACCTCCAGCACCGGCTGGGGCACACCCGTCACGGCATCCAGGACCCGCCCGAACAGCACCCCGCGCCCCATTGGCGCGTCCGGGTCTTCAGCCGCGGCGGGGCCGGTGCCCGGGTACGGGTCATCCGGACAGTAGAGCGGCCAGAGGGTGGCGAGTGACGGGAGGCCCAGGGTGACCACCGCCTCCTCGCCGGACACCACCGCGTGGCTCGCAAGCAGGGGCGTGAGCCCCAGCTCGGCCAGGCGGGGGTGGGAGAGGATCAGCCTCCGGTCGCCCGCCTCGACGACCGGAAAGTGAAACCGGCCCCGGCCGTCGGTCGCCGTCTCCGCCGCTTCCCGGAGTCCGTCCGGGGTCAGCAGCGTCACCCGGGCGCCCGGCAGGGGAGCGAGCGCGGAGCTGTCGTAGACCACACCGCGAATCCCTCCCGTACCCGCTGAAACGGAACCTGGAGAAACCCCCGACTGCGCGGCGGCCGGGACGCCGCCAAGGAGCGTCAGCACCAGCGCCCCGGCGCCTGTTCGCAGGTTGAACGAGCAGGGCCGCGGGGGGAGGGAAGGCGTCATCGTGAATGGTACTGCTGGACGGGGGGAGGAGGTCCGCGCGCTTGCTCCCTCCCGTTTCGATCCTACCTTGCCCCGGCACCCGGCATTCCCCACGCGAGGCACCGCATGAGCGAGCGCGAAGACTGGTTCGACCTGGGACCCGTGGAAGCGCTCTCGAAGCGCGAGGTGCAGGCGGTCGACGCCCGCGGCCTCCGCTTGGCGCTGATCCACCGCGACGGGCGCTTCACGGCAATCTCCGGAGCCTGCAACCATGTCGGCGGACCCCTGGGGGAGGGCACGCTCGACGGGGACTACCTGGTGTGCCCCTGGCACTTCTGGAAGTTTCACCGCGGGACCGGCGAGGGCGAGCCGGGCTATGAGGCGGACCGCGTCCCGACCTACGCGGTCGAGGTCCGGAACGGTCGGGTGTGGGTGAACCGGGTCGCGGCCTCGAAGCGCTCCCGGGCGCCGCACCCGCCGCACCCGCTGACCCGGGAGGTGCGGCGCGAGGACGGCCCGGTGCGGGTGGCCGGGATCTCGACCACCATGATGCCGGCGGCCCTTCCGCGCTACAGCACGTCGGAGGCGCTGCTGGACCATGGCCTGGACCACGCCGAGACGCTCGGGTGCCAGGTGCGCCGCATCCGCCTGCGGGACCTCGCCGTGCGCCCCTGCGAGGGCTACTACTCCAAGTCCGCGCACGCCTGCACCTGGCCCTGCTCCATCACCCAGATGGATCCGGACGACCAGATGGACCGGGTCTACGAGGCCTTCGTGCACTGGGCGGACGTGATCCTGGTGGCGACCCCTATCCGGTGGGGTGCGGCGAGCTCGCTCTACTACCGCATGGTGGAGCGCATGAACTGCATCCAGAACCAGGAGACGATCGCGGGCCGGCACCTGCTCCGGAACAAGGTGGTCGGTCTCGTCATCACCGGCGGCCAGGACAACGTGCAGGGGGTGGCGGGGCAGATGCTCGCCTTCTTTTCCGAGGTGGGGTGCCAGTTCCCGCAGTTCCCCTACATCGCCCACTCGCGCGGGTGGAGCGCGGAGGACATGGAGAACAACGTGCGCGCCGTGCAGCAGAGCGAGGCGCTGCGGGAAGGCGCCCGCGGACTGGTGGACCGCTGCGTGGAGATGGCCGAGCTGATGGTGGCCGGACACGTGCACCGGGAGAAGCTCGTGCGCGGGGGGAGGAAGGGGGCTGCACCGCACGCAGGGTAGGGGACCTTCGGCCGCCGCCGGTGCGCCCCCGTCCACGCCGTTTACGCTGGGGGCGGATCCGCCACCGCCGCCGTCGCGACCAACTCCAGCGCCGCACCCCGCTTGAGCGGGAGCACGGGGACGACCGCCCGGGCGGGGCGATGCGCGCCCAGCACCTCGACGAAGACGGCGTTCACCGCTCCCCAGTCCTCGAGGCGCGAGACGTAGACGGTGACCTGCAGGAGGAGGTCCAGGCGGGATCCGGCCGCGGTGAGAACGGCCTCCAGGCTCCTCAGGACCCGGCGGGCCTGGTCGGCGGCGTCCCCCAGAGGGGCCTCGGGGTCCGCGGGGTCCCAGGGGAGGAGTCCGGCCACGTAGACGGTGCCGTTGTGGATCACGGCCTGGGAGTAGTGGCCCGCGGGAGCGGGCGCGTGGGGGGTGGCGACGGTCTTCACAACGGGCCTCGGATGGAGGAGAGATGGGACGGGTTCCGTGCCGGTCACGGTGGCGGGCGCGGGGCCGGGAGTCCAGCTTTCCGCCCATGGACACAGACCTCACCGGCTCCGGCCACGCCCGCTCCGACCGCTGGGTCGAGGCGAACCTCCCCCGCTTCCTGGACCACTTCGCCGAACTGGTGGCCATCCCCAGCATCTCGACCGACCCGGCGCACGCCGACGACGTGGCCGCGGCCGCCGACTGGGTGCGCGGGCGCATGGCCGCGGCAGGGCTGACGGCGGAGGTGCACCCGACCGGCGGCCACCCCATCGTGGTGGGGCGCCACGTCGTGGGACCCGAGGCCCCCACGCTGCTGGTGTACGCCCACTACGACGTGCAGCCCCCGGATCCGGTCGAGGCCTGGCGCTCGCCCCCGTTCACGCTGGTGCGGGAGGGGGAGAACCTCGTCGGGCGCGGTGTGGCCGACGACAAGGCCCAGGTGGTCCTGCAGATCGCCGCCGCGGAGGCGGCGCTCGCCAACGGCGGGATCCCGGTGAACCTCATCCTCCTCTTCGAGGGGGAGGAGGAGGTGGGGAGCACGCACCTGGCCCCCTTCGTCCGGGAGCACCGGGAGGTGCTGGCCGCGGACCACGCCGTCATTGCCGACTCCATGATGTTCTCCCCGCACCGGCCCTCCCTGATCTTCGGGATGCGGGGGCTGGCCTACGTGGAGATCGAGGTGCGGGCCTCGGGGCACGACCTCCACTCCGGGCAGTACGGGGGCGCGGTCCCCAATCCCGCGCACGCGCTGGCCCGCATCGTGGCCTCCTTCCACGACGCCGACGGGCGGGTCGCGGTGGCGGGCTTCTACGACCGGGTGCGGGAGGCCGATGCGCCTCTGCGGGCCGCGTGGCGGGCGCTGGGGTACGACGAGGAGGGCTTCCGCCATTCGGCAGGGGGTGTCGCACTCACGGGCGAGGCGGGCTTCACCACCTGGGAACGCCTCTGGATCCGACCCTGCCTGGACGTGAACGGGATCGTGGGCGGATACACGGGGCCGGGGAAGAAGACGGTCCTCCCGGGGCGGGCCGCGGCCAAGGTGAGCTGCCGGCTGGTGCCGGACCAGGATCCGGCCGAGATCGTGGACCTTCTCCGGCGCCACGTGGCGCGGCACACCCCGTCCGGTGTTGAGGTCACCGTGCAGGGGCACCAGGCCAATCCGCCCTTCCGGTCGGACCCCGCCGGACCCCTCTTCGAGGCGGCGGGGCGCGCGCTGGCGGAGGTCTACGGGGTGGAGCCGGCGCGGGTGGCGCACGGGGGAACGCTCCCCATCGCCCGGGATCTGCAGGAGGTCCTCACCCCGTCGGTGGCGGTGCTGGGCTTCGCGCTGCCGGGCGCCAACATGCACGCCCCCAACGAGTGGATCCCCGCCTCACAGGTGGCGAAGGGGATCCGGAGCATGGTGCGACTCTACCGGGAGCTGGCGGCCGTGGGGTAGGGGGGGCGGCGCTACCCGATCTCGACCAGCTCGATCTCGAAGGTCAGAGCCTCTCCGGCCAGGGGGTGGTTGGCGTCCAGCTGTACAGTGTCGTCCGTGCTGTCGACCACGCGCACCGGGATGTTCTGCCCCTCGGATGTCTGCATGTTGAGCGTCTGCCCCACCTGGGGGTCGAGTCCGTCCGGAAGCTCCGCGCGGGGGAAGGCCAGCGTGAGCGAATCCTGGCGTTGCCCATAGGCGTTCTCCGGCGGGATGGTGGTGGTCCTCCGCTCGCCCTTCGCCATGCCTCGGACGGCCTCCTCGAAGCCGGGAATGACCTGGCCTTCGCCGAGCGTGAAGGAGAGGGGGTCGCGGTCTTGCGAGCTGTCGAACACCTGGCCGTCCTCGAGGGTGCCGGTGTAGTGAATGTGGACGGTATCGCCGTCTTTCGCCTGGGCCATTCGGGGTGCTCCCTGTGGCTGAAGGAATCGCGGGTGTGTCCCAGCCAACCCCACAGGCACGTGGGTGTTCAGGCGGGCGCCATCCCCGCCGGGCCGGATCAGCCCGCCAGCGTTCCGTCGAAGCCGACCCGCTTGTGGGCGCCGTCGCAGAAGGGCTTGCGGGCGGAATGGCCGCAGCGGCAGAGGAAGTACGGCCGATCCTCTGCGGTGGGGATCGTGTTCCCTTCCGCGTCCTGGAGGGGCACGGTGCCCTCCACCTTGAGGGAGCCGTTGGGAGAGATGGTGATCTTGGCGTCGGCCATGGTCGGGTGTGGTTGGGGGGGACAGGGTGGGCGGCAGCCGG
>JAVVFC010000018.1:0-27560 GCA_032250975.1 Longimicrobiales bacterium | reverse complement strand
GGCGACAAGTCCATCACCCAACGGGCACTCATCCTGGCGGCGCTGGCCGAGGGCGAGAGCCGGCTGCAGGGGTTGCTCCCGGCTGCCGACCCCTGCTCGACGGCGGAGGCGCTGCGGGCGCTGGGCGTGGGAATTCCGCCCCTCCCCCGGGACGGGGCACCGGTCCGCATCAAGGGGGTGGGGCTGCGGGGGCTGCGGGCCCCTCAGGCACCGCTCGACCTGGGCAACTCCGGGACGGGCGCGCGTTTGCTCCTGGGCGTGCTGGCGGGGCAGCCTTTCCCCGCCGTGGTGACGGGGGACGCCTCCCTCAGGAGCCGGCCCATGGGACGGGTCACGGGGCCGCTCGAGGCCATGGGGGCCGTCTTCCACTTCCCGGAGCAGGACGGCAGGCTGCCGGTGCGGGTGGGCCCGGTGCGGGCCCTCAAGGGAGTGGACTTGGACCTGCCGGTGGCCAGCGCCCAGGTGAAGAGCGCGCTCCTGCTGGCGGGGGTGGCGGCCGGCGTGCCCGTCCTGCTGCGTGAGCCGGGGGCGTCGCGCGACCACACGGAGCGGATGTTGGGTGAGGCGGGGGCGACGGTGGTGACGCACGTGCGGGATGCGGGGCGGCGCGTGGAACTGCGCGATCCGCCCGCGCGCCTGCGCCCCCTGGACCTGGAGGTGCCGGGAGACCCGTCCTCGGCGGCCTTCCCGGTGCTGGCGGCGCTGCTCGGGGTGGGCGCGGGCGAGGTGCGGGTGGAGGGGGTGGGGCTGAACCCGACCCGCACCGGCTTCCTGGATCACTTCCGGCGCATGGGCGGTGCGGTGGAGGCCGAGGTGACGGGGGACGCGGGTGGAGAGCCGGTGGGGACGGTGGTGGCACGGGCCTCGGGGCTCCAGGCGGTGGAGATCGGCGGTGAGGACGTGGTGCGCGCCATCGATGAGCTTCCCGCCCTGGCGGTGGCGGCGGCGCGCGCCGACGGGGTGACCCGCATCACGGGTGCGGCGGAACTGCGGGTGAAGGAGACCGACCGCATCCGGGCGCTGGTCCGGAATCTGAACGCGGTGGGCGTGACGGCGCGGGAGCTGCCCGACGGACTCGAGGTGGAGGGGACGGCCGCGCCGCTCCGCGGACGGGTTGCTTCCGATCACGACCACCGTATCGCGATGGTGTTCGGCGTGCTCGGGGCTCAGCCCGGCAACCACATCGAGGTGGAGGGTGCGGGCGCGGTCGAGGTGAGCTTCCCCGGCTTCTGGGGGTTTCTCGAAGCGCTGGCGGCCGGTGGCTGAGGGGAGCGCCTTCCGCGGGGGCGGCGCCCTCGACTACGACGCCGGCGACCCGCGTGCGCGCACGCTGGTCACGCTGGACGGTCCCGCGGGCGTGGGCAAGTCCACCACCGCCCGGGCGGTGGCCCGCGTGCTGGGCTACCGCTACCTGGATTCCGGAGCGCTCTACCGCGCCGTGACCTGTGCGCTGCTGCGGAGCAGTGTCGCGCCGGAGGCGTGGTCCGAGTTGACGCCGGCACGCCTGGAGGCGTTGGGCGTGCAGGTCCTGCCGGCCGCGTCCACCCTCGAGATCCGGCTGGACGGGGTGCCGCTCGGCCCGGAGCTGCGCACGCTCGAGGTGACCGAGCGCGTCCCGGCGGCGGCGCGCATCCCCGCGGTGCGGCGCTGGCTGCTGGGGGCGCAGCGGGCGGCGGCGGTGGAGGGCCGGCTGGTGGCCGACGGCCGCGACATGGGCACGGTGGTCTTTCCGCAGGCGTGGACCAAGGTCTTTCTGGTGGCGGACATCGACGAACGCGCCCGCCGGAGGCTGGGGGACCGGGGGGTGGAGCACCCCGACCTCGGGCAGGTACGTGCGGAGGCGGCGCGGCTGGCTGCCCGAGACCGGCAGGACCGGGAGCGCGCGGTCGCGCCCCTGCGCAAACCGGAGGGGGCTCTGGTGCTGGACACGACGCGGCTGGGCTTCCAGGAGCAGGTGGACCGCATCGTCGCCTACGCCCGGGAAGTGGCGCGGCGGCGGGCCCCTCCGGGCCCCGCGGCACCCTGAGGGCGCCGGAGAACGCCCCCGGGGAGCCACGGCGCGCGTTGACGGGGCCCCGGGCCCGGAATAGCTTTCCCCTGCTATACCCCTGACATCACCGGGGTTGTCGCGAACGGCCCGGGCGCGAGGCGCGTCCCCGGCCGTTCTTCCTTTCCCAGAACCCGGGAGCCACCCCAGGCGGGGGCGCGGCCCGGCAACCCGGCTCCGAGATGGAGCGAGACGACCATGGCAGACGAGAAGGACGAGAAGCTGACCCCCGGGGCCGAGTCCCCCGAGGCGGAAGGCGCCGCGCCGGATTCCCCCGAGACCGATTCCGTCGACGCGGAGGCCGCCGCGCCGGATTCCCCCGCCCCCGCATCCTCCGACGAGGACGGGGAGCTCACAGACGAGGAGCTGGCCGAGGAGGCCGGGATCATGGTCGACGCCCTGACCGGTGAGGTGATCGAGGGCGTGGAGGACGACGAGGAGGACGAGGAGGAGGGGCCGCACGGGATTTCGCCCGAGCTCCTGCACGACCCCTACGGCGACGAGGAGCTGGACATCCCGCGCGGTGATTTCGAAGCCCTCCTGGACGAGTACCAGGCGGACTTCCAGAACATCCGCGAGGGCGAGATCGTCAAGGCCCGGGTCCTGCGTGTCACCGACGGCGCCGTCATCCTCGAGTTCGGCTTCAAGTCCGAGGGTTCGGTCGCCAAGGATGAGTTCAAGGAGACGCCCGAGGTCGGCGAGGAGGTCGAGGTCCTGCTCGAGAGCCTCGAGGATGACGACGGGATCGTCGTGCTCTCCAAGAAGAAGGCCGACTTCCTGCGCGTCTGGGAGAAGATCCGCGAGGCCCATGAGGCGGACCGTCCGGTCAAGGGAACGCTGGTCCGCAAGATCAAGGGCGGCGTCACGGTGGATCTGATGGGCGTGGACGCATTCCTCCCCGGTTCTCAGATCGCACTGCGCCGCGTGCCCAACATCGACGACCTCATCGGCGAGATCTACTCCTTCAAGATCATCAAGCTCAACAAGCGGCGCCGGAACATCGTCGTTTCGCGCCGCGTGATCCTGGAGACGGAGCGGGAGAAGAAGCGCAAGACGCTCGTCAAGGAGCTCATGGTCGGCCAGGTGCGCGAGGGGACGGTCAAGAACGTCACCGACTTCGGCGCCTTCATCGACCTGGGCGGGCTGGACGGACTGCTGCACATCACCGACATGTCCTGGGGTCGGGTGGCCAACCCGAGCGAGGTGGTCGAGATCGGGCAGGAGCTGGACGTCAAGGTGCTGGACATCGACTGGGACCGCGAGCGAATTTCTCTCGGGCTCAAGCAACTGCTGCCCTATCCCTGGACCGACATCGACAAGAAGTACCCGGTGGGTTCGCGCGTGCGGGGCAAGGTGGTCTCCATCACCAACTACGGCGCCTTCGTGGAACTGCAGAAGGGCGTCGAGGGACTGGTGCACATCTCCGAGATGTCCTGGACGCGCAACGTGCGCCACCCGTCCAAGCTGGTGAACATCGGCGACGAGATCGAAGCGGTGGTCCTCAAGGTGGACCCCAAGGACGAGAAGATCTCGCTCGGCATGAAGCAGATTGAGGAGGATCCCTGGCTGGCCCTGCCGGTCAAGTACCCCACGGGCACGACCCTGGACGGCGTGGTCCGCAACCTCACGTCCTTCGGCGCCTTCGTGGAGATCGAACCCGGTATCGACGGGCTCGTGCACGTCTCCGACATGTCGTGGACCAAGCGGGTGGAGCACCCCTCGGAGCTGGTGCAGAAGGGCGACGAGGTGAAGGTCATGGTGCTCGACGTGGATGCCGAGAACAAGCGCATCTCGCTCGGGATCAAGCAGACCCAGGACGACCCGTGGCCGTCCATCAGCGAGACCTTCGTGCCCGGGTACGAGTGCGACGGAACGGTGGCCCGCGTGCAGGACAAGGGCGTGGTGATGGACCTTGGTGACGACATCGAGGGCTTCGTGCCCGCCTCCCACTCGGGGGTGGACGACGCCAACCGGCTCGAGGAGTACTATGGAGCGGGGGTGCCGGTCAGCCTGCGGGTGATCGAGTCCGACGCGGCCAACCGGCGCATCGTGCTCGAGGTGACCGAGGTGCCCGAGCGTCGCCCCCGTCCGGCCGAGCCGGACGAGGAGGAGTCGGCCCAGGAGGAGTCGGGCGCCGGGGAGGATGCCGGTGCCGGTGCCGAGGATGCCGACGCGGGTGCCGAGGATGCCGACGCGGGTGCCGAGGATGCCGACGCGGAGCCGGAGGCGGAGGCCGCCGGGGACGACGAAGGCGACGACTCCAGGGATTGATCCCGCACCCGCCGTCATGACCGGATCCGTGCGCGCCGTCCCTGCCGTCCTGCTGCTGCTGGCGGGGGCGGCGTGCACGTCGGTCGCACCCGCGTCCGGGCCCGCCGACGAGGGTCCGCCGGTCCCGACCCTGGCGCCAGGCCCGCTCCCGGCCCGGGAGGAGGCGGCCGCCCGCGCGCTTCACGACGCCGCGGCGAAGGCGCTGGCGGAGGGAAGCCTGCAGGAGGCCCGCGCGTCCGCCTCGCGGGTTGTGGAATCCTACCCGGGAAGCCGGGTCTCGGTGGACGCCCTCTGGATCCGTGCGCGGGCCGGCGCGGACGCCCTGGAGCCGACGCTTCCGACCGTGCCCGGGGGCGACCCGCCGGGGGCGGATCCTGAGGAGACCGCCCGGAATCCACTGGCCGCCGAGGTGCGCGCCGACCTGGAGCGGCTGCTCGCCGTGCTGCCGACCGGGGATCCACGCGTGGGCCCCGCGCGGCTGACCCAGGCGCGGGTCCTGGTGGGGCTGGGCGAGGTGGAGGCCGGCCTCGCCGCCGCGCTCTCGCTGCCCCCCGGCGATCCCGCCCCCGGGCCGGAGGTGGCCGACTGGGTGCGGTACGCGTCCCAGGCCGTCGACCCGTCCGTGCTCGGCCGGGTGCTGGCGGCCACGGAGGAAGGCCAGCCCCTCAGGCCGGTGGTGCAGGTTGCCCGGGCCCGGCTCCTGAGGCTGGCCGGGGACGATGCCGAAGCCCGCCGGCTGGCGGGAGAGGCGATTGCGGCCGGGGTGGAGGGAACCGACCTGGCCGCCGCCGAGGCGCTGGCCGAGGACCGCCCCGTGCCCCGCCCGGACGGGCGCCCGGCGCCGCTCGGACTGGTGCTGCCGCTGGGGGGCTCCCCCGCGTTCCAGACCTTCGCCCAGCAGGTGCGGGAGGGCGTGGAGGCGGCGGTCGAGGCGTGGGGGCTCGGTTCCGAGGTCGAGCTTCTGGTGCTGGACGACGGGGGCGATCCCGCCACCGCAGCCAACCTGGTCCGGTCGGTCGAGGGGCAGGGTGCGGTGGCGGTGCTGGGGCTCCTGCTGGACGAGGAGCTTGCGGCGGGCGCGGCGGCACGGAACCGCGTCCCCATCATCTCGCCCACCGCCTACCAGGTGCCCGCCGGCGCGGAGCGCATCCTGTCGTTGAACGCCTTCGATCCGGGCGCCGCCGACGCGCTGGCCGCATGGGCGTCCGCCGGTGGGATCCGCAGCGTGGCCGTGATCCACGCCTTGCGGGGAAGTTCGGCCGAGGAGGCCGACCGCTTCGCGCGGCGCTTCCAGGAGGAGGGAGGCACGGTGCTGGGCACCTTCCCCTACGAGCCCGGCGCGACGTTCTGGGAGGCGCAGATCCGGGGCGCGGCCGCGCTCGAACCGGAGGCCATCGTACTCCCCGCTCCCCCCGAGGATCTGATGGGGATGGCGCCTCAGATCACCTTCTTCGGGGTGGACACGCTGGGGATCCGGGTGCTGGGCACCAGCGGGTGGACCGATCCCCAGGTGCTGGCCGAGGTGGACGCCCGCCACCTGGACGGCGTGGTGGTGGCCTCCGCGGAGCGCCCGGGACCCGCGAGCCCGGGGTACGAACGCTTCCGGGAGGCGTACGAGTCCCGATTCCGGCGGAGCCTGGTCGAGGAGGGGGGCGAAGCGCTGGGCTACGACGCCGCCTCCCTGGTGTTGCGCGCAATCTGGGCGGGGGCGGGCAGCGCCGACCAGGTCGCGTCCTTCCTCGCCCGGACGGAGGGCTTCGCGGGCGCCACCGGACGCCTTTCGGTGGAGGAGGGCCGCGTGCGCCGGGCCCACCACATGGTCTGTCTGGACGCCGGATCCCCGGTCGCGATTCCGTCCGGCCTGCTTCCCGAGCCGCGTTTCCGCCCCTACCCCCCCGACGACGAAACCGGTGAGATTCCGGAGGGCCCGGGACGCCCTGCGGGCTACACCTGCCCGCCGCCACCCACCCCCTGATCCGAGGTCGCCGCACCGATGTCCATGCAGGAGAAGCTCCGGCAGCTGGAACGCCTCGGCCGGCAAGCGGAGCTGGGCGGGGGCGAGGAGCGCATCGCCGCCCAGCACGAACGAGGCAAGCTCACGGCGCGCGAGCGGCTCGCGCTGCTCCTGGATGAGGACTCGTTCGTGGAACTGGACCGCTTCGTCACCCATCGCGCCTCGGGTTTCGGCCTGGAGGACAGGAAGTTCCTGGGCGACGGCGTGGTGACCGGCTACGGGACCATCCACGGGCGCCTGACCTACGTCTTCTCGCAGGACTTCACGGTCTTCGGTGGCTCGCTCTCCGAGGCGCACGCCGAGAAGATCGTCAAGCTCCAGGACCTGGCGCTCAAGAACGGTGCGCCCCTCGTGGGGCTGAACGACTCCGGGGGTGCGCGCATCCAGGAGGGCGTGGTCTCGCTGGGCGGGTACGCCGACATCTTCCTGCGCAACACCCTCGCCTCGGGCGTGATCCCGCAGGTGAGCGTCATCCTGGGGCCGTGCGCCGGCGGGGCGGTCTACTCCCCCGCCATCACCGACTTCGTCTACATGGTGCGGGGAACGAGCTACATGTTCGTCACCGGCCCCAACGTGGTGAAGACAGTCACCCACGAGGACATCGACATGGAGGGGCTGGGTGGGGCGGACGTCCACGCCGGCACGTCCGGGGTGGCCCACTTCGCGCACGACTCCGAACCTGAGTCGCTCGAGGCGGTGCGGGAGCTCTTCCGCTTCATTCCCCAGAACAACACCGAGCTTCCCCCGGCGGGCCCGGGCACGGACCCCGCCCACCGCCGGGATGAGGCGCTGCTGGAGATCGTCCCCGACAATCCCAACCGTCCCTACGACATGCGGGACGTGCTCCGCGCGGTGATGGACGACGGGGCCTTCTACGAGGTGCAGCCCGACTTCGCCGGCAACATCCTGACCGGCTTCGCCCATCTGGGCGGCCATTCGGTGGGCGTCGTCGCCAACCAGCCGGCCGTGCTGGCCGGGGTGCTGGACATCGACTCGGCCACCAAGGCGGCCCGCTTCGTGCGCTTCTGCGACAGCTTCAACGTCCCGCTGGTGGTGTTCGAGGACGTGCCCGGCTTCCTCCCCGGGGTGAACCAGGAGCATGGCGGTATCATCCGCCACGGGGCCAAGCTGCTCTACGCCTTCTGCGAGGCAACCGTCCCCAAGGTCACCGTCATCACCCGCAAGGCCTACGGCGGCGCCTACGACGTCATGAACTCCAAGCACATCCGGGGCGACCTGAATCTCGCCTGGCCCACGGCCGAGATCGCCGTGATGGGCCCCAAGGGCGCGGTGGAGGTCCTCTTCCGCAGGGAGCTCGCCGAGGCCGACGATCCCGAGGCGGCCACCGAGGCGCGCATCGAGGAGTACCGGGAGATGTTCGCCAACCCCTACATCGCGGCGGCGCGCGGCTTCGTGGATGACGTCATCGATCCCCGCGCCACACGCCCGCGCCTGATCTCGGCGCTGGACATGCTGCGCAACAAACGGGACGCCAACCCGGTCCGCAAGCACGGCAACATCCCGCTCTGACGTTCGCTACGCCCCCTCCCGGACAACCCCCGGGCGCGTGCGCGCATCCCATGGTTGAGGAAGACGGTTGTACGGCCCCGGCGGCGCCGGGGCCCACCCCTGGGAGGACAAGGATGAGGAGTGCCGAGCGGTGCGCCCCGGCGCACAGGGAACGGTCCGGGCGGTGGAGTCGGGGGCGGGTGGCGGTCGTGGCGGTGGCGGCGCTGGCCGCGGGATTCGCCGGCGCCCCCCTCACAGCGCAGGACGTGCGGCGCGAGGCCCTGCGCGAGTGTCGCTGCGTGGACCGGAACGGGAACGAGATCGAGAACTGCACCTGCCTGCGGGTGCCGCGCGTGGAGATCGTGCGCGGCCCCCGTACGGACGGGGACTTCTCACGCCGCGCCCGCATGGGCGTCTGGATCTCGGAGGCCGAGGAGGCGGGTACCGCGGGCGTGGGCGGCGTGCGCATCTCCGAAATCCAGGAGGACGGACCCGCCGCACGGGCCGGGTTGCGGGCGGAAGACGTGGTGGTGCGGGTTGCGGGGCGCCCGCTCACGCAGCCACTCGCGGACACGGCCGCCGAGGCCGAGCTGGATCCGGACCGCTCCCTGCCGGCGCAGCGATTCGCCCGTCTGGTGGGGGCGCTCGAGCCCGGCGAGGAGGTCGAAGTCGAGTACCTGCGTGGCGGTGAGCGCCGCACCGCCCGTGTCACGCCCGAGGCGGCCACCGCCATCTCGATCCGGATGGGGGAGGGCACCTTCCGCTTCGATCCCGACGAGGTGCGCATGAACGTGCGTGAGCTGGAGGCGCTCGCGCCGCGCATCCGCGCCGAGGTCGAGGCGTTGCGCGGTGCGTTCGGGCCCGAGGAGGTGGGGGAGCGGGCGCGCGTCCTGCGATTCCGGGCGGATTCGCTGCCCCCCCGCTGGACGGCGTTCTCGGTGTACGGGGACGATCCCTGCCGCACCGTGGCGGGCGAGCGGTTCTCGGGGGTGGGCCTCTTCTCCGGCGGCGGCAACTGCCTGGACGGGGTCGAGTTCATCGCCCTCAACCCGGGGCTGGCCGAGTACTTCGACGCCCCCGCCGCGGGGGTCCTGGTGGTGGACGCGGCGGCGACCTCCACCCTTGGTCTGCGGGCCGGGGACGTGCTGCTGTCGGTCGGTGAGCGTGAGGTCTCGAGCCCCGCGCACGCGCTCCGGATCCTGGGCTCGTACGGCCCCGACGAGGAGGTGCGTCTCAAGGTGCTCCGCCGGGGACGCGACGTGGAGGTACTGGGGCGCCGCAGGGGGGGCTGACCCCCGCCCGATCCGGCCCCGTGCGGGCGCCGGCGCGGCGCCCGCACGGGGTTCCTCCGGCCCGGGGCATGGGCTAGACTTGCGTAGCCGCCACCCCCTGTCGGAGCCCGTCCGTGCTCAAGAAGCTCCTGGTCGCCAACCGCGGAGAGATTGCCTGCCGCATCATCCGGGCCGCCCGGGAGATGGGCATCGCCACCGTGGCCGTGTACTCCGAGGCCGACGATCAGGCCCCCCACGTTCTGCTGGCCGACGAGGCCATCCTGCTGGGCCCCGCTCCGTCGGCCGAGAGCTACCTGCGCGTGGACCGGATCCTCGCGGCGGCCCGCGAGACGGGGGCGGACGCCGTCCACCCCGGCTACGGCTTCCTCTCCGAGCGGGCGCCCTTCGCGCAGGCGGTCGAGGAGGCGGGACTCGTCTTCGTGGGCCCCACCGCGGACACCATCGCGGCCATGGGGGACAAGACCGAGGCCCGCCGCCGGATGCAGGCCGCGGGTGTGCCCATCGTTCCGGGCATCGTGGAACCCGCCGGGACGGCCGATGACGCTCTGGCCGCGGCGCGGGAGATCGGATTCCCGGTCCTGCTCAAGGCCGCCGCGGGGGGCGGTGGCAAGGGCATGCGGGTGGTGGAGGAGGAAGGCGCGCTGGCGCGCGCCTTCGAGGCCGCCCGCCGCGAGGCACAGGCCGCCTTCGGGGACGGCTCCGTGTACGTTGAGAAGTACCTCGGGCGCCCCCGCCACATCGAGATCCAGGTGCTGGGGGACGCGCACGGCCATGTGGTTCACCTGGGCGAGCGGGAGTGCTCCATCCAGCGTCGGCACCAGAAGCTGGTCGAGGAGGCGCCCTCTCCGGTTCTGACGTCCGACGAGCGGGTGGCCATGGGCACGGCCGCCGTGCGCGCCGCCGAGGCGGTGGCCTACCGGGGGGCGGGCACCGTGGAGTTCCTGTACCAGGACGGCGCCTTCTACTTCCTGGAGATGAACACCCGGCTGCAGGTTGAGCACCCGGTCACGGAACTGGTGACGGGGCTCGATCTGGTGCAGTGGCAGCTGCGGGTCGCGGCCGGGGAGCCGCTCGCGTTCACCCAGGACCAGATCCGTCTGGAGGGGCACGCCATCGAGTGCCGCGTCACCTCCGAGGATCCCGCCAACGGCTTCCTCCCCTCCACCGGCACCGTCCGGCAGCTCCGCATCCCGGAGGGCCCCGGGGTGCGCTGGGACGGGGGCATCGCACCCGGCTACCAGGTGGGGCTCCACTACGATCCGCTCCTGGGCAAGCTCATCGTCCACGGCAGCGACCGTGCCACCGCTCTGGCGCGGCTCCGGGGGGCGCTTACCGAGTTCGTGATCGAGGGGGTGGAGACGTGCCTCCCCTTCCACCGGCGCCTGCTCGACGAGGAGGACTTCCTCGCCGGACGGCTCACCATCCGGTTCATCGAGGAGCATCCGGCCGTCCTGGAGCCGGCTTCGTCCCCGGGCGCGGTCCAGGCCGCGGCGCTGGCGGCGGCGTTGCTGGAGCACGAGGTGCGGAGTGCGACGGCCGCCCCCCGTCTTTCCGGGGCCGGATCGGGCACCGCGCTGCCGCCCTGGCGGGCCCGGGCATGGCCCTGGGCCGGTTGAGCGACCGCGACGCCCCCGCCCCGGTGTCCACCCCCCGATCCGGGTCCGGCATCGGCACCGGGCTCGAGGCCGGGTACCCCGGGGTCGAGATCCACGACCTCTCGGCGGAAGGGCAGGGCGTGGGACGCCTCCCGGACGGCCGTGCCGTCTTCGTGGCGGGGGCACTCCCGGGCGAGCGCGTGTCGCTGCGGGTGGTGCGCGAGCGGCCACGTTACGCGAACGGGGAACTGGAGCGGGTGCTGAGTCCCTCCGCCGACCGGCGTGACCCGCGCTGTCCGCTCTTCGGCGCCTGCGGGGGGTGCCAGCTGCAGCATCTGCGCTACCGCGCCCAGCTGGCGTGGAAGGGCCGGCGCATCGCCGAGGCGCTCCGCCGGCTGGGAGGCATCGCGGTGGAGGCACCCGCGGTGGAGCCCTCCCCCTCCGAGTGGCGCTACCGCAACCGCATGTCCTTTACCCTCATCCGGCTGCCCGGGGGGCGCGTGGTCGCGGGTCTGCACCGGGCGGGCCGGCCCGGATCTCTGGTGGAGGTCCGGGACGAGTGCCTGCTCCCGGAGGCGGAGGTCCTGCCGGTCTGGACCGCGCTCAGGACCGCGTGGGGGCGGGGTGCCCGGCTCCTTCCCCCCGGACCGCGCCTGCGCCTGACCCTGAGACGGGCGGGCGCGGGTGCGGCGCTGGTGGTGGAGGGGGGCGATCCCGGCGGGGACGCCTCCGCGTTGCTCGCCGCGGTCCCGGGCCTGGTCGCCATCGCCCACCGCCCCCGTGGCGGCGCGCTTACCCATCTGGCCGGGGAGGCCGACGTCCGGGAGCGCTGGTTCGGCGAGGAGGTACCGGTGGCCTCCGAGGCGTTCCTGCAGGTGAACCGGGAGGCGGGAGAGGCGCTGCACGTCGCCGTGCTGCGCGCGGTTGGGGCGGTGCAGGGCCTCCGGGTGGTGGACGCCTACTGCGGCGTGGGCGCCTACGGTCGCCGGCTGGCCCGCCAGGGGGCGACGGTGACGGGGATCGAACTGGACGCCGCCGCGGTGGCCGCGGCCCGGCGGGAGGCGCCGCCCGGGCTGCAGGTGCTCGAGGGTCGGGTGGAGGCGCGCCTGGCGGAGTGCCTGCCGGCGGATCGGATGATCCTCAATCCGCCCCGCTCCGGACTCGACCCGGCCGTCCCCGAGCTGATGCGGGAGCGTCCGGCGGCGCGGGTGGTCTACGTAAGCTGCGACCCCGCCACCCTGGCGCGGGACCTGGCCCGCCTGGGCCCGGCCTACCGGGTGGGCGAGGTGCGGGGCTTCGACCTCTTCCCCCAGACGCCCCACGTGGAGACCGTCGTGGTGCTGGAGCGCCGTTCGGTGTGAGGTGTCCCGAGCGTGAGGTCGAGCCTGAGATGGACGCGACAACTCGTTACAGGAAGGAGATATGCGCTATCTGGTCACCATAGCGGATGAGGTCCTGGAGGTGGAGGTGGACGGGGAGCGGGTCCTGCTGGACGGGGTGCCCGTGTCCGCGCGGCTGCTGCCCCGGGGCGAGGGCGGGGTACGCTCCCTGCGCCTCGGGACGCGCTCCATCTCGCTCGTCCCAGGCGTGCGCAACGGGGCCGAGCGGGCCCTGTTCCTGGACGGGGAGGGGTTCCGGGTGGAGGTGGTGGACGAGCGGACCCACCGACTGCGGGAGATGCGCCGCGCCGTGGGTGGTCCGGCCGGTCCGCGGCCCCTGACCGCGCCCATGCCGGGACTGGTCGTGAAGGTCGAGGTCGAGGAGGGCCAGGCCGTCACCGCGGGGCAGGGGGTGATCATCGTGGAGGCGATGAAGATGGAAAACGAGCTGCGCGCGGCCGCGGACGGCGTGGTGGTCCGCATTCTGGTGGCCCCCGGGCAGGCGGTCGAGAAGGATCAGGTGCTCGTGGACTTCGCCGCGCCGGGCGGGGAATCCGGTCCGGACGGAGCCGCGGCGCTCGAGGGCGAGGGAGGCCGGGTATGAGCGGGAAGCGGGACTTCGAGACCGACAGCGGCATACCGGTACGCGCGCTCTACAGCCCTGGCGACGCTCCCGCCGACCCCGGGGAGTCGCTGGGGGTGCCGGGCGCCTTCCCCTTCACCCGGGGGGTGTACGCCACCATGTACCGGGGCCGGACCTGGACCATGCGCCAGTACGCCGGCTTCGGGACCGCCCAGGAGACCAACGCCCGCTACCACTACCTGCTGGAGCGGGGGCAGACGGGGCTGAGCGTGGCCTTCGATCTGCCCACCCAGATGGGGTACGACTCCGACCATCCCATGTCGGCGGGCGAGGTAGGGCGCGTGGGGGTGGCCATCGACACGCTCGACGACATGCGCGCCCTCTTCCGCGGCATCCGTCTGGAGGAGGTCTCCACCTCCATGACCATCAACGCCACCGCCGGGATCCTGCTGGCGCTCTACATCGCGGTCGCGGACGAACAGGGCGCCGACCGGCGCGCCCTCTCCGGAACGATCCAGAACGACGTGCTCAAGGAGTACATCGCACGCGGTACCTACATCTACCCGGTGGACGCCTCGTTGCGGCTCATCTCGGACATCATGGCCTTCTGCGCCGCCGAGGTGCCCCGCTGGAACACGATCTCCATTTCCGGCTACCACATCCGCGAGGCTGGCTCGACGGCCCCCCAGGAGGTAGCCTTCACCTTCGCCAACGGGCTGGAGTACGTCGAGCGGGCGCTGGCCGCGGGGATCCCTCTCGCCGACTTCGCCCCCCGCCTCTCCTTCTTCTTCGCTGCCCACAACGACTTCCTGGAGGAGGTCGCCAAGTTCCGGGCCGCACGCCGGCTCTGGGCGCGGCTCATGCGGGAGCGCTTCGACGCGTCCGACGGCGAGGCACGCCTTCGCTTCCACACCCAGACGGGGGGCTCGACGCTCACCGCCCAGCAGCCGCTCAACAACGTGGTGCGTGTGACCGTACAGGCGCTGTCGGCGGTGCTGGGCGGAACGCAGTCTCTGCACACCAACGGCTACGACGAGGCGCTGGCGCTCCCCTCCGAGACGTCGGCCCGGCTGGCGCTGCGCACCCAGCAGATCCTGGCCGAGGAGTCGGGCGTGGTGCGAACCCCCGACCCGCTGGCGGGGTCGTACTTCGTGGAGGCGCTCACCGACGAGATCGAGACGCGCGCGCGCGCCTACCTGGACCGCATCGAGGAACTGGGTGGTGCGGCCGCGGCGGTGGAGTACATGCAGGAAGAGATCCACCGCTCCGCCTACCGGCATCAGCTGGCGGTGGAGGCCGGGGAGCGGGTGGTGGTGGGTGTGAACCGCTACGCCGAGGAGGAGGAGGCGCCGCACATGCCGCAGCCGGACTATTCGGCGCTGGAGGCGGCGCAGGGGGAGCGGCTGGCGGCGTATCGCGGGGGGCGCGACGCCGGCGAGGTGCGGGCCGTGCTGGAGGCCGTGCGGAGCGCGGCGCGTGCGGGCGAGAACCTCATGCCGCGCTTCGTCGCGGCGGTGAAGGGGGGCGCCACCCTGGGCGAGATCTCGGACGCGCTGCGGGCGGAGTGGGGGACGTACGACGGGCACGCCTGAGCCCGGCGCTCCCGCGCTCCGACGTGAAGCGTTAATTTTTCTGGCTGTACGCGGTCCTGAACCCAGAGGATTTCCGGGGACGATGCCCACCTACGAGTACCGCTGCCCGCAGGGGCACACCTTCGATCTGTTCCAGCGCATGTCCGACGAGCCTGTGGCGTCCTGCCCCGAGTGCGGGCAGGCGTCGGAGCGGCTGCTCTCGGCCGGCGCCGGCCTCCTCTTCAAGGGGGAGGGATTCTACATCACGGACTACCGGAGCGACTCCTACCGCAAGGCCGCCGAGCGGGAGTCGGGCGGGTCGGGCGCCGGTGGGGCCGGCGAGGGGAAGGGTGCCGGTGAGGGCAAGGGGTCGGGCGACGGGAAGCGTGCCGCCGAGGCTGGAGGTCGTGGCGACGCCGGGGGTGTGGGGAAGGGGAAGGGAAAGGGCGCCGCTCCGTCCGGGGGCACTGCTCCGTCCGGGGGCACCGCTCCGTCCGGGGGTGCCGCGCCGGCCGGGGGTGCGGGCTCGTCCCGGTCCCGGCCTCCCTCCCCCTCCGGCGGCTGAGATGGACCAGGACCGCATCCGCCGGGCGGTGCAGGCCGTCCTGGCGGAGATGGGCGCGCCCGTCGAGGAGGTGCTGCTCGAGCGCCCGCGCGATCCGACGCACGGCGACCTGGCCACCAACGTGGCGATGACGCTGGCGCGCGCCCTGAAGCGCCCGCCGCGGGAGATCGCCCACGAGATCGCGGACCGCATGGACCGCGCCGCCGCGGGCGTCACCGCGGTCGAGGTGGCCGGACCGGGGTTCCTCAACTTCCGCTTCTCCTCGGCCAGTGTGGCCGGTGCCCTTCCGGAGATCGTCGCCGCGGATGCCGACTTCGGGCGCTCCCGGGCGGGGGGGCGCGCCCCGGTCGTGGTGGAGTGGGTGAGCGCCAACCCGACCGGCCCGCTCCATGTGGGCCATGGCCGCCAGGCCGCGCTCGGGGACGCCATCGCCACCCTGCTCGAATGGACCGGGTGGGCCGTCCACCGTGAGTACTACTACAACGACTCCGGCAAGCAGATGGAGAACCTGGCCCTCAGCGTCCGGGCCCGGTACCGGCAGGCGCTGGGGGTGCCGGCGGAACTGCCCGAGGGCGGCTACCAGGGGGAGTACGTCAAGGACGTGGCGCGCGCCTTCCTGGAGCGCGAGGGAGATCGCTACCGGAGCGACGACTCCGACGAGGCCCTGGACGTCATGCGTCGCTTCGCGGTGGAGGTGCTGCGGGCGGAGCAGGACCGGGACCTGACCGACTTCCGCGTCCGCTTCGACGAGTACTTCCTGGAGTCCTCCCTCTACCTGAGCGGCGAGGTGGAGCGCACCGTCGAGCGCCTGCGCGCCACCGGGCTGGTCTACGAGCACGAGGGCGCCGTCTGGCTCCGGACCACCGAATTCGGGGACGACAAGGACCGGGTGATGCTGCGCGGGGACGGGACCCCCACCTACTTCCTGCCCGACGTCGCCTACCACATGAACAAGTGGGAGCGGGGCTTCCACCACGCCATCAACGTGCAGGGGGCCGATCACCACGGAACCGTGGCGCGCGTGCGCGCCGGAGTGCAGGCGCTGGGCGTGCCCGCCGGCTACCCGGAGTACGTGCTGCACCAGATGGTGCGGGTCGTCCGCGACGGCCGGGAGGTCAAGTTCTCCAAGCGGGCCGGATCGTACACCACCCTGCGCGACCTCTTCGACGAGGCGGGCGTGGACGTCACCCGCTACTTCCTGCAGATGCGCAAGCCCGAGGGGCACCTGGTCTTCGACCTGGACGCCGCCCTGGATCACTCGGAGAAGAACCCCGTCTACAAGATCCAGTACGCCCACGCGCGCATGCACGCCATCTTCCGCAAGGCGGGGGTGGCGCCCGGGGCGGTGGCCGCCGAGGGTGCGTCGCTCGCGCGGCTGGATCACGAGCTGGAGCGGGACCTGGTGCAGCGGCTCGCGGACTTTCCGGGGCTGGTGGGCCGTGCCGCCCAGGCCCGTGCGCCGCACCTGGTGTGCGACTACCTCGAGCAGCTGGCGGGTGCGGTCAACGCCTGGTACCACGCCGGCAACCCGTCCCGCAATCCGGAGCTGGCGGTGCTGGCCGACGACCCCGAGCTTCGGGGGGCACGGCTGGTGCTGTCCCGTGCGGTGCAGATCGTGCTCCGCAACGGACTGCGGATCCTCGGGATCGAGGCGCCGGAGCGCATGGTGCGGGAGGCCGAACCCGGACCGGTGCCCGGATCCGGACCCGAAGCCGCCACCGTACCGGCGCCCGCGACCGACTCCGCGTCCGCGTCCGAACCCCTCCCCGAATCCGGAAGCTGAGCCCATGTCCGTCCTCGTAGTGGGGAGCGTCGCCCTGGACACCGTGGAGACCCCCTTCGGCTCCGCGGAGCGGGTCCTGGGGGGGTCCGCCAACTACTTCGCGGCCGCCGCCTCGCTCTTCGGCACGGTGCGGGTGGTGGGGGTGGTCGGGGACGACTACCCGCTCCAGGATCTGGACTTCATGCGCGAGCGGGGGGTGGACTTCGGCGGCGTCTCCACGGCTCCCGGCCGCAGCTTCTTCTGGGCGGGGCGCTACGCCTACGATCTGAACACACGCGACACGCTCGCCACCGAGCTCGGGGTCTTCGCCGACTTCCGCCCCGAGATTCCCGAGAGCTTCCGCGACGCGCGCATGGTGTTCCTGGGCAACATCGACCCGGAGCTGCAGCTGGGTGTGCTGGAGCAGGTCTCGGACCCCGCGCTGGTGGCGTGCGACACCATGAACTTCTGGATCGAGGGGAAGCGGGACGAACTCATGGAGGTGCTGCGGCGGGTGGACGTGGTCCTGCTCAACGACGCCGAGGTGCGCCAGCTCTCCGGCGAGCACAACCTGCTGCGGGGCGCGCGCTGGGTGCAGGGGCTCGGCGCCCGCTATGTGGTGGTCAAGAAGGGCGAGCACGGCGCCATCCTCTACGGCCCCGACTGGATGTTCTTCGCGCCCGGCTTCCCGCTCGAGGAGGTCTTCGACCCCACCGGGGCCGGCGACGCCTTCGCGGGCGGCTTCCTGGGCTCTCTCTGCGGCGAGAGCGCGCTGGACCGGCCCGCCTTCCGCCGCGCCATGATCTACGGTTCGGCCACCGGATCCTACGCCGTGGAGCAGTTCTCTGTGGACCGGTTCCGCAGCCTCACCCCGGTCGAGGTCGCCCGCCGCGTGGAGGAGTTTCGCGAGATGACCACCTTCGAGCACGAGCTGGAGGCCCTGTGACGGCGGGACGCTACCGGGAGGCGGGCGTGGACCTGGACGCGGCCGAGCGGGCCAAGGAGCGGCTCAAGGCCCTGGTGGCCGCCACCCGCGACGCCAACACCCTCTCCGAGCTGGGCCACTTCGGCGGTCTCTATGCCGTGCCCGACGACGTGGCGGCCCCGGTTCTGGTCTCCTCGGCGGACGGCGTGGGCACCAAGCTCAAGGTGGCCTTCCGGGCCGGACGCCACGACACCGTGGGCCAGGATCTGGTCAACCACTGCGTGAACGACATCCTGGTGCAGGGCGCCCGCCCGCTCTTCTTCCTGGACTACCTGGCGACCGGCGCGATGGACGAGGCGGTGGTGACCGAGGTGGTGGCCGGCGTGGCGGAGGCGTGCCGCCGGAACGGGTGCGCGCTGCTGGGCGGCGAAACCGCACAGATGCCGGACTTCTACGCGGACGGCGAGTACGACCTGGCGGGTTTCATCGTGGGCGTGGTGGGCCGGGACCGCCTGCTGGACGGCTCGCGCGTGGCCGCCGGCGACGTGCTGCTGGGTCTGCCCTCGAGCGGCCTTCATACCAACGGGTACACGCTCGCCCGCAAGATCGTCTTCGACCAGATGGGTCTGCGCGTGGACGACGAGATGCCGGAGCTGGGCCGCCCGGTGGCGGACGTCCTGCTCGCGGTGCACCGCTCCTACCTGGGCCCGCTCCTCCCCCTGCTCGACGCCGGGCGCCTGCACGGCCTGGCTCACGTCACGGGGGGCGGCATCCCCGGCAACCTTCCCCGCATCCTGCCCGCCGGGCTGGGGGCCGTGGTGGACCGGGGCTCGTGGACCGTGCCCCCTCTCTTCCGCCTGCTGCAGCGGGCCGGCGGGGTGGAGCGGGACGAGATGTACCGCGTCTTCAACATGGGGGTCGGGATGATCGCCGTGGTTGCCGCCGCCGACGCCGACACCGTGATGGCCGACCTGAGGGAGGCCGGCGAGGCCGTCTGGGTGCTGGGCGAGGTCGAGGCGGGCAGTGGGGTGCGTTATGGGGATTGAATCCAGGGGGCACCGGTACGGGATGGCGGTCGGCGTGCTGGCCCTGGCGCTGGGACTCGCCGCGGGGGGTGCCGCCCCGGCCCGGGCGCAGACGGACGCGCTGGCCCGGGAGTGCAGCGGTGGCCCCGACGTGCCCGCATCCGTGCGCTGCCGGGAACTGGCCCTGGTGGTGCAGGCCGTGCAGGCGGGCGCGGGCCTGGGGCTCGCGGGCGGGGCCGCGCCCACCGGCGCCGCCTCCACGCTCGGGCGGCGCTTCGGACGCACGCCCCGGCTGGCCCTCTCCGGCAAGATCGGAGTCGTACGCTTTCCACTGCCCGACGTGCGCGGGCCCACGGTTGGGGACCAGCGCGTCACTTCCCCCACGCTGCACGCCACCGCGACGCTCGGCCTGCTCAACGGTTTCTCGCCGCTGCCCACGGTGGGGGGCGTCTTCTCGCTGGACCTGCTGGCGTCCCTGGACGCCGCCTTCCTTTCCGACTCCCGCGGCTTTCCGGGCACGGTGGGGAGCTTCGGGTACGGAGCGCGTCTCGGTCTCCTGCGCGAGTCCTTCACCCTGCCGGGCGTCACCGTTTCGGTCATGCGCCGGCACTCGGGAACGGTGGAGTTCCTTCCGCAGGGCGCGGAGGGCACGCCCCGGGCCGCGGTGGACGTGACCACCACCTCCGTGCGGGGCGTGGTTGGCAAGGAACTGATCGGCGCGGGCTTCCTGGTGGGGGTGGGCTGGGACCGCTACGACTCGGACGGCACGGCCACGCCGCGCGCCACCGCGCTGGACCCGTTCCCGACCTCCCTCCCGGTGGACGGCTTCGACTCGGACCGCGTCCTCCTCTTCGGTGGGGTCTCGCGCACCTTCCTGGTGCTGCAGATCGCGGGTGAGGCGGGGTGGGCGGAGGGCTTCGGGGACCGCGACCCGGCGCTCCCCGGCTTCGATCCCGGCGCCGGGTCCCTCTTCGCGGCCCTGTCCCTCCGCGTCACCTTCTGAGGGCGCCGTGGCCCGCGCCGTTCCCGTCTCGGCCGAGGACCGCCGGCACCTGGAGCGGGCGGCCGCGCTCGGGCGCCGGGCCTGGGGCGGCGTGCATCCCAACCCGATGGTCGGGTGCGTGCTGGTGCGCGACGGACGCGTGGTGGGGGAGGGGTGGCACGAGCAGTTCGGAGGCCCCCACGCGGAGACGCGCGCCCTGGAGCGCGCCGGTGCATTGGCGCGGGGGGCCACCGCCTACGTGAGCCTGGAGCCCTGCCGGCACGAGGGGAAGACCCCGGCGTGCACGGGGGCGCTGGTGCGGAGCGGCGTGGCCCGGGTGGTCTTCGGTGCGGCGGACCCCGGGGCGCGCTCCGGGGGTGGGGCCGGCGAACTGACGGCGGCCGGGATCGAGGTGGTGGGTCCGGCCTTCGATGCCGAGCGGGCCTGGTCGGAGAACCCCGCCTTCCACCACTGGCACGCCACCGGGACCCCGTTCGTGGCGCTCAAGCTCGCGCTCTCGCTGGACGGGGCGCTGGCGGCGGCGCCCGGGGAGCGCACGGCGCTCACGGGTGCCGCCGCCCGCCGGGAGACCCACCGGCTGCGGAGCGGCTTCGACGCGGTTCTGGTCGGGTCGGGGACGGCCCGCGTGGACGATCCCCTGCTCACAGTGCGCGACGTGCCCCATGCGCGCCCGGCGCCGGTGCGCATGGTGCTGGACTCGCGGGCCCGCCTCCCCTCGAACGCCGCCCTGCTGCGCGAGGCGCCCGGGGTCCCGGTCTGGGTCTTCTGTTCCGAGGGCGCCGACGAGGTGGAGATGGAGCGCCTGGAGGCGGCGGGCGCCCGCGTACACCCGGTACCGATCGGGCCCGGCGGGCTCGCCGTGGGCGCAGTCCTGGAGCGCGCGGCCGCGCTCGGTGTGCAGAGCATCCTCTGCGAGGGGGGCGCCCGTCTGGGCGCGCACCTGCTCGCCGAGGGCGTGGCGCGCCGTCTGTACGCGCTGGTGGCGCCCGTCATCCTGGGGGCGGGCTCGGTACCGGCCTTTCCCGGCCTCGGCGGGGCGCTGGGGTGGCGCCTGGCGGCCGATCCGGTTCGGCTCGGCCAGGACACCCTGCTCACCCTGGACCGGGAGGTCTGATGTTTACGGGAATCGTGGAGGCGGTCGGACGCGTGGTGGCGGCGGAGGACGTACCGGGTCTGCGGCGCATGACGGTGGCGGTGGCGCCCGAATTCCTCGAGGACGTGACGCCCGGCGCCTCCATCGCGGTGGACGGGGCGTGCCTGACGCCGGTGGCGCTGGCCGGGGACCGCTTCGTGGTCGAACTGGTCCTCTCCACGCTCGACCGGACGGTGGCGGGGGAGTACAGCCCCGGCAGGCGGGTCAACCTGGAGCGGGCCCTGCGGGCGGGCGGGCGGCTGGACGGCCACATCGTGCAGGGCCACGTGGACGGGGTGGGGATGCTGCTGGCGGTGCGCCAGGAGGGCGACACCCGCTTCCTGGACTTCCGCGTCCCGCCCGAGGTCTGGGACCTCACCATCCTGCACGGCTCCATCGCCCTCAACGGGATTTCGCTCACCGTGAACGCGCTCCAGGCGCCCGACCGGTGCCAGGTGGCCATCATTCCCCACACCTGGGACCAGACCAACTTCTCTTCCCTCGCCCCCGGGGATGGTGTGAACGTGGAGGGGGATCTGATGGGAAAATACGTACAGAAGATCCTGGGTCCGCGCGCCGCCGGGAGCGGCGCGGGACGGCCCGGGACGGGATGACCGGATCGATGCCATTCAGCCGTGTAGAGGAGGCCCTGGAGGACATCCGCCAGGGCCGGATGGTCATCGTCGCCGACGACGAGGACCGCGAGAACGAGGGGGATCTGGTGTGCGCCGCCGAGGCCATCACGCCCGAGATCGTCAACTTCATGGCGCTGCACGGGCGTGGGCTGATCTGCGTGGCGCTCACCGCCGAGCATGCGGAGCGCCTGAACCTGCACCCCATGACCGAGGTGAACACCGACCCCAAGGGGACGGCGTTCACCGTTTCGGTGGACGCCAACCGGCGCTTCGGGGTCACCACCGGGATCAGCGCCCAGGACCGGGCGCGGACCATCCAGGTCATCGTGGACCCGGAGAGCCGCCCGGAGGACCTGAACCGGCCCGGGCACATCTTTCCGTTGCGCGCCAAGCGGGGGGGCGTGCTGCGGCGTGTGGGGCAGACCGAGGCCGGCGTGGACCTGGCCCGGCTGGCCGGCTTCGCCCCCGCGGGCGTCATCTGCGAGATCCTCAAGGAGGACGGCACCATGGCGCGCCGTCCCGAGCTGGAGGTCTTCGCCGAGGAGCACGGACTCAAGTTCATCACCGTGGCGGACCTGGTGGCCTACCGGCTCAAGAAGGAGCGGCTGGTGCGGCGCATCGCCACCGCGGTGCTCCCCACCGACCACGGCGAGTTCACCCTCATCGGCTACGAATCGCTGGTGGACGGCCGCGAGCACGCCGCGCTGGTGCTGGGGGAACTGGACGGTGGCGAGGACGTGCTGGTGCGCATGCACTCGGAGTGCCTGACCGGAGACGTCTTCGGGTCGCGCCGCTGCGACTGCGGGGAGCAGCTCGACCACGCCATGGCCAAGGTGGCCGCGGCCGGGCGGGGCGCCATTGTCTACCTGCGCCAGGAGGGACGCGGCATCGGGCTGGGCAACAAGATCCGGGCCTACGAGCTTCAGGACCAGGGCCAGGACACCGTGGAGGCCAACGAGTCGCTGGGCTTCAAGGCGGACCTGCGCGACTACGGGATCGGCGCCCAGATCCTGCTCGACCTCGGCATCCACTCCATTCGCATCCTCACCAACAACCCGCGCAAGATCGTCGGGCTGGACGGCTACGACCTGAAGGTCACCGGGCGCGAGCCGCTGGCGATCGAGCCGGGCGACCACAACCGGCACTACCTCTCCACCAAGCGCACCAAGCTGGGGCACCTACTGTGAGCAAGGACGGATCGTATACCTCGGCGCTGGACGGGCGCCTGGACGGTCGGGGCGTGCGGGTGGCGGTGGTAGCCGCCCGCTTCCACGGCGACCTGGTCGAGCGGATGCTCGGCTCCGCCCTGCACACCCTGGCGCGCCACCGGGTCGAGGAGGAGGACGTGGAGGTCTTCCGGGTCCCGGGCGCCTGGGAGCTTCCGCAGGTGTGCGCGCAGTTGGCGGAGGGGGGCGAGGTGGATGTGATCCTCGCGCTGGGGTGCGTCATCCGGGGCGAGACGCCGCACTTCGACATCGTAGCGGGCGAGGCGGCCCGGGGTCTCATGGACGTGGCGCTCGGTTCGGGCGTGCCGATCATCCTCGGGCTCCTGACCACCGAAGACCGCGCCCAGGCGGAGGCGAGGACCGACCCGGACCGCCTGGACAAGGGCGGCGAGGCCGCGCTGGCGGCGCTCGAGATGGCGGCGCTCTACCGGAGCGGCGGTTGAGTCCGGGCTTCGCGAGCACCCGCGAGCGGGTGGATCGGGTGCGCGCGCGCGCCTGGGCGCTTCAGGTGCTCTACCTGTGGGAGACGCGCGGCGCCACGGGTCCGGCGCGGGACGCGCTGGCGGAGACGGCCGCGCACCGGCGCATCTCGCCCCGGCGGCTGCCCTACCTGCGGGCGGTGCTGGCTGCGCTGGACGCCCACCGCGAGGAGGTGGACGCACACCTGGAGGCCGCGCTCGAGAACTGGCGCCTGGATCGACTGGCCGTCGTCGACCGGGCTCTGCTGCGGCTGGCGGCAGCTGAGATGCTCCACCTGGAGGACATCCCCCCCCGCGTCTCCATCCAGGAGGCCGTGCGGCTGGCGGAGCAGTACGGCGGCGCGGAGTCGCCGCGCTTCGTGAACGGCGTGCTCGACGCCCTCTACCGGGGCGTCCTCAAGGGGGGAGGGACCCCCTGAGCGAGCTGCGGGACGGGGGCGCGGAGGGGTCGGCAGCGGCCAGAGGACCGGCCGCCGACCCGCCGGGGGGGGCGCCCCGCCGGGGGCTGCGCATCCTGGTGGTCAACTGGCTGGACGGCGCCAACCCGCAGGCCGGGGGCGCCGAGATCCACCTGCACGAGGTCTTCGGGCGGCTCGCGGCCCGGGGCCACCGGGTCACGGTGCTGGCCTCCGGGTGGCCGGGCGCCCCGGGCCGGGACCACGCCGACGGCATGGAGATCCACCGCGTGGGCTCGCGCTACACCTTTCCGATCCACGCCCGCCGCCATTACCGCACGGTGCTGCGCCCGCAGGGGTTCGACGTGATCGTGGAGGACCTCAACAAGGTCCCGCTCTTCACCCCCAGCTGGGACACCGTCCCCGTGGTGGCGCTCGTGCATCACCTCTTCGGGCGGACCGCCTTCCGGGAGGCGTCGCTCCCGGTGGCGCTGGCCACGGTGCTGCTGGAGCGGCCCATCCCGCGGGTCTTCCGGGGATGTCCGGTGGTGGCGGTGAGCGAGAGCACGCGGGACGACCTGGTCCGGCGTGGCCTCAGGGCCGGTGACATCCATGTGATCCCCAACGGCGTGGACCTGGAGCGCTACCGGCCCGACCCGGCTCTCCCGCGCTTCCCCGAACCCACCCTCCTCTACCTGGGGCGCCTGAAGCGCTACAAGCGCGTGGATCTGCTGCTGGACGCGCTGGTCCAAATGCGCGCCGCGGGCGTGAGGGCGCGCCTTCTGGTAGGGGGACGGGGCGACGACCGCGAGCGCCTGGAGCGCAGGGTCCGCCGCCTCGGGCTCGAGGACCGGGTGCGCTTTCTGGGGTTCGTTCCGGAGGAGGAGAAGCTCGACCTGCTGCGGCGGGCCTGGGTGCACCTGCTGACCTCGCCGCGCGAGGGGTGGGGGATCGTCAACCTCGAGGCCGCGGCCTGCGGAACGCCCACGGTGGCGAGCGACTCTCCCGGCCTGCGGGATTCGGTCCGCGACGGGGTGAGCGGCTTTCTGGTGCCTCACGGCGACGTGCCGGCGCTGGCGGGGCGCATCCGACAGCTGCTCAAGGACGGGGCGCTGCGCGAACGTCTGGGACAGGGCGCGCGGGATTTCGCGCGCGGATTCGGCTGGGATGCGTCGGCGCGCTCCATGGAGGCGCTCCTCGTGCGGGTGGCCCGGCTCCCCGGGCGGCAATAGCTTTCGGAGCGCGCCCGATGGCGCCCGACCCTTCAAGGAGGCTCCCTTGCGAGTGCAGATCACGGTGCGGAAGTGTGAGGTGTCCCCCAAGGCCCAGGAGCGGGCCACCACCCTGATCCAGAAGCTGGACAAATACGATCCCGACATCCTCTCCGTCGAACTGGTCTTCGAGGAGAACCGGCACACCCGCAGCGTGGAGGGGATCCTCTCCATCGCGCGTGCCGAGCCGGTGGTCGCCACCGGATCGGGCGACGACTTCCTCGCCGCGGCGGACGACCTGGCCGAGAAGCTGGCCAAGATCCTCCGGCGGCGCCGTTCAATGGTGCGCGACCGGGCCCGTGCGGGGGCGCCTTCGGAGGCGTGAGCGCGTGCCGCCCTCCCCGGCGTCCCCGACGTCCCAGGCTTCGCTCACGGTCCGCGACCTGCTCGAGACCAAGCGCGAGACGCTCCGTCTCGAGGTCCTGACCCCCGCGGTTCCGCTCGACCGGGTGGTGCGGGACGACGATGTCTCCTCTCCGGGCCTGGCGCTGGCCGGCTTCACCTCGCGGGTGCCGCCGGGGCGTATGCAGGTATTCGGCGAGACCGAGATGACGTTCCTGGCCTCCCTTCCTCCGGAGACGCGCCAGGCTCGCCTGCGCGAGCTGTTCTCCTTCGGCTTTCCGGCGGTGTTCGTCACCAAGGGGCAGGAGGTGCCGGAGTCCTTCCTGGAGGCCGCCGAGGCGCAGGGAATTCCCGTGATCCGGTCCGGCGCGACCACACGGGAGTTCTTCCGGCGCCTCAAGCCGTACCTGGAGCGGGCGCTGGCTCCCAGCACCACCCTGCACGGATCGCTCGCGGACGTGTACGGGGTGGGCCTACTGTTCGTGGGCCAGTCCGGCGTGGGCAAGAGCGAATGTGTCCTGGACCTGGTGGAGCGGGGCCACCGCCTGGTGGCTGACGACGTGGTGGTCGCCACCCGGCGCGGCAACGACGTGCTCATCGGCCAGGGGCACGAGCTGCAGGGGCACCACATGGAGATCCGCGGCATCGGCATCATCGACGTGCGGGCCCTCTTCGGCATCCGGGCCATCCGGCAGCAGAAGCGGATCGAGGTCGTGGTGCGCCTCGAGCACTGGGACGACCAGCGCCACTATACCCGCACCGGGCTGGAGTCGGACGTGGAGACCCTGCTGGGCGTGGAGATCCCGCGGGTCACTGTCCCCCTCAATCCCGGCAAGAACATCACGGTCATCTCCGAAGTGGTGGCCATGAACCACCTGCTCCGCTACTCGGGGGTGGACTCCGCCGCCGACTTCAACGAACGGCTCAAGGCCGCCATGCGTCCGGTGCGGGAGTACCTGGAGGAGGACTTCGAGTGAGGGGTTCGGCGCCCCCGCCCGTTCCCGCTCCCGGCCCGCCCGCCATCGGCGTGCGCGGGGTGGTGGTGGGCCACGGCGACATGGCCCGCGGCCTGGTCACGGCGGTGACCCGCATCGCCGGCGCGCAGGACGGCGTGCTGGCCGCGGTGTCCAACGAGGGCCGCGGGCCGGACGAGCTGCGGGCGACCATCCTGGCCGAGGTGGGCGAGGGGCCGGGCGTGGTGTTCACCGATCTGGGGGCCGGGAGCTGCACACTGGCGGCCCGGCTGCTGTGCCGCGAGCGATCCCGGGTGGCGGTGGTTACGGGCGTGAACCTGCCCATGCTGCTGGAGTTCGTCTTCCACCGGGACATGGAGCTGGCGCCGCTGCTCGAGAGGCTGCAGGCGCGGGCCCGGGACGGCATCCGCGTAGTGGCGGGAGGGTGAAGATGGGCGTGGTGCTGTACCGGGTGGACGAGCGCCTCATCCATGGGCAGGTGGTGATCGGGTGGGGGCGCCGGCTGGACCCGCAATGCTACGTGGTGGTGGACGACGACCTGGCGGCCCAGACCTGGGAGCAGGAGCTGTACCGGCTGGCGCTGGACGGGGCGCAGATCCGCTTCCTGACCGTGGCCGAGGCCCGCGGGGAGCTGCCGGCGCTGCAGTCCGCCCCGGAGCGCACGCTGCTGCTCACCCGCGACGTCGCCCACATGGCCCGCCTGGCCGCGGGCGGACTCATGGAGGGGACGGCGGTGAATCTGGGCGGCGTGCACCACCGCCCCGGACGCACTGAGGTGCGATCCTACCTGCATCTGGACGAGGAGGACCGGGAGGCGTTGCGGGCGCTCGCGGCGGAGGGCGTGACGGTGAGCGGGCAGGACCTGCCGGAGGCGTCCCGCGTCCAGCTCGAGGCGCTGCTCTCATGATACCGGTCCGCGTCCCGCTGCATGGTACTGCTCTCGTGAAATCGGTGCCGTCCCCGTGAGCCTGCTGCTGCTTTCCCTGCTGGGCGGTGTGGTCGCGGCGGACAACGTCTCACTCGTCCAGTCCATGATCGCGCGCCCCGTTGCGGCCGGGATCCTGGCCGGGATGGTGCTGGGGGATCCGCTGCTGGGTGCCGAGGTGGGCCTCTTTCTGGAACTCTACCTGCTGGTGGCGGTTCCCGCCGGGGGCGGGCGCATGCCCGAGGGCGGCCCGGCCACCGTGGTCGGGGTGGCCGCGGCCGCGGCCTTCCCCGCGCCCTCGGGCATCGCGCTCGGGGTGGCCGGAGGCCTGATATGGGGCGTGGTGGCGGGGTGGACCCAGACGCGTCTGCGCGTCTGGAACGGGCGCATCGTCCCGCTCCCCGGGGACGACGGTGTGGAGCCGGAGCGGGTGGTGGCGGCGGTGCGCGCGGGGGTGGCGCTCGACCTGGTCCGCGGAGTGGCGCTGGCGGCCGTGGGGTGTGTGCTGGCGCGCACGCTGACCGACTGCAACATCAACATCTTCTCGGCGATCATCGCGACCTATGGCGAGCACGCGGTCGACGTGTTCTACGTCAAGGACCTGTTCGGCCTGAAGATCCGCAGCCCGCAGAAGCAGCGC
>JAVVFC010000189.1:0-5521 GCA_032250975.1 Longimicrobiales bacterium | reverse complement strand
GCCGCCCGCCGCACCCGCGGCCGCCGGCGCCGGGATGGCCCCGTCGGGGAAGAGGAGCACGTCGAAGTCGGCGGCCAGCTCGCCCGCCTCCAACTCCTGCGGGAAGACCAGGCGGTAGTCGAACTCGAAGTGCTCCAGGATGTAGCGCGTCCACCCCGAGGGCATGGAGCCCCCGTACTGGTCCCAGAGGCCGATGCGGATGGGGCGCAGCGCGACCGCCTCGCCCCCCGGCCGGCGCGCGAGCGCCGTCACCGGCACGCCCGTCTCGGCCGCGCCCCGCGCCAGCACGTCCCGCTGCGCCTCGCCCTCGAAGAAGAAGGCGCCCTCGGGCAGGGTGAGCGCGCCGCCCGAGGCGCCCGCGGCCGCACCCGCCACCGCGACCGGCTCCTGCATCCGGTAGACCCGGTGCCCCGCCTTGAGCGCCCGGTTCACCAGCACGAAGGCGTCGTTGGCGCGCGGGTCCACCACGAAGCCCGCGGCCCCGGAGGCGGGGCCGGCGATGCGGGCCGGCTCGGCCTCGAGCCGGAAGGCCTCGATGCGCTGGAAGGGGCCGTCGAAGCCGTCCAGGACGCGGTCGAACCGCACCCCCATCTGGTACGCCAGCGTCCACCCCGCGTTGTCGTAGGGGGCGGTGGGGGGTGCGCCCGGATAGGCAAAATCATTCGGATGCTGCTGGGGTTCGAACATGTCCAGCACGTGCGGACGGAAGGCCTGATCGGTCTTCACCACGAACGAGCCGGCCGGGTAGCGCGTGCCGGCCACCGTGAAGGCGGCGGTGGCGCGGTCGACCTCCACCCCGTTCATGAGGAGCGTGTTCACGAACTTGCGCGCCGTCTGCAGGTCGGGCTGGTCGGCGGGCAGGATGAAGCCCCGCGGATCGCGGTCAGCCGGGTCCTTCAGGATGCGCAGGTAGTCCTCGCGCGTGCCGCGCTCCACCGCCTCGGCCGCCTCGTCGATCTCGAAGGGGAGCACCGTCCACGCGTCGGCGCTGCCCCGCTCGATCGAGTTCATCCCCATGCGCCACATGTTGAAGAGCAGGTGGTCCTTGTTGCGGGAGGCGTAGTCGAGCACCGCCCGGTTGGCGGTCTGCGAGTAGTCGATGGACTGGCTCAGGTGCCACACCCCCGGCTCCACCGGCAGCGGCAGGTCGGCCGTGCTGATCTGCTTGGCGGGCAGGAAGGGGATCTCGATCGGGTTGGGGTGGCCGATGATCTCGGAGAGCAGCCCGATCTGGTTCTTGAAGTAGGGCGTGGTGCGGAGCCCCCCGTTCCACCAGGTCGAGTAGCCCGCGCCCGAGCGCATCGTGCTCCCCCCCTTCCCTTCCGCCACGAAGCGCTGGTGCATGGCGCTCCCCACCTGGTCCAGCCCGGTCTTGAGGAGCGGGTCCAGGTAGTGGTTCATCGGGTCCCGGAAGGGGGGCACGAAGATCACCGTGCCGATGGGGCCCGTCTGGTGGTGGTTGTAGACGATCTGCGGGTACCACTCCGTGTACATGACGCGGTTCATGTTCCGGGTCTCGGCCAGGTTGGCCATGTAGAAGTCCCGGTTGTTGTCGTGCCCCGCGTACTTGTTGTAGAGCACCGGCACGTCGCTGCTGGAGCGGTTCAGCGGGTCGTCGTTGCGCATGTACCAGTCGGCCACCAGCACGTGGCCGTCCGGGTTGGCGTGCGTGGCCAGCAGCACCACGTCGTCCAGGAAGCGCAGCGTCTCCGGGTCGTTCAGCGAGACCATGTCGTAGACCAGCCGCATGAGCTGCTGCGCCCCCACCACCTCGGTCGCGTGCAGCCCGCCGTCGATCCAGATCACCGCCTTCCCCTCGGCCGCCAGCGCGCGCGCCTCGGTCTCGGTGAGCCCCCGGGCATGCGCCAGCGTGGCCGAGATCTCGCGGTAGCGGTCCAGGTTCGCGTGGTCCTCCGGCGCCGTGATGATGGCCTGCAGCTGCGGGCGCCCCTCCGAGGTCTCCCCGATGGAGCGCAGCACCATGCGGTCGCTCTGGGAATCGAGCAGCGCCCAGTACTCCATGAGCTGAGCGTAGGTCGCCAGGTGGTAGTCCGCCCCGATGGGGAAGTCCAGGAACGCCTCGGGCGTGGTGATGTGGGGCAGCCGCGGGCCATCGACCTGGGCGCGCGCGGGCGCCGCGCCCAGGGGCGCGAGCTGGAGCGCCAGGGCCAGGACGGAGACGGAGGCCCACCGGGGGCGGGGGCCGGCCGGACGGGGGCGAAGGCCGGAAGTGCGCGCAGGGTGCATCGGTGCCTCGGCGTGGGGGTCAGCGTGGGACGGACATTCTCCGGGGTGCGGGGCGGAGGGGCAAGGGGGGCATGACACGGAGGGAGTGTTGCGGACCAGGACCGGCACACACAAATTACTCAATGTCATGAGTATTTTTACTCAACACCCCGAGTAATCCGTGCCCTACACACGCCCCCAGGCCCAGGTCCTCTCGCTGCGACTCCAGGAACGGCGCCGCTTCATCCAGGTGGTGGCGGGCCCCCGGCAGGTGGGAAAGACGACCATGGTGCGGCAGGTGGTGGCCTCCTCGAAGGTCCCAGTCCGGTTCGTCTCCGCCGATGAGCCGTCCCTCCGGGGCGAAGGCTGGATCACGCAGCAATGGGAGGCGGCCCGCCTGGAGGCCGGGGACGGCCCCGGAATCCTGGTCGTCGACGAGGTGCAGAAGGCCGCCGGCTGGGCCGAGGCCGTCAAGCGTCTCTGGGACGAGGACACGGCGGCGGGGCGGGAGCTGCGGGTGGTGCTCCTGGGATCCGCGCCGTGGCTCATCGAGCAGGGGCTCACGGAAAGTCTGGCCGGCCGATTCGAGGTGGTGCATCTCCCCCACTGGGGGTACGCGGAGATGGCCGACGCCTTCGGGTGGGGCCCGGACGAGTACGTCTTCTTCGGCGGGTATCCGGGCGCCGCGCCCCTGGTCCACGACCCGGACCGATGGGCCCGCTATATCCGCGAGTCCCTCATCGAGACCACCCTGGCCCGGGACGTCCTCCTCCTCACCCGGGTGGACAAGCCCGCGCTCCTCCGGCGCGTCTTCGAGCTGGGCTGCCGCTATTCGGGGCAGATCCTGTCCTACACCAAGATGCTGGGACAGCTGCACGACGCCGGGAACACCACCACGCTGGCCCATTACCTGGAGCTCCTGGCCCGGGCCGGAATGGTGACCGGGCTCCAGAAGTACGCCGGTGAAGCGGTGCGGCGCCGCGCCTCCAGCCCCAAACTCCAGGTCTTCAATACGGCGCTCGTCTCGGCCCAATCCGGCCACCGGCTCGCGGAGGCGCGTGCCGACCCCGCGTGGTGGGGCCGCCTTGTGGAGTCCGCCGTGGGCGCGCACCTGGTGAACGGAGCCCTGGCCGGGGATGTGGCGGTCCATTACTGGCGGGATCGGGGCGAGGAGGTGGACTTCGTGGTGGAGCATCGCCGGCGGGTCGCCGCCATCGAGGTCAAGAGCACCCCCGCAGGCGCGCGGCGATCGGGGCTCGAGGCCTTCCGCCGCACCTTCGGCGCGGACCGGCTCCTGCTGGTGGGCGGGGACGGGATTCCCCTTGAGGAGTTCCTGCGCCACCCGGTGGAGCACTGGGTCGGTTGAGGGGCGGAGGGCGGCCCGCCTAACGGGGGAACGTCACCCCGATCGCGATCCCGTCCCGGTCGCCGAGCGTTGCGCCGAAGCGGATCGCCCACCCCTGCGAGAAGACGAAGTCCGCGCCCAGGTCCACGAGCAGGCTCAGATCGAGATCGTCCCCGCGCCCCGGATTCTGGTCTCCGAGCCACCCATCCAGGACGAGCCTCGGCCCCGCGTACGGCCGCACCCCGAGATCCTCCAGGGGAATGTCCCAGCCGGCCACCACACCGAAGGGTATCGAGACGAGCACGTCGTCCCCCGCCCCGAAGCCGATCCCCGCCACCCAGTCGAACGCCAGGCGCGGCTCCTCCGGGACCCGGTACAGGGTGCTGGCGATGTCGATCCCTGCGAAGAGGGCGGCGTCGTCGTCGGCCTCCTCCCCGAGCCCGACCCGGATCCCCACGCGGTTCCCGCTCCACCGGCCGCGCCACAGCCCGAAGACCGCGAGGTTGTCGCCGGGGTCGGTCTCGGCCAGGAACGCGGCCCACCCCTCGGGCGCATGGGGGTGCGCGAGCAGCGGCGTCTCCCACGCGACCTGCGCGGAGGCCCGGAGGGGGAGGAGCAGGAGGAAGGCGCCCAGCATCGCGAATCCGGCGAGGAGCGGGCGCACCGGGGGGCACGCAGAGGGGCACGCATCGGATCGTTCGTACATGTTGGACGTCCGTGTGTATGGGTTCGTGATGAGAGAGGTGGGGAATCGACCGTCCCACGCACCGGAATCCGTAAAGCAAGACGCATGCCCACGTTCCGGCGATCGCGGACGCGCGTGCGCAGGAGCCCGGCCCTCAGTCCGGACCCGGACGGCCGCCCGGCAGCCGGGGCACGCCCAGCGCCGGATCCGGGTCGCCGGGTATGTCGGCGGTGGGATCGGGAGACGCGAAGATCGAGCCGAACCATCGTCCGAAGGACGACAGGATCCCGCCGCCGCCGTGGCGCGGACAGATGGCGGCGGGCTCACGGCCCCGTACGAAGAGCTCGGTGAGCGGGTCGCCCGAGAGCGGCCGACACTCCGCCTCCAGCAGCATCCCCGTTCCCGGATCGATCCGCCGCCCCACGATCTGCGGCGGCGCGTCGCCCCACGCGGGAGCCGCGCGCCCCCCGTAGATCCGCGCCATCACCCGACCCCAGACCGGTGCGGCCACACGGCCCCCGGTCGAGCGGGCCGGGAGGGGACGCGCCTCGTCGAACCCGATCCAGACGACGCCCACGAGTTCGGGCGTGTAGCCCACGAACCAGGCGTCGGTGGCGTCGTCCGTGGTGCCGGTCTTCCCCGCCGCCGGACCCCGGAAGCCCACGCCGCGCACGGCCGCCCCCGTTCCGCTCCGGGTGACGTCGCGCAGAAGGTCGGTCATCAGAAAGGCCGTGACCGGATCCGTCACCTCGGTCCGCTCGGGCCCGGTCTCCAGCACCACCCTGCCCTCGGCGTCCTCCACCCGCGTCACCAGGCGCGGCGCGACGCGCGCCCCCCCGCCGGCGAAGGCCGAGTAGGCCACCGCCATCTCCAGGGGACTCGTGGCGCTCACGCCCAACGCCGCCACCGGCCAGGGCGGGACCTCGCCGCTCATGCCGGCGCGCCGGGCGAAGTCCCGGATCCGCTCCGGGCCCACCGCCGCCGCCAGGCGGACGGCCGGCACGTTCTGCGACCGCACCAGGGCCTCGCGCAGGCTCATGGGGCCTTCGAAACTGCCCGTGTAGTTGGCGGGCTCCCACTCCGGCCGGTCCCGGTTCGCACCGGGGAAGGGCGCGTCCAGAATCGGCTGGCTGAGGTGGAACCCCTCCTCGAGGGCCGCGGCGTACACGAAGGGCTTGAAGGCGCTCCCCGCCTGGCGCCGCGCCCGCCGCACCCGATCGAACTGCGAGTCGCCGAAGTCGCGGCCGCCGACCCACGCCCGCACC
>JAVVFC010000188.1:0-5623 GCA_032250975.1 Longimicrobiales bacterium | reverse complement strand
CCATCGACACGGGCCGGGGGGTGTATCTGCGGAGCGAAGGGGGCCGGGTTCTTTTCGGAATGGACGATCCGGAACAGCCCGCCGGCTTCGAGGAGGGGATGGATTGGGAATGGCTGGAGCGCGTGCTCACCACCGGTGCGGTGCGCTTCCCCTGGTGGGAGGAGATGGGGGTGGACCGGCGCGGGAGCTGGTGGGGCTACTACGAGGTCACCCCGGACCACGCCCCCCTGATCGGTTTCCACCCGCAGGCCGACGGCTGGATCGACGTGTGCGGATTCTCCGGGCACGGGGTCATGCACGCGCCAGCCGCGGGAGCGGCGGTGGCCGAGCTGGCCACGCTGGGGGCGTCCCGCACGGTCCCGGTCGAGGCCTTCGGGCACGGACGCCTCACAGGACCGGAGCCGGCGGGAGAGGCGCACATCTTCTGAATGCGTCCCCGCCTCCGCGCCGGTCGCGTGGGCCGGCCCGCGGCATCCTCAACGACCCCCGGCCACCTCCAGCAGGCTTTCCGGGTCCACGCTCACGTGCCCGTAGCGGACCACCCAGTGCAGGTGCGGACCCGTGACCCGTCCGGTGGCGCCCACCAGACCGATGGGGGTGCCGGCCCGGACGGTGTCGCCGGCGGCCGCCAGCGTCCGCGAGAGGTGAAAGTAGCCGGTCACCAGCCCGGCCCCGTGGTTCAGGTAGACGACGTTGCCCGCCAGCAGGAACTCGTCCGCGAGCGCCACCACACCGCGGGTGGCGGCGTACACGGTGTCCCCCGTCTCGCCGTCCAGGTCGAGCCCCATGTGACGCGAACTGATGCGCCCGTTGAACTCGCGTCCGTTTCCGAACCCGCTCGTGACCCGGTCGGAGCGGGGCAGCACCACCTCGGGGGTCCAGAGCCGGGGCGTCCGGTGGGCGGTCTCGGACACGGCGCGGGCGCGCGCCACGTCGCGGGCCCGCCGGGCGGCCTCCTCCTCGGTGGGGGGGCGCCCGAATTGCGGCGCCACGGTGAGCCGCTCGTGCCGGAAGTCCCCGGAGGCCACCGGCGCCGCGTGGCGGAGCCGCTCACGGCCGCCGTCCCGGTAGGTGAGCTCCACGTCGGCGATGAGGTCGCCGCTCGCGTCCACGGCCACCGGAACCAGCGACTCCCAGGCGCCCCCGCCCACTGCGTGGAAGTGCAGCGTCTCGCCCCCTCCCCGCCCGGACAGAGACCGGAGCGGGCGACCGGGGGGCTCCTGTACCCGCAGCGCCACCAGCCGACCCTGGGCGGGGGTGCTAGGGCGCCAGGACAGCGTCGCGCCCGGAACCTCGGAGGGGGCGGGCGCCGCCTGTCGGGCCTCGGCGGAGCCGGGCGCTCCCACCGGCAGCAGTACGGAGATCAGAGCGGCGAGCAGAGGGGCCGGTGCGGTGGTCCGCAAGGGTCCGCGAGATCGGGGCATGGGAACGATGGGGGCGCGGGAGGATTGGGATCGTTGACGCAGTGATGACACGATGATGACACCGTGATGATATCTAACCGGGTTCTGCGGCACCTCGGCGGTCCACTCATGGATGGAGTCCCCGTGCATCCTCTGCAACCCCGCACCCGACCTCACCCCCCCACCTGGGCGTCCGGGGGTAGTCCATGCCCGGATGCCCCGCCGGTCCCGGCCACCGACCCCTGTCCCGCGTCGCTGCGCGTCCTGGTGCTGCAGCGCGGTCGGGCGCTGGAGTGGACCGGCGGTTTCGTGGTCTACGATCTGGGGTCGGCCTGGTTCGCGGTCGAGCGGGGCACGGGGGAGATGACCGGACCCTACCCCGACGTGGCCTCGCTCTTCTCCCTCCGTGGGCGGGTCCTGGCCTCGGGGCCGGGGGGTGAACTGCTGGAATGGGACGAGATGGTGGTGTCGCGCGCGTGCGACGGTGAGGTGGCCGGCCCCTACCCGCACGTGGACGAGTGGATCTGGGCGCAGGGCGAGATCGTGTTTCAGGAGCAGGGTCCCACCGGCAGCTGTCTGAGCACGGGCGGGCGATTCATCCACCACTGGCGCGGGCACTACTTCGTCACGGTGGACCCGCTCCCCGTGAGTGGATACGCCTTCCCCACGCTGGAGCAGGCCCGGGGCGCGCTGCGCGCGCTTTCGTTCCTGACGGCCCGCCTGAGCCGGGGGTAACGGGCGCGCCGCGCGCCGCCGCCCGCTCCCCGCTGCCCGGGCATTTCTCAGGCCAGACCCCAGTGGACGAGCCCCTCGACGACGCCGGCGGCGTAGGGCTCCCGGGCGAAGTAGAGGCGCTCCGCGCACCCGAGTTCGCGGGCGCTTCGGCGCAGTTCCCGCTTGAAGGGCTCCGGGGCGTTCCCCACCACCACCACCCGGTATCCGGCCAGCATGGCCGCGCGATCATTGCCCGAGTCGCCGGCGTACACGAGGCGCTCCTCGGCCACGCCCGTGCGGTCGTGCAGAAAGCGCACGGCGGCATCCTTGGCCACGCCGCGCGGCAGGACGTCCAGCAGCCCCACCCCCTTCACCGGATCCCGGCTGTACACCAGCGAGACGTCGGCCCCGGCCTCGGCCAGGAGGGGCGCTACCCCCTCGCGCAGGGGCCGCTCACCCAGGGCAGGATCCACGTAGAAGCTCACCTTGTGGGGGCGCTGCCGGGCCGCCTCCTGCGCCTCCAGGCCCGGGTGTGCCTCGAGCAGAGCCCGGATCCGCTCCGCGCTCACACCGCCCATGGCCCGGCGCATCAGGTCTGCGTACTCGGGGTCGGGGCGGAAGGTGTCCCCACTCAGCCGGTAGAGTTCGGTGCCGACGTCGGTGGCCAGCAGATCCGGGAGAGGGAGTCCCGTGGCGCGGATTCCTGCCTCGGCGAGTACGCGGTCACGGCCGGTCACGTAGGCCAGGATCAGTCTGGGCTTCGCCTCCACCAGGGCCCGGAAGCGCTGCACGCCCGCCCGGGTCCGGGCGTCGTCGTCCAGGGGGATGAGAGTGCCGTCCAGGTCGGCGGCCAGCAGCCAGGGGTCTCGAAGGCTCATGGGGGCGTGAAGCGGCTCGCGGATCGTGGCGGGGCGTGCCGGGTAGTCTTGACGGCGGCGCGCGAACCTTCACAATAGCACCCCGACCCCCCAGGGCAGGAACCATCCCCGACTCCGCCGACTCCGCCTACCGCCGACCTGCTCCCCGAGCCGTCCTTTTCGGGGAGGTGCTCTTCGACCATCTGCCGGAAGGGCCTCCCGTACTCGGGGGTGCGCCCTTCAACGTGGCGTGGCACCTGCAGGGGATGGGATCGCAGCCCATCCTGGTCTCGGCAGTGGGAGACGACGACGACGGGCGCCGGGTACTGCGCGAGATGGAGGAGTGGGGGCTCGGCACCGAGGGCGTGCAGACCCGTTCCGGGCACCCCACCGGGCGGGTGGAGGTGACGCTCGACACCGAGGGCCCGACCTTCCGCATCCCGCCCGACCAGGCCTGGGACCATCCCGAGGCCGCCGCCGCCGCCCGTGCCCTGCGCGGGCAGCCGGTGGGGCTGGTCTACCACGGGACGTTGGCCCTGCGCTCCGCGGACGCGCGCGCCGCGCTCTCGGCCGCCCTTCACCAGACCGAGGCGCCCGTCTTCATCGACGTCAACCTGCGGGATCCGTGGTGGAGTGTGGCGGCGGTGGACGAGGCCGTGGCCACCGCCACCTGGGTCAAGCTCAACCGCGACGAGCTGGCCCGCCTCGGCGGGATGCCGACCGGGACGGCGGAGGCGTGCCGGGCTGCGGCCCACGCCTGGGCCCGCCGTCGGGGCATCCCCAACCTGATCGTGACGCTCGGTGCGGAGGGCGCGCTCTGGCTCACCGAGGACGGGTCGGTATTCACCGCCGCCGCACCGGAGGTGCCGGTGGTGGACACGGTCGGCGCGGGCGACGCCCTCAGCGCCGTCCTCTGCCTGGGAATCCTGGAGGGGTGGCGGCCCGACGTGAGCCTGGCGCGCGCCACCGCCCTGGCGGCCGATGTCTGTCGCCAGCGCGGCGCCATCTCGGGCGACCTGACCCTCTACGAGCGCCACACCCGCCGATGGGCGCGCCACGGGCAGGGATTCGATACCGGTCCGCGCGCCACGCCCGGGCTTTACGTCCTCTCGCTCAGCATCCACGGGCTGCTGCGGGGACGGGACATCGAACTGGGCCGCGATCCCGATACCGGCGGGCAGATCGGCTACGTGGTGGACCAGGCGCGCGCGCTGGCCGCTCACCCGGCGGTAGAGCGGGTCGTCCTGGTCACACGGCTGGTGGAGGACCGGCGGGTGGACGCGAGCTATGCCGAGCCCGAAGAGGTGCTGGTGCCGGGGGCGCGCATCGTGCGCATCCCCTTCGGCCCGCGCCGCTACCTGCGTAAGGAGCGCCTCTGGCCCCACCTGGACTCGCTCCTCGACCGGCTGCTGCGCCGTATCCGGGGCGAAGGACGGGTGCCGGACGTGATCGTGGGCCACTACGCCGACGCCGGCTACGTGGGGGCCCAGCTGGGAAAGCTCCTGGGCGTCCCTTTCGTCTTCACCGGACACTCGCTCGGGCGCGTGAAGCGGGAGCGACTGCTGGCCGCCGGCCAGGACGAGGAGGCGCTGGAGCGGCGCTTCAACCTCTCGCGCCGCATCGAAGCCGAGGAGCAGGCGCTGGAGGCGGCCGCGCTGGTGACGGCCAGCACGCGCCAGGAGGTGGACGACCAGTACCAGGGCTACGACCACTACCAGCCGGGACGGATGGAGGTGATCCCGCCGGGCGTGGATCTGGAGCGCTTCTCGCCCCCGCCGTTGGGGTGGCGGAACCCGCCCATCCGCAAGGTGCTGCGCCGCTTCCTGCGCGACCCCGACCGTCCCATGGTGCTGGCGCTGGCCCGGCCCGACCCCCGCAAGAACTTCTCCCGCCTGGTCCAGGCATACGGGGAAACCCCCGAGCTACGCGATACGGCGAACCTGGTGCTGATCGCCGGCAACCGGGAGGACATTGCCGAGATGCCGCGCGAGGCACGGCGGGTGCTCACCGGGATTCTGCACCTGGTGGACCGCTACGACCTGTACGGGCGGGTGGCGTACCCCAAGCACCACGCCAGCGAGGAGGTCCCCGACCTCTACCGCCTGGCGGCCCGCAGTCGGGGCGTGTTCGTGAACCCTGCGCTCACCGAGCCCTTCGGGCTCACGCTGCTGGAGGCGGCGGCGTCCGGACTGCCTCTGGTGGCGACCGACGACGGGGGGCCGCGCGACATCCTGGAGGCGTGCGGGAACGGCGTGCTGGTGGACCCGCTCGATCCGGCGGGAATGGGAGAGGCGATCCTGGGCGTGCTGCGCGATCGCAAGCAGTGGGGGCGCTACGCCAAGAGCGGCGTGCGCAACGTGCATCGCGCCTTCTCCTGGGAGGCGCACGCCCGGCGTTGGGTGGACGAGGTGGAGCGGGTGCTGGCGGGGGCGAGGCCGGCGCTGGCGCCGCTCACCCAGAACCGCATCCGCGATGTGGACCGGATGCTGGTCACCGACGTGGATGGGACGCTGGTGGGCGACGACGAGGGCACTGCGGCGCTCGTGGAGGCGGTGTGGGAGGCGCGTCCGGGGGTGGGCTTCGGGCTGGCCACCGGGCGCAGCCTGGACCGGGCGCTCGAGGTGCTGCGCGAAAAAGGGGTGCCGGACC
>JAVVFC010000187.1:0-5663 GCA_032250975.1 Longimicrobiales bacterium | reverse complement strand
CTGGTGGCCCGCCAGCCAGGGGAGCTCCACCTCGGGCAGCAGCCGCTCGCCGGCGACCCCGTACATGATCTGCATGTCGGCCGGGCTGCCCGCCACCACCTCGGTGACGATGGCGCCCGCAGCGTCGCGGTAGCCGATCTCCTGGGCGATCTCCGGCGTCAGGTCGCTCACCGTGATGCCGAGCCGCTCCTCCACCGCCGCGGTGGCCGCGGCGCGGGCGGGGGATCCGGTGTCGAGCGGCGCCTCGCCCAACCGCACGGTGACGTCGGTGGGACGGCCGTCGCGGTAGACGGTGACGCGCACGCGGTCTCCCGGGCGCCGCATCGCGACCAGCCCCTGCAGCTGCCCCACGTAGGTGACCGGGTCGCCCTCCAGCGCCACGATCACGTCCTCGGGCCGGAGCACCCCGGCGGCGGGTCCGTCGGCCGGCACCGCCTGCACCAGCACCCCGCTCACGTTGGGAAGTCCGTAGACCTCGGCGTCCTCGGGGTCCACGTCCTCGATGGACACGCCCAGGCGCGGGCGCTGGACGTGCCCGTACTCGATCAGGTCCTCCATCACCCGGCGGGCCAGGTTGATGGGGATGGCGAAGCCGTATCCCTGGTAATACCCGGTGGTGGAGGCGATGGCGGAGTTGATCCCCACCACACGCCCCATCAGGTCCACCATGGGCCCGCCCGAATTGCCGGGGTTGATGACCGCGTCGGTCTGGATGAAGTCCTCGATGGCGTAGCCGGGGAGTTCGGAGTCGGCCCCGTAGGCGCCCTGCAGCTCCCGCTGGATGAGCTGGAGCCCGCGCCCGCGGGCGCTCACGATCCCCGCGGTGACGCTGAAGTCGAGCGGCCCGGTGCCGCCGCTGAAGCCGGGGTTGCCGACCGCCAGCACCCACTCGCCGGGACGCACCGCGTCCGAGTCGCCGAAGGAGAGCGTGGGGAGCGCCTGGTCCACCTCCACCTTGACCACGGCGACGTCGGTGAAGGGGTCGGCGCCCACCACGCGGGCCGGCACCACGCGCCGGTCGGCGAAGGCGATGCGCACCTCGTTCGCCCCCTCCACGACGTGGTTGTTGGTCAGGATGTAGCCGTCGGCGGAGAAGATGAAACCGCTCCCGCCCGACCACTGGCTGCCCCCCGGGTTCCCCTGCTCGGGCAGGTCGGGCCCGAAGAAGCGGCGGAACTGCTCCGGCACCTGGGCGGTGAGCGCCCGCCGGGGACGGCGCGCCTCCACCCGGACCACCGCCGGGGTCACCACCTCGGAGATGCTCACGAATGCCTCCGAGAGGCTCTTCGCCGGCGCCACCGCGGCCTCGCTCACCTGGGGCGCCTCGTTCACGACCGGCATCGCCAGGGAGGTGTCGGTCCACCCGAGCCCCGAGGCGATCCCGAGTCCCATGAGGAAGGCGGCCACCGTGTAGGCCGCCACCCGTGCCTTGGCTCTAAGCGGGTCGTACATCTGCTTCATCCTCACTCGTTGCATGGGTCTGTGTCGTCACTCCGGATGCGGACCCGGAGGACCCCGGCGCTCGCTCCGGAATCCGGCGGGAGCCTGCCGAAGAAGGGTACCCGCCCGGGCGGGGTACGGGTCCGCTTGCCACCCCGTCCCACCCGTCCGACGCGGATCGCGCCCACGGGGTTGCCCGTGACGGCCGGGGGGCGGGAGCCGATGCCGCGCCCCCGCCCCCCCTCGCACCACCGCGCCCGCTTCCCGGACACGCTCCCGCGGAAGGGCCTACTTCCCGTCCTCCTCCACGATCTCGTAGTCGGCCTCCACCACGTCCTCGTCGGGCGCGGCGCCCTCGGCGGCGGGTCCGCCCTCGGGCGCGGCCCCCTCCGCGGCGGCCTGGGCGGCCTGAGCCTCGGCGGCCTGGGCCTGGTACATCTCCTGTCCCGCGGCGCTGAAGGCCTGCATGAGCTCGTCGCGGGCGGCGTTCAGGGTGGCGGTGTCGTCGCCCTTGAGCGCCTCCTTGGCCTTCTCGACCGCGGCGTTCAGGCGGGAGCGCGTGCCTTCGTCCAGCTTGTCGCCCCACTCGCCGGAGTCCTTCTCGACCTGGTAGACCAGGGAGTCGAGCTGGTTGCGGGCCTCCACCTTGGACTTCTTCTCCTCGTCCTCCCTGGCGTGGGCCTCGGCGTCCTTGACCATCTTGTCGATCTCGGCGTCCGAGAGCCCGCTGGAGGCCTCGATGCGGATCTTCTGCTCCTTGCCGGTGGCCTTGTCCTTCGCCGAGACGTGCAGGATTCCGTTGGCGTCGATGTCGAAGGTCACCTCGACCTGGGGCATGCCGCGCGGTGCCGGCGGAATCCCGGTAAGCTGGAACTTGCCGATGGTCTTGTTGTCGAGCGCCATCTTGCGCTCACCCTGCAGCACATGGATCTCCACCGTCGTCTGGTTGTCTTCGGCGGTCGAGAACGTCTCGGACTTCTTGGTGGGGATGGTGGTGTTGCGGGTGATGAGGGGCGTCATCACGCCGCCCAGCGTCTCGATCCCCAGGGATAGGGGCGTCACGTCCAGCAGCAGCACGTCCTTGACGTCGCCCGCGAGCACGCCGCCCTGGATGGCCGCGCCCACGGCGACCACCTCGTCCGGGTTCACGCCCTTGTGCGGGTCCTTGCCGAAGAACTCCTTGACGATCTCCTGGATCCTGGGGATCCGGGTGGAGCCGCCCACCAGGATGACCTCGTCGATGTCGGACTGCGTGAGCCCCGCGTCCGCCAGCGCCTTCTCCATGGGCGGGATGGTGCGCTTGATGAGGTCGTCACAGAGTTGCTCGAAGCGGGCCCGCGACAGCGTGTAGTTCAGGTGCTTGGGCCCGTCCTGGGTGGCGGTGATGAACGGGAGGTTGATGTCGGTGCTCATGGTGGTGCTGAGCTCCATCTTCGCCTTCTCGGCCGCCTCCTTCAGGCGCTGCAGCGCCATGGCGTCCTTGGAGAGGTCGATCCCCTGGTCCCGCTTGAACTCCTCCACCAGCCAGTTGATCACCTTCTGGTCGAAGTCGTCCCCGCCCAGGTGGGTGTCGCCGTTGGTGGCCTTCACCTCGAAGACGCCGTCGCCCAGCTCCAGGATCGAGATGTCGTACGTCCCGCCGCCCAGGTCGAAGACGGCGATCTTCTCGTCCTTCTTCTTGTCCAGCCCGTAGGCGAGCGCGGCCGCGGTGGGCTCGTTGATGATGCGCTTGACCTCGAGGCCGGCGATGCGCCCCGCGTCCTTGGTCGCCTGGCGCTGGGAGTCGTTGAAGTAGGCGGGGACCGTGATCACCGCCTCGGTGACCTCCTGCCCCAGGTAGTCCTCGGCGGTCTGCTTCATCTTCTGCAGGATCATGGCCGAGATCTCGGGGGGGGTGAAGGTCTTGTCGGCGTTGGGGATCTTGACCGTGACCCGCCCCTGGCCGTCGTGCTGGACGTCGTAGGGGACCAGCTTCTCCTCCTCCTTCACCTCCACGGCCTTCCGCCCCATGAAGCGCTTGATGGAGAAGATGGTGTTGGTGGGGTTGGTGATGGCCTGCCGGCGCGCCACCTGCCCCACCAGCCGCTCGCCGTCCTTGGTGAACGCCACCACCGAGGGGGTGGTGCGCCCGCCCTCGGAGTTGGGGATCACGACGGGCTCGCCGCCCTCCATCACCGCCACCACCGAGTTGGTGGTCCCGAGGTCGATTCCGATGACCTTGCCCATGAGGTCTCCTGAAGAATGGTTGTCGTCAGTCATTCGAGGTGCGGGACGGCCGCGCCGGCCCCGGTGGGAGGGGAATGCAACCCGCGTGCCGGGCGGAATCCGGGCCGATCCGGCGGTCCGGACCCGTTGCGGGGGGCGGATTCCCGCCAGAATGGCCGGGGCCGGGCCGGTGAGCGCACGGGCGCGGCCAGTGTGACAGAGTTGCCGAAGTGACAGCCGGCGTGCAGCGTTCGGCTTCGTCTCTCCACCGCACTCGCCCCCCGGAACCATGTGTCCACCTGTCCGTGACTTCACGCCCGAGGATCTCCAGACGGCCCGCAGCGCGCTGGCCGGCCGCATCTCCCGCACCCCGCGCGTGCACATCGTACTGGGGTCGGGGCTGGGAGGTCTGGCGGACCTGCTGACCGACCCGGAGGTCGTACCCTTCAACGACATCCCCGGGTTTCCCGACGTCTCCGTCCCCGGCCACGCAGGCCGTTTCCTGGCGGGCCGGCTCGAGGGTGTGGAGGTGCTGCTGCAGGCGGGCCGCTTCCACCTCTACGAGGGCCATGCGCCCAGCCTGCTGGCGGCCCCGGTGCGGCTTGGACGCGCCCTGGGCGCCGCCATCCTGGTGGTCACCAACGCGGCGGGCGGGATCCGCGCGGGACTGGCCCCCGGTTCGCTGGTGCTGCTCACCGACCACCTCAACCTGCAGGCCCGCTCCCCCCTGCAGGGGCCGGTCTGGCCGGGGGAGCCCCGCTTTCCGGACATGACCGAGGCGTACGACCGGGAGCTGCGCGCGCTGGCGCTGGAGGCGGCGCGGGCGGAGGGCGTGCCGCTGCAGGAGGGGGTCTACGCTGCCGTGCCCGGACCCTCGTTCGAGACCCCGGCCGAGATCCGCATGCTGGAGCGGATGGGGGCCGACGTGGTGGGGATGTCCACCGTACCGGAGGTGATCGCGGCGCGCGCCGGGGGGATGCGCTGCGTGGGCTTCTCGCTGGTCACCAACCTGGCCGCGGGCCGGTCGGGCGAGGCGCTCTCGCACGAGGAGGTGATGGAGACCGGACGCCGCACGGCGGCCACCCTGGAGCGCCTCGTGCGCCGGCTGCTGGCCGCCCTCGCGGACCTCCCCGGGGCGGGTCCTGGAGGCGCCCCTTGAAGTCAGCCCTCCACGGAGGCGAAGTGGTTGAGCGGACCCCGGCCGGACCCCAGCGCCGGCGCCGTGAAGATGGCGCGTGCGACGTACTGCACCGCCCGGTCCACCGCCTGCACCAGCGGCCGCCCCTGCGCGAGCCCGGCCGCCACCGCGGCGGAGAGCGTGCAGCCGGTCCCGTGCGTGCTGCGCGAGGCGATGCGCGGCCGACGCCAGATGTGCTCGTCGGTGCCGTCCCAGAGCACGTCCACCGCCTCGTCTCCGGCCAGGTGCCCGCCCTTCACCAAGGCGGCGGCCGCGCCCATCTCCACCAGTCGGCGGGCCGCGGCGCGGGCCTGGTCCACCGTGCGCACGTCCAGCCCGGTCAGGATGCGGGCCTCGTGCAGATTCGGGGTCACCAGGGTCGCGAGGGGGAGGAGGTGCAGAACCAGGGCCGCCTCGGCATCGGATTCGAGCAGCGGATCGCCGCTGGTGGCGACCATCACCGGGTCCAGCACGTAGCTGGCGGGCTGCAGCAGACGGATGCCCCCGGCCACCGCCTCGACGAGCTCGGCGGTGGCGAGCATGCCCGACTTCACGGCCGCGGGCGGCAGGTCGGCGGCAAGCGCCTCGATCTGCGCCCGCACCATCCCCACCGGCACCGGGTGCACGGCGAACACCCCCCGGGTGTTCTGCGCCGTCACCGCCGTGACGGCGCTGGTGCCGAACACGCCGAACGCGTGAAAGGTCTTGAGGTCCGCCTGGATTCCGGCTCCGCCACCGGAGTCGGATCCCGCGATGGTCAGCGCTACGGGGGGTGTCGGGGGCATCGTCTTTCGGCGGCGGGAGCGGTGGGGAGGGGCGTATGCTGAGCTCCGAACGAAGG
>JAVVFC010000186.1:0-5727 GCA_032250975.1 Longimicrobiales bacterium | reverse complement strand
GTTCCGGGATGGGCTTGCCCCTTCCCTCCGTCCTCCCCTCCCCACCCGGACATCATGCCCCGCTCCCTCCTGGTCGCCGCCGCCCGTGCCGCCGCCGCCCTCGCCGCCGCGCTCCTCGTCCCCCTGGCCGCGCCGCTCGCCGCGCAGGGCGGGGAGGACGCGCCCCTCCCCCTCCCGGTCGACCGCACCCTGGCCATGGACACCGACGAGGGCACCTGGATGTCGGTGGACGTCTCCCCCGACGGGCGGCAGATCGTCTTCGACCTGCTGGGAGACCTCTTCCTCCTCCCCATCGAGGGGGGCGAGGCGCGGCGGCTGACCTCGGGCCTGGCCTTCGACGCCCAGCCGCGCTTCTCGCCCGACGGCACGCGCGTGGTCTTCAGCTCGGACCGGAGCGGGGGCCAGAACGTATGGATCCTCTCGCTGGACGGGACCGACACCGTGCAGGTGACCACCGGCGAGGCCAACCGCGCGGAGTCCCCCGAGTGGACGCCGGACGGCGAGTACGTCGTCGCGTCGATGGGTGGATTCCGTGGCGGTGGGCTGCCCAAGCTCCGTCTCTACCATGTGCGCGGGGGCTCGGGGACGACGCTCGTGGACGGCCCCGACAACCTCAAGACGCTGGGCGCCGCCTTCGGCCCCGACGGGCGCTGGGTCTGGTACGCGCGCCGCACCGGGGACTGGACGTACAACGCGCCCATGCCGCAGTACCAGCTCGCCGCCTACGACCGCGAGACCGGGCAGAGCTACACGCGCACCTCGCGCTGGGGCTCGGGCTTCCGCCCCACCCTCTCCCCCGACGGACGCTGGCTGGTGTACGGCACCCGCCACGACGCCGAAACCGGACTGCGCATCCGCGACCTGCGGAGCGGCGAGGAGCGCTGGCTCGCCTACCCGGTGCAGCACGACGACCAGGAGTCGCGCGCCACCCTGGACGTGCTGCCGGGGATGTCCTTCACTCCCGACTCGCGCGCCCTGATCGCCGCGTGGGGCGGAAAGATCCACCGCATCGCCATCGGCGAGGACGGCGCACCCGGGCCGGTCACCGAGATCCCCTTCCGGGCGCGTTACGACCTCGAGGTGGGCCCGGTGGTCGCCTTCGAGTACCCCATCGAGGACACCCCCACCTTCACGGTGCGCCAGATCCGCGACCCGGTCCCCTCCCCGGACGGCGCCCGCATCGCCTTCACCGCGCTCGACCGCCTCTGGGTGGCGGACGCCGACGGGGGCAACCCCCGGCGCCTCACCACGGCGGACGTCTCGGAGCACTTCCCCGCCTGGTCGCCCGACGGGCGCTGGCTCGCGTACGCCACCTGGGAGGGGAGCGCCGGCCACCTCTACCGCGTGCGCGCCGACGGCAGCGGTGAGCCCGAGCGCCTCACCACCGAGCCCGCCAGCTGGGTGACCCCCGCATGGTCTCCGGACGGCACGCGCGTGGTCGCCCTGCGCGGCAGCGCGGCCGACTTCCGCGAGTCGGCGGGCGGCTTCGGGAGCAGCGCGCCCTCCCCGACCGAGATCGTCTGGGTCCCGGCCACCGGCGCACCCGCCCCGGCCACCCTCATCGCCCCGGCCGACCGGCGCCACACACCCCACTTCGTCGCCGCCAGCGACCGCATCCACCTCTACGACGCCGGCGACGACGTGCTGGTCTCCATCCGCTGGGACGGTACCGACGAGCGGGAGCACGTCCGCGTGGTGGGCCCCCGTCCCCCGAACGCCGATGAGGGGCTGGAGCCGTCGCTGGTGCTCATGGCCCCCGCCGGGGACCAGGCGCTGGCCCTCATCGAGGGGCAGGTCTACACCGTCACGGTGCCGCGTGTGGGCGCGGAGGCTCCCACCATCAACGTGGCCAACCCCGCGCGCGCCGCCTTTCCGGCGCGCCTGCTGACCGACATGGGGGGCGAGTTCCCGACGTGGAGCGCGGACGGAGGCGCCGTGCACTGGGCGCTCGGCAACGCCTTCTTCAGCTACGACCTGGCCGCCGCGGACGCGGCGGCGACGGCCCGGCCCGCCGCCGGAGGGGACGACCCCGAAGAGGAAGGGGCGGGCGGCGACCCCGAAGCGGAGAGCGGGTACACCCCCGCCGAGGTGCGCGTCGTCATCGAGGCGCCGCGCGACATCCCGCGCGGGACCGCGGTGCTGCGGGGCGCCACCGTCCTCACCATGAACGGGGACGAGGTGATTCAGAACGCCGATCTGGTGGTGCGCGACAACCGCATCGCGGCGGTGGGGCCGCGGGGTGCGGTGGCCGTTCCGGAGGGCGCCCGGATCATCGACGTCTCCGGGCGCACCATCGTGCCGGGCTTCGTGGACACCCACGCCCATATGCGCCCTGCCGGGCAGGTGCACCGCACCGACGTCTGGCCCTACCTGGCCAACCTCGCCTACGGGGTGACCACCACGCGCGACGCGCAGACGGGGACGATGGACGTGCTGAGCTACGCCGACCGCGTGCGCACGGGCGACCTGGTGGGGCCGCGCATCTACTCCACCGGCCGGGGCGTCTTCTGGCAGGACGGCATCGACTCGCTGGAGAAGGCGCGCGCGATGCTTCGCAAGTATGCGTCGTACTTCGACACCAAGACCCTGAAGATGTACGTGGCCGCGCCGCGCGCCGGGCGCCAGCAGATCCTGATGGCGGCGCGCGAGCTGGGGCTGATGCCCACCACGGAGGGGTCGTTGAATCTGCGGCAGAACCTGACGGAGACGCTCGACGGCTATCCGGGCCTGGAGCACTCGCTCCCCGTCTTCCCCGTGCATGGGGACGTGGTGCGCCTCTTCGTGGAGCAGCGCCGCTTCTACACCCCCACCCTGCTCGTGAGCTACGGGGGCCCATGGGCGGAGAACTGGTTCTATGAGAACGCCAACCCGCACGACGACGCCAAGCTGCGGCGCTTCCTGCCGCACAGCGTGATCGACGCCGCCACGCTCCGGCGCGGGCAGTGGTTCCACGAGAGCCAGTACGCCTTCCGCCGGCACGCGGCCTTCGTGCGGGAGCTGGTGGAGGCGGGGGGCCGGGCCGGCGTGGGGAGCCACGGCCAGCTGCAGGGCCTCGGCTACCACTGGGAGATGTGGGCCATGCAGTCGGGCGGCCTGGACGAGCACGAGATGCTGCGGGTCGCGACGCTGCACGGGGCCGAGGCGCTGGGGCTGGCCGGGGACCTGGGCTCGATCGAGCCCGGGAAGCTGGCGGACCTGGTGGTGCTGGAGGCGGACCCGCGCGAGGACATCCGCAACAGCGCGCGCATCGCGTGGGTGATGATGAACGGACGCCTCTACGACGCCGGCACGCTGGCGGAGGTCTGGCCCCGGGAGCGGGAGGTGGCGCCCCTGTGGTGGTGGGGAGCGGAGCCGGGCGGCGGGTGAGGGTCGCCATCCAGGGGGAGCCGGGCGCGTTCAGCCACGAGGCGGCGCGGCGGGTGGTGGGCGAGGCCGAGGTGGTGCCGTGCCGGACCTTCGACGCGCTCTTCGACGCCCTTTCCGCGGGGGAGGCCGAGGTGGCGGTGGTCCCGGTCGAGAACACGCTGGCGGGGATGGTGCAGCGGCCCATGGACCTGATCGCCGAGCGGTCTGTGCACGCCTTCGCCGAGGTGCGCGTGCCGGTGCGGCTCTGCCTGGCCGCGCGCCCCGGGGCGCGGCTCCGCGACCTGAAGACGGTGGCCAGCCACCCGGTGGCCCTGGACCAGTGCCGGAGCTTCTTCCGGGACCATCCGTGGCTGGAGGCGGTGGCCGCCTGGGACACGGCGGGCAGCGTGCGGGACCTCATGGCCGGGGGCGCAACGTGGGACGCGGCCATCGGGTCGGAGCTCGCCTGCACGCTCTACGGGGCCGAGGTGCTCGCCCGGGACCTCGAGGACGACCCCTCCAACTTCACACGCTTCCTGGCGGTGCGGACCGAGGCGGGCCCCTGCCCGGAGGACCCCGCCAAGGTCTCGCTCGCCTTCACACTGCCCAACGTGCCCGGTTCGCTCCACCGCGTCCTGGGAATCTTCGCCGCGCTGGAGCTGGACCTCTCCCGCCTGGAGTGCCGCCCCCTCCCGGGCCGGCCGTGGGAATACCGCTTCTACGCGGACCTGCGGGGTACGGCCCGCGCCCGTCGGGAGGCGGCGCTCGCGGCGTTGCGCGAGATCGCCGTCGTCCTCCGCGTCATCGGCGTCTACCCGGAGGCGCCGGGCTGAGGGGGCGGTCCGCTCAACCCCCCGGGAGGGCGCGGCTCGCCATCTCCACGGCCTCGGCGGCCAGCGCGCGCATCTGCTCGCGCCGGCGTTTCGCCCAGCCGCGCAGCGGCGCGAGCCCGGCCGCCAGGAAGCCGCTCCCCACCACGGCGAGCGAGACCAGGTCCCCGTCCACGCCCCCGCCCACGGCCCCGATGACCGCGAGCACGGCGGAGACCCCGAGGAACGTGCCGCCGAAGCCCGCGAACATCATCGACTGGCGGCGGTGCGTCTGCATGTGCAGGCGCTGGCCCCCTTCGGTGGGTTCCAGCTGGATGCGGAGGTTGCCGTTCCGCCAGGAGCGAAGCCCCCCGCTCCGCTCCAGCTTTCCGTGCGCGTTGAAGACCATGCGCATCCGCGCCACCAGACGCTCCCATTCGGTGTCGGTGAGGTCGCGCGGGAGCTCGGTCGCCCCGCCGACCGAGATCGGGAAGCCCACCATTCGTCCGCGCACTTCGTAGGGAGCCGCCGCGAGCGCGAGCGTCCGCGCCCCCTCGGCGATTCGCTCGGGCGCGATGCCGACCTCCCGGCCGATCTCCTGGATCTCCGCGAGGGTGAGTCCCCGCTCCGCAGCCCCGACCTCCCGCCGCGCGCCTCCGGGGGCGGGCTCGTCGCGGGTGGCCAGTTCCAGGATCCGGGCCACGGCTTCGTCGTCGTATCGTTGCGGGTCGTTCATGGGCAGGTCGGCAGGGAGGGAGGTGCGGTCCGCGGTACCCCATACGGGCGCCGGCCGATCCCGGCTTCAGCCCCACACCTCCACCCTCAGCCCCGGCACCCGCCGGAATTCCCGCACGTTCAGGGTGGCCAGGGAGAGGCCGCGGACCAACGCGGAGGCGGCGATCCATAGATCGTGCGTCCCCACGGGCCGGCCGCCGGCCGCGAGGTCCGCGGCCAGATCGGCGTGGGTCCGCGCCGTCGGGAGATCGATGGGGAGGGCGGGGAAGGCCTCGATCACACCCTCCACGAACGCGGTCCTCCGCGCCTGCCGAACCCGGTCTCCCGCCCGCCGCGCGCCGTGGAGCAGCTCGCTGACCGTGATCACCGAGATGTAGAACGGTTCGTCGGCGCGCTCCCGGACGACCTTCGCCGCGAGGCGATCCAGCTCGAGGCGGCCCCGCTCGTGCGCCACGAGCACGGAGGTGTCGATCAGGACGCCCACGGGTCCGTCGGGGCGTCCCGGTTCATTTCGGTCCGGATTCGCTGGAGATCTTCGGCGAAGGCGCCCGCCTCCTCGGGGTCCAGTCCGGGAAGGGACCGGAGAATCCCGGGGAGGTCGGCGAGGCGACTGCCGGCCGGCAGAAGGGGACCGAGTTCAGCCACCTCCCTGCCGCCCCGCGTCAGCACGAAGCGCTCTCCGCGGTAGGCCGCGCGATTCACATAGTCCGAGAAGTTCCGGAGGATCTCGGTCACGGTAATCGTGATTTTCATGAAAACAAATTATATGATTGGCCCCTCTTGCGTCCACCCTCCCCGCACGGGCATCGTGGCTCCCCGCGCGCACACGGCCACCTGG
>JAVVFC010000185.1:0-5734 GCA_032250975.1 Longimicrobiales bacterium | reverse complement strand
GGAGCCGATCGAGGTCGGCGCGCAGGCGCCGGACTTCGCGCTCCCCGGCGCCACGCGCCACGGCGTGCTGGCCGACTCGGTCCGACTCAGCGACTACGCGGGCGAGACCGTGGTCCTGGCCTTCTTCTTCCGCGTCAGGACGCCTGGCTGAACAGTCCAGATGGAAGCGTACCGTGATCAGTACGCAAGTCTCTTCAATGGCGGCCGCGACGTTGTCCTCATTGGGATTTCCACCGACTCGGTCGAGGAACTCCATGCCTGGGCGCGGGACGACGACTTCCCCTTCCTCTTCGGGAGCGATCCCGACAGCCCCATCTACGCCGCCTTCGGGGGCAGCCCCCGCGACAACGGCATGGTGGGCAGCCGGGCGGTGGTGGTCGTGGGTCCCGACGGGCGCATCGCCCACGTGATCCCCCGCTTCAATCAGGTGGATCCGGCGGCCTACCAGGAGCTGGCCGCGGCCGTGGACCGCGTCTCTCCCGAGTTCTGACCGCGCGGCGGGCCAGGGCCGCGCTCGCGGAAGGAACGCCGAGCGAGCGCGGCCTCCGGTCCGGGGGCCCTCAGCTTCCGCTGAGGAGCCGTTCCACCTCCCCCACCAGGTCCTGACCCGCGCCCACGCCCGTGTAGGCGACCTTTCCGTCCGCGTCGAGCAGCACCACGATCGACGTGGTGGCGGCCTGGTAGGCCCGCACCGCCGCGCCGTCTCCGTCCCAGAGGTAGGGGTAGCCCGGGTCGTGGTCCTCCAGGTGGCGCTTCACCCGGCGCTGGGACTGGGCCACGGCGACCGCGATGGCGACGACCTGGAGCCGATCTCCGAAGCGTATGTGGATCTCGTCGAGCTGAGGTTGGAGCGCCTCGCAATTCTCGCACCACGTCGCCCAGAACTCGATCAGGGCCGGGCCGGAGCCCAGGACGTCGCCCAGGCGGACGGCCTTCCCGTCCAGGTCCTCCAGCGCCACCTCGGGGGCCGGACTCCCGAGGGGGAGGCTGACGTCCATCCCCTGGGCGGCGAGGGTCCGGGGCCCGGCGAAGGTGCCCAGGAGGAGCGCGAGCAGAACAGGGCCCGCGGCTGCGGGAGAAGCCACCGGAGCGCGGACCACGGAGGGAAAGTGGATCACCAGTTGTACCCTGCCTGGAAGATGTAGTACTGAGCCATGACGACCATGATCACAGCGGCGCCTCGCTTCATCCAGACCATCCACGGCCCGGAGCGGGGGAGGCGCGCAAGCGTACCGGAGAACAGGCCCACCACGACCAGGAGGGCCGTCATCCCCAGCGAGAAGACGAAGAGATAGACGAACCCCATCCACCCCGCCTGAGACGCGGCCACCCACGTGAGGACCACGGCGAAGGCGGGGGCGCCGCAGGGGGCCGCCACCACCCCGGAGGAGGCGCCCAGCAGCAGGACGGCCCCGTACGAGCCGCCCTCGCGCTCCGATGCCCAGGCCATGAGCCGGCGCGGTACCGGCATGGGCAGGACGTCGAACATGACCAGCGCGAAGAGCAGGAGCAGATTGCCCACCGCGAGGCGCACCCAGGGCGAGGCGCTCACGGTCCCGAAGAGGGTGCCCGAGAGTCCCGCCAGCAGTCCCAGCATGGCGTAGAGGGTGGCCATCCCCACCGCGTAGGTCAGGGTGAGGCCCACGGTGCGCCCGCGCGACTGGCCCTCGCGGGCGGTCCCGGTGATCACCGACGCCGTGATCGGGATCATCGGGTACACGCACGGAGTCAGGCTGGTGACGAGCCCGGCACCGAAGAGCGTGGCCACCGCCAGCATGGGGCTGGCGGAAAGAGTCTCGGCCAGCCCCGCGGTGGCGTCCAGCTGCGCAGGAAGGATCAAGGGAACTCCCGAAACGAGGGGTGGCGCTGCGGTGGAAAACACCCCCGGGCGGGGGCGGGTTCCCCGGTCGGCCCCCTTGCCGGCCCGGGTCGGGAACGGTGACCGGGTGCGCGGCGTGGACGGGAGCCAGACCGGCCCGCCGATGGTATGTTGTGGACATGAACCCCGACGCGCGTCCTCTCCCCTTCCCGCTTCGTCCGTGGCTGGCCGGCCTCGGGCTGCTGCTGGCCGCCTGCGGAGGCGGTCCCGACTCCGGTGCCGGGGGAGGCGCCCGGGCCGAGGGGGCCGGCCGCCCGGCCGTCGCCGGAGAACTCCAGCCCATTCCCACGCCGGAGTGGGCGGGTCTGGTCACCGGCCTGAGCGAGGCAGGCGGCTTCTTCGACACCGACAACCTGATCTCCAACGAGACCTCCTATCTGCACGTCATGGGGGCCATGCGGCGGGCCGGGGCGGAGGGGGGCGCCTACATCGGCGTGGGCCCGGACCAGAACTTCGCCTACATGGCGGAGCAGCGGCCCTGGCTGGCCTTCATCGTGGACCTGCGCCGGGACAACCTGGTGCACCACCTCCTCCTCAAGGCGCTCTTCCACCAGAGCGGGACACGGCTGGATTACCTCTCCCTCCTCTTCGGCAAGGAGCCGCCCGCGGAGCCGGACGCGTGGCACGGGGCCACCGTGGCGGAGTTGCTCGACGAGGTGCGTCGCGCCCCGGGTGGGGCGGGTACGACGCAGGCGTCGCGCGCGCTGGAGCGGGTGCGCGTGACGGTCGAGCGTTTCGGCCTGCCGCTCACGGCCGCCGACTTCGAGACGCTCCACCGCTTTCACGAGACCTTCATCGTGGAGGGGCCTGAACTCCGCTTCACCTCCTTCGGTCGGCCTGCGCGCTCCTTCTACCCCACCTTCGCGGAGCTCATGACGGAGCATGACCTGGAGGGCGAGCAGGGCAGCTACCTGGCGGAGCGCGAGGACTTCCTCTTCCTGAAGGCCCTGCAGGAGGCCAACCGCGTCGTACCGGTCGTGGGCGACCTCGCCGGGCCCTCGGCCCTGCGCGCGGTGGGGCGCGAGATCCGGCGCCGGGGTCTGGTCGTGCGCGTCCTCTACACCTCCAACGTCGAGTACTACCTCTGGGGCAGCGGGACCTTCCCCCGCTTCGCGGCCACGCTCGCCGATCTACCCATGGACGGGCAGTCGGTGCTGGTGCGGAGCGTCTTTCCCAACGCCGCCGTGCACCCGCACGCGGTATCCGGGTACTACTCCACGCAGACGCTCGTGCCGCTGGAACGGGTGCGGGCGGTGGTGCGCGGCAGCGGGTACCGGGGCTATCAGGATCTGGTGGTGCGCGACGCCGTCGATCCCCGCCCCCCCGGAGGATGAATCCCGGCGGGCATCGGCGCCGTAGGTAAGGAATAGCGGGGCCATCGGACCCCGCCGACGCAACCCGAGGAGACCCGAATGACCTACGCGGACGGACAGAACACAGGGGAAGACGACTCCCGCCGCTGTGAGCGGCTCCACACCACGGGAGACCGCCTGCTGGAGACGGTCAAGCGCATCGTCCGGGAGGGCAACGCGCGGCGCATCGTGATCCGGAACGAGGAGGAACGTGTCCTGCTCGAGTTCCCCCTCACCGCCGGAGTGGTCGGAGCCGCCCTCCTGCCGGTGTGGGCCGCGATCGGGGCGGTGGCCGCGCTGGTCGGCAACTGCTCGATCGAGGTGGAGCGCAAGCCGGCGGCGTCGGCCGAAGGCGGCGAGGAGTAGCCCCGCGGGGGCGACGCATCGATGCGGGTCGTCTCCGTGAACGTGGGCACCCCCCGTGAAATCCCCTGGCGGGGCCGGTCGCTGGTCACCGCCATCGTCAAGGAGCCGGTGCCGGGGCCGGTGCAGGTGGGGCGGCTGGGTATGCGCGGCGATGCGCAGGCGGATGCGCGCGTCCACGGCGGGCCCGACAAGGCGGTCTACCTCTATCCCGCCGAACACTACCCCTTCTGGGAGGGTGTCCTGGCCCCGGGGCTCCCCTGGGGCGCGTTCGGTGAGAATCTCACCACACGCGGGCTGCTCGAGTCCGGACTCTCCATCGGGGACCGGATCGCGGTGGGATCGGCGCTCCTCGAGGTGGCGGAGCCGCGGCTCCCCTGCGTCAAGCTCGCCGCACGGCACGGGTGCGCCGAACTGCCGGAGCGCTTTGCGCGCGCTGGGCGGCCGGGCGTCTACCTGCGGGTGGTGGAGGAAGGCGAGGTGGCGGCCGGGGGTGCGGTCACCCTGCGGGCGCGCGCCTCGGAGTGGTGGCCCGTGGACCGGGTGGCCTCCCTCCTCCTGGGGCAGACGGACGCCCGGGAGTCCGCGCTGGACCGCGCCGCCGCGGCGCGCCTGGCCGGCTATCCCCGGCTCGGCGAGTCACCCCGCAGGTCGCTGGCGGAGCGGACCGGGTTCGCCGGAGTGGTGGACGGGGCACGGGCGGAGGACATCCCCACGCTGCACCGCCTGCTCGCCGATGCGGGTCTTCCCGTGGAGCCCCCCCCGGCGCGCACGTCCGTGGTGCTGGCGGCACGAGATCCGGCGGGCTCGGTGATCGGGGGAGTGGCGTTGGAGACCGAGGCGGCTTCGGCTCTGCTCCGGTCTCTGGTGGTGGCGCCTGCGGCGCAGGGATCCGGCGTGGGGGGCGCCCTGGTGGCGGCGGCGCTGGCGTCCGCGTGGGGGCGCGGAGCCACCAACGTCTCCCTGCTCACCGACACTGCCCCGGCGTGGTTCGCCCGCTTCGGATTCCGGGCCGGCGCCGAGGTCCCGCCGGGCGGGCCGGCGCCGCTCGCCGCCGCCGAGGGAGTCCGGGGGAGCTGCCCGGCCTCCGCCGTGCTCATGGTCCGGGAGGCGCCCGCATCGACCCCTGCGCGATCCGCACCGCCGCCCCCGCCACCCGGATGACGCGGGCGGCGCCTCCCTGCACTTCGACGGTGAGTGCGAGCCGCGACGGGCGTCCCATCTCGACCCCCTGTCGCAGGCGCCAGCGATGGAGGCCGTCGGGCAGCCGACTGCCCAGGTAGGCGCCCAGCGCGGCGGCGGCGCTCCCGGTGGCGGGGTCCTCGGGCACACCCACGTCGGGCCCGAACATGCGCACGCGGAAGTCCGCGTCCTCCTCCTCCCCGGCCGGCGCCACCACGTACACCATCCGGCTCTCGGCACCCTCCGGCAGCAGACGCCTCCACACGGCGCTGTCCAGCGCGGCCCGCCCGGCCAGCTCCCGGCTCCGCACCGGCAGCACCAGGAATGCGAGCCCGGCGGAGGCGAAGGCGGGATCCCAGGGCCCGGCGACGCCCGCCTGCCCCTCCGGCATCCCCACCGCCTCCCCCGGGAGCGAGACGAGCGCGCCGAGCGTCGCCCGGTCCCACGGGGCGGGCGTCTCGTGTGCGGGGGCGGCCGCGGTGAGCTCGGCGGAGACCGGCACGCCCCCGCGGCCCCGCACCCGCACCGGGATCGGGCCCACCGCCTCCTCCAGCACCACCGTGACCTCGTCCCCTTCCAGCGGCACCTGCCCCGACGCCACCAGGAAGAAGGCGGCGCCCACGGTGGGGTGGCCGGCGAAGGGGACCTCCCGGCCGGGCGTGAAGATGCGCACCCGGCGCGTGCCGGCCGCGCTCCCGGCGGGGAGGAGGAAGACCGTCTCGGAGAGGTTGAGCTCCCGCGCGATGCGCTGCATCTGGCCGGCGGTGAGGCCCCGCGCGTCCGGGAAGACCGCCAGCGGATTGCCGGCGAAGGGCGTGTCCGTGAAGACGTCCAGGATGTGGTAGTCGCAGTCCATTGCGCCAAGCTATGCATAGTCCGCCCGCGCGGGCTACCATGGGCGGGACCCGCAGCCCCGCAGCTCCGAGCCCGGCAGCCTCGCAGCCGCGTAGCCCCCCGC
>JAVVFC010000184.1:0-5751 GCA_032250975.1 Longimicrobiales bacterium | reverse complement strand
TTGGCGGGGCGACGAAGGCAAGGTTCGACCGCGGGCCATCTCATAACACACGGGTGCCGCCTGCGCTCACTACGTTCGCTCCGGGGAACACGGCTCGCGTTGCGAGCCGCGTCGGCACTCTTGAACGTTCTATGAGAGTGACTGTCAAGGGTGGGCTCCGCCCCTGCCGACTGCCGTTCCTTCTTCTCCCTGGCAGTCAGCCCCTTTGGTTGAGGAACGGAGGTCGTGTTTCGCTTCCGGGTCCGCACTTCAGTCTTCTTCGGCATCGTTCTCCTCGACGTGCTCCGGGTCCAACGTGGACATGGGCGAAGCGCTTGGGGTCGCATCAGAGCGAACCATGGTTCTATCTGAGACTCGGGCTGGGGTGCCCGGCCTGACGCTTCTTCGGGTTCTGCGAGGGGGCCTGGGGTTAGAGTAGTGCCTCGGCGTGACTGCTGGCCGGGCGAACGTTCAAGTCGAGACTGCCCCTCGCACCGCGATGTCCGGGAGCCTGGAGCCGCGACGAGGGAACGTGACCCACGTCGGCGACCTCGAGACTCCCTGGGCTATGTTGGCTGCTGAGTCAGCTGATCCGGATCGTAGCGTTCTCCTGTCTTCCAGAGTCGCAGGGTGACGGCGGCGAGCTTACGGGCCAGCGTGACGCGAGCCAGCGCCGGGCGCATGCCGCGGTTGAGCATTCCGTGGTAGAGGTCCTGGAGCGGGCCGGGCCGCACACTCGCCGCCAGCGCCGCACCTTTGAAGACGCCCTTGAGCGTGCGGTTGTGATTCTTGTTGAGCCCACGAGTGAGCGGAGCGCGACGCCGGCGCATCGGCCTGCCTCCGACGAACTCGTGGTCGGCGCTCGAACGCGTGACGACGGCGAGCCCCGAGTAGGCCCACAGGTTGCGCTTGGTCCGGAAGCGCCAGGGAGTCCACATCGTGGCCAAGAGCAGCGCCACGCGCACCGGGCCCATGAAGGGGATGGTGCGTAGGGTCTTCCACGCGGGATCGCGCCGTGCCTCGGACACCATGGCAGCCTTCGCTCTGGGGCGCAGCTCCCGCAACACGTCGAGCTCGGCGTAGAGCATCTCGGCGCGCAGGCGTGCTCCGCGGTCCGTGAGCTTCGCAAGCCACGCCGCACGGTTCGCGGGATTGTAGAGCGGCTTGCCCGGCGTGCGGATCGCCCGGGCCCGGAACAGCGCCTTGAGCCGCAACATCACTCGAATCGAGTCGTCGACCACGTTCGTGTACGCTCGCGTGAGCTCACGTAGCGTGGCACGCTCCGCCCCGCCGTGGTAGACCGGACGCAGGTCGCCGCTGCGCAGCAATCGCGAGAGCCGGTCCGCGTCGACCTGGTCACCCTTGTTGCCCACTCGCGGTTCCCCGCGCCGGTCACACACCACGACCCGGTGGACCAGGGGCTGCAGAAGGTCGTGCAGCCACTGCGCCTGGGTGCCTTCCTCGAATGTGACGTGCACCGAGCCCCGCATCCCCCCGAAAAACTCCTCGAGCTCCACGGCCTCCGTCGGAATCACACTCCGCGCGATCACCCGCCCGCCCGTGTTGCGTTGCGGGCCCAGAGACGCAGGGGGTTGCACGCTGGATGACACCGAGTGTGCGGAGAGGGGCAGGGGGCGTTCCGTTCCGAGCGCGCCCCAGGAGTGGAACGCCGGAACGGGTGGGTGGGGGCGAGGGGTCAGGGGCCGATGAGGGAGAGCTGGCGAGGGTCGGGCTGGGGCGGTAGGGACCAGCCGCCGGGACCACGGACGACGAGGCCGCGTTGTTCGAGGGAGCGGAGGGCGTCACCGAGGCGAGCATTGTTGACGCGGAGGGTGTGGCGGAGGGCGGCCCTGGAGCGGGGTTCGCTGGCGCCGCGGAGCTCGGCGCGGACGGCATCGGCGAGGGGCGTGGGCTCGTCGTGGTGGTCGTCGAGCTCGAGTCTGGCGGGCTCGCCGTCGCCTCCGGCGAGGCGCAGCGACAGGGGGTGGGGCGCGGGCGCGGCGCGGTGCTCGACGGTGAGGCGGAGGCGTTGGTCGGATTGGCGGACGAGGTAGCAGGCGGAGTCGGTCCAGGCGTGGAGGTCGGAGCTGCCGCGCAGGGCCTGTCCGGGGTCGCGCCGTGAGCGTTTGGCCATGTGGTGGACGAGGGCGAGGGCGACGTGGTGGCGGCGGTTGAGCTCGCGCAGGAAGCCGAGGAGCCCGGAGACGTCGGCGGCGCTGTTCTCGTCGAGGCGGTGGAGGCGGACGAGGGGATCGAGCACGAGCAGCTTGGGTTGCAGCGCGGAGAGGGTAGCGTCGAGGGCGATGCGGTCGCGTTCGAGGTCGAGGCGCAGGCTGGGCGCGGTGACGACGTGCAGGTCGAGGGCGAGCAGCGAGAGTCCTCGGTGCCGGCAGAGTTGGTCGACGCGGTCGCGGACGCGGGGCAGGGCGTCCTCGGCGAGGTAGACGAGGACGGGGCCTGGGGTCTCGACCTCGAAGCGGCCGAGGCAGGCGGTGCCGGAAGCGACGGAGACGGCGAGGTCGAGGCCGAGCCAGGATTTGGCCGCCTTGGGGGGTCCCCCAATGACGCCGACGGCTGAGGCGCTCCACAGCTCGCGGACGAGCCAGTGCGCCTGGGCCGGCTCGGGATCGATGGCGTGGACCGGGAGGGTGGGCAGCTTGTTCACGGCCAGAGCAGCTTGCGGGCTTGGATCGCTTCCCCCGAGGAGACGGCGGAGGCGCCGGCGCGTGCGGCGAGTTCGAGGGCCTTGAGCGCGATGCGGTCGATGGCTCTGAGGTTGCCGAGGCTCATCTCGAAGAGGGCTTCGTGGGCGTCGGAGTCGAAGGGATCGGTCTGGGCGCCGGCGAGGGCGCAGCGGTGCACGACGTAGGCGTGGGTCTCATCGCGGGAGAGCAGGCGGAGGGTGGCGTAGTGGGCGAGGCGCTGAGCCATGGCCGCCTGGTCGGGGCGGCCGAGCATGGTCTTGAGCGGAGGCTGGCCCGCCAGGATGAGGGAGACGACGAGGCGTGAGTCCATCTCGAAGTTGGTGAGCAGGCGGAGCATGGCGAGGGAGTCGGGCCGGAGGTCGTGGGCCTCATCGAGCACGATCACCGGGCGGAGTCCGTCGGTGCCCGAGGCGTGGGCGAACGCGTCCTGCAGCTTGCGGACCAACGCCGGGTAGATGCCCGTGGGCGAGAGCCCGCAGGCGGCGGCGATCTCCTTGCACAGGTCGCGCTTGGAGAGCCCGGTCACCTTGACGTAGCGGACCTGGTAGCGAGCGTCGGGCAGGCCGGCGACGAGGACGCGGAGCGCGACGGTCTTGCCGGTGCCGGCGGGCGCGATGAGCGCGGCGCTCATGCGCTGGCGGACGGCCTCGGTGAGGGCCTCGGTGGCCTCGGCCTGGTGGGGCAGCGCGAAGCGCTCGGCGACGGCCAGCTCGCGGGTGAACGGGGTCTTGCGCAAGCCCATCGGGCTCAGGTCGATGCTCATGGGTCCTCCCCAGGATCGGCGTGGGTGTCGTGGGTGTGTGGTGTATCGCTGAAGCCGCCGTCGGGACCGAGGACGGGCAGCAGGTCCTGGCGGAACGCGAGGGAGGCGGCCGTGGTGGGGACGCCCTCACCGGACAGGGGACGGTCGTCCTGGGCATCGCCACGGCGCGCGGTGGCGTTGTGGTGGGCATCGAGTTCGGCGAGCTCGATCCTGCGGCCCTCGTGGAGGACCCACAGGCGGCCGTCGAGGACGTGGCGGAGCACCTCGATCCAGGTGCCTGCGAGGCCACGGGGCACCTCCCACAGCCGGCCGTCTTCCTTGAGGACGTGGTCGGAGGAGACCTTGCGCGCGTGGCGCACGACGAAGCGGCGGTAGAGATCGGCCTCGTCGTGGGGGAAGCGCAGGGGACGGCCGGCCTCCCAGCGCTGACGTGGGGTGTCGCCCTGGAGGGTCTCATGGGGTGTGTCGTTGTAGGTCTCGAGAAAGTGGCGAAGACGCAGCGTCAGGGCACCAAGATCGGGATCGACGTCGGCGGCGCCGTCCAGGGAACGCAGCACCTGGTCCTGCGCGGTGCGGTTGAAGCGTTCGACGGCGCCTCGCCCTGCCGGGTAGCGGGCCGTGCCGTGGATCAGCCAGGCGCCGAGCCCGCCCTGGACCACGGCGAGGGTGTCGAGCGAGATGAAGCCGGGGCCCCGGTCGAGGTAGAGCAGGTCCGCCAACCCGTGCTTCCTCGTGAGGTCGTAGAGCCCGCGCAGGAAGAGCGCGGTCGACTCCGAGGTGCCCACGAGCGCGTCCAGGCCATAGCGGGTGGCGTCGTCCAGGAAGAAGAGCGCGACCCGGCGCAGGCGGGCGCCTCCGGCCCGGAAGTGTTTGCCGTCGCACAGCACGCACTGCATGCGGTGCGGGTAGCTCCACCTCCGCGTGTCGCCCTCCCGCTTGCTCGGACGGGCCCGGGTCGGCAGGTCCATGCGCCGGCAGGCCCGCCACGCCGTGGAGCGGTCCACCGCGAGATCGGCGGGCACGATGCCCTTGACCCGAGCCCGGCGCAGCAGCTCGGGGACACTGGCCCGCGGGTCCTGCTCCTTCTCGGTGCGCAGGAACGCGACGAGTTCCTCGCTCAGCGCGAGCGAGGTCTCGGTCCGCTTCCGGCTCCGGGGCGCGAGGGCCTCGAAGCCGCCCGCGGCGTAGGCCGCGCGCCAGCGCTGGAGCGTGCGTACGCTCAGGCGCACCGTACGACCGTCCAGACGGGCGTGCTCCCGCCCGGCGACCTCGCGCAGGGCCGCACCCGCCCCCCACCCGCCCAGGATCAGGGCTTCGATCTGGGCGAGCACCGAGTAGCGCAGGAGCGCCTCGGAGGAGGGAGCGGCGGTCGCAGGACCCGCGGGACGGGGCATGTCGTTCATGAACCCGAGCATAGAGCCGTTCCTTACGGCCCCGCACCGCGCAAAGTCGTGGGTGGAGGGCTCCGGCCCCGAGGGCGAGCGGCACCAGGGCGTTCCGGCCCGACGGAACAGGGGGACCGCCCCAGGACCCACGTCCCTCGCACCGCATCCCAGCGCCGCGGCCGGGGCCACAGGCCCCCGACATGGCCGGCCACCAGCATCCGGTCGAGTAGCGCGCCGTCGACAGGCACGATCAGGAGCACGGCCAGGACCGCGGCACCGCGCCGTGCCCAACTCGTCGCCCACTCCCGTGCCGCGGTACACAGCACGAGCGTGGGGACCCCGAGCCGCGTCGCGATCCGCTCCCGGGCGGCGTCATCGAGCTCCGCAACCCTCGGATGGACACCGACCAGCCGGCCGGCCAGCTCCAACCGACGGCCCTGCGTGCGGCGCCGCCGAGGATCGCCTGCCGGGCTGTCCGACGGCCACCGCTCGCCGCCCGCCGCGTCCACCGCGGCAGCGAACAGCGTCGCCTCCCACACGGGCTCCCCCGTCGCGCCGTCCCGCAACAGCCCGCCCGACGGACTCATCGCCACCACAGCCTCGCGACCATAGGGCACGTGCCCCGGCGGGTACAACGTGTAGCGCCCGTGCGGGTGCGCCGAGCAACCCACCACCGCGATGGGGAAGCGCGGGCCACTCTTGCGTGCACGATAGTGATCGACGAACATCGAGCACGTCTCCGCCCCTGTGGCGAAGACGCAGCGCGACGGCAGCACGGAGCGAAGGGTACCTTCCTTGTCCGCCTCGTACGTCGTCGTCGCGAATGGGAGGCGTGCCCGGGCTGCTGAAAGCCCGTGGTACACGCGTTGCCTCTCGGGTCTTCGTGTCCCTCGAACGCCCGCTTCCAACGAACGACGAG
>JAVVFC010000183.1:0-5846 GCA_032250975.1 Longimicrobiales bacterium | reverse complement strand
GGGCAGGCCACCACGGCTGGCGGTTCAGGACGGTGAAAAGGGCGTAGTCGATGTTGTAGAACGCCAGTCGCTCCTCCAGCGGGTACGACAGCAGCGTACCCAGGCGCTGCGCCGGCGTCTGGTCCCGGTAGTGCTGCACCGCCTCCGCCCGATAGCCGATGCCGGGTTGGAGCACGAGCGGGGGCGTCACCCCCACCACGAGCAGTCCTCGGAAGTCGGGGTCGTCCGCAAGGTCGGTCAGAATCGGAAGCGGGTTCGAACCTTCCAGCGCGAGCTGGATCGGGCGGACGCCCGTGTCCTCCTCCCAGACGTCCAGGTCGATGTCGAACTGGAGGCGGGACGACCCCAGTATGACGGTGGCCTCGGGGCCCGACCGGTCCACGCGCCTCCGAGCCTCCGCCCACTGTCCGTTGCTGTTCCGGTAGGATGGCACGGCGTCCTGCTCGATCCGCCAATAGGCTTCCCAACCCGCGATGCCGCCAGCGGCCAGCCCCACGGCGAGGAGGGTCACGGCCCCCCAGGACGCGCCGGGGATGGGACGCTGGAAGATCGGCTCAGCCAGCGGCTGGGAATCAGAACTGGAAGTAGATGAAGGCATCGCCAGACCCCTGCGTGATCACGATGAGAACGAGCATGCACGCCCAGGCGATCCCGGTCAGCCACCAGGGGGCGCGGGCAACGACCTCCTCCAGGCGCCGCTCTCGCATGGTCCAGTGCACGGCGAGGATCCCGGCGGTGACCGCGACCACGCGCAGGGCGAAGTGTGAGCCCAGAACCAGCGCGGCGCCCTCGGGGGGGAAGCCGAGCATGGAGCGAATCATACTCCACGCCGTGCCAAACTCCTGTGCCCGGAAGAACACCCACGTGAGGTTCACCAGGAAGTAGGTCAGGAGCCCGAGAAGCAGGCGGAAGGCGAAGGTGCGGGCGATCTCCATGTGCCCGAACCGCTCTCGCAGGAAGCGCTCGATCCCCAGGTAGAAGCCGTGCAGGCCGCCCCACACCACGAAGGTCCAGGCAGCTCCGTGCCACAGACCTCCCAGGAGCATGGTCACCATCAGGTTCAACTGGGTGCGGTGCCACCCTTTCCGGTTGCCGCCGAGCGGAATGTAGAGGTAGTCGCGAAGCCAGGTGGAGAGCGAGATGTGCCACCGCCGCCAGAAGTCGGAGAAGCCGATGGCGGCGTACGGGAACCGGAAGTTGTCGGTGAGCGAGAACCCGAGGCAGAGGGCGATTCCGATGGCCGCCGTCGAGTAGCCGGCGAAGTCGGAGAAGATCTGCCCCGCGAATGCGAGCGTGCCGAGCCAGGCGTCCGTGAAACCAACGGCCGTGTCCGCACCGAACACCGCATCCGCCGCCGGCGCGAGTGCCCCGTCGGCGATGACGACCTTCTGGAAGAGCCCGAGGGTCAGAAGCCCGAGGCCCCAGACGAACTGCGGCCCGGACGCGCGCACCGGCCGCTCGAACTGGGGGATGAGCTGGGTGGGGCGGATGATCGGTCCGGCGACCAGCTGGGGAAAGAAGGTGACGAACAGAGAGAAGTCGAGCAGGGAGCCCGCGGGCCTGGCGCGCCGGAGGTAGACGTCCAGCGTGTAGGCCATCGTCTGGAACGTGTAGAACGAGATGCCGACGGGGAGGACGATGCTCCATCCCGGTGCCGTCCACTCGAGCCCGAATGCTCCGACGAGGGCCTGCCAGTTCTCGAGCAGGAACCCCCCGTACTTGAAGTATCCGAGCATACCCAGGTTCACGCCGACACTGACGGCAAGCAGCGCGCGCCGCCGCACCCGGCGCTCCTCCCGGAAGATCGCTCGCGCCACCCGCCAGTCCACGATGGTGGAGAGCCACAGCAGCAGCACGAACGGCGGGTTCCACGCGGCGTAGAACAGATAGCTCGCCACGAGGAGGTTGAGCTTCTTCGCTCTCCACGGCATGGGCGCGTTGTGCAGCGCCAGCACCAGCGCGAAGAAGACCACGAAGGTCAGAGAATTGAACAGCACGGGGGCTTACCTCGGACACTGGGAGGGGGGCTCGGAGGTGCGCCCGGAATCGTGGACGGCGAAGGCCCCGTGCACGACTGTCGTAGCGCCAGTGACGGCGCCAAGAAGCGCACCGGGTCCGGGAAAGTCAATGTTGACGATATCGGGGTCCTGGCGTCCGGAGTCCCGCTCGGTGGGCCGGGGGCGGTCCGATCGGTGGGTCGGTCTGGGGCATCGAGGGCGCACGCTCCAGCACCGGTCCCACCCGCTCCGCCGCCTCGGGCGAGGTGGCTCCGCATCTCCGCGTCGCCACGCCCAGATTCCGGAGCATCCCTGTCCGGCCACCCACCGCACCCCGAGACGCGCGTTCCACGGACACACCTCCTGGGAGGAAGGTCGATATACGCGTACTCCGATCACGCTTCGCCACGGCGCCGCCTGGAAGATCCCTGGGCGGTCCACGACGCTCGCGTCGCGCCACTCGAGCAGGTCGGACAGGATGAGGTTTTCCAGGCGGGCACCTGTTGGACTCGTCGGGCCGGAGAGCCGCAGAGCGAGTCCCATATCCCACCAGTAGGCCTTCGGCCTCATGATCAGCTGTTTCCTCCGATTCACAGCCTAGGCCGGAAGTGTGACCAATCGGAATGATGCCTCCCCGCCCCCGCCGCTCTCGCCGGGCCATGGGCCGGGTTCGATAAGCGCTCACGGCGTGCGTGCACACGTCCCACTCCTCCCCCGTCATCCGCGTCAGCTCGACGGCGGAGGGGTTGCGGTGACGCCACCTGTGTTCCGTGCGGTTGCTGGTGCGCTCCCGTGCCCCAGTGCGGTGTCGACCGGACAGGGAGGCGGAACGAACATGATGATCGCAGCCATGAACAGGAGGGCGCCCGACCACGGGCGGCGAACTCCATGACTATCATGGGCTCTGCCGCCCCGGACCTTCGCTGCTCCATGCGTGGCTGCGAAAGCCAGGATAGTCATGGCCTTTGCAGCCGTCGGCGTCGCCTCGTTCCCTCCCCGGAGGCGAACGCCATGCGGCGCCCGCACCCGCTCCCCCCCTCGCCGGCACTGGCGATCCTGGTCCGATGCCCCCTACGCGCGATCCAACCCGACCCGATCCAGCGCCCACCCCGCGTGCTCCCGCACCAGCGGCTCCTCGTCCTCCAGCGCCTCCCGCAGAACCGCCACCGCCTCCTCCGGCGGCTCCCCATCCGTCGAAGTCACCCAGTTCCCGATCGCGACGGCGACGTTCCGCTTGAAGCCGGCGTACCCCGCCCGCCGGATCGCTGAGCCGCGGGTCCACACGTCCCACTCGTCGCGTGTCATCCGCATCAGCTCCACCAGCGACGGCGACTCCGTCCCGGGCAGGTCTCCCGGCGCCTCCGCCCGATCCCCCGCCTCCCGCCAGTCCGGACGGTAGTCCCGCTCGCCCGTAACCTGCACCAGCTTCGCCGAGTTCCACGGACACACCTCCTGGCAGATGTCGCACCCGTACACCCGGTTCCCCATCCGCCCCCGCAGCGGCTCCGCAATCGCCCCCCGATGCTCGATGGTCAGATACGAGATGCAGAGCCGCGCGTCCAGAGCCGGCGCGCCTTGGTCGTCCCTTCCCAGCAGGGCCCCGGTGGGGCAGGCGTCCAGGCATGCCGTGCAGCTGCCGCAGCGGTCCGCCTCGAAGGGAGCGTCCCACTCCAGCTCCACCGTGGTGAGGAGCACCCCCAGGAAGAAGTACGACCCCCGCCGGGGATGGATGAGCATGGTGTTCTTCCCGAACCAACCGAGCCCCGCCCGCCGAGCCATCTCCCGCTCTAGGAGGGGACCGGTATCCACGTAGGCCCGGTGCTCGCCCCCCGGCGCCTCCGCCTCCAGCCACCGCGCCAGCTCCTGGAGCTTCCGCTTCACGACCTTGTGGTAGTCCCGCCCCCGGGCGTAGCGGGCGATGACGCCCTGCGACAGGTCTTCCGTCTCCTCCGCGGGACCCCCCTGCCCGTACCCGTGGCCCACTACCACCACGGAGCGAACGCCGGCCAGCGTCCCCTCCAGCGAGGCCCGCCGGCCGATCGCGTCGGGCCGCGCCAGGTAGGCCATCTCCCCGTGCATCCCGGCCTCCACCCAGCGGCGGTAATGCTCCAGGTGGGCGCTGGGCTCGGGGGTGGTGACGCCGGCCAGTTCGAAGCCGGCCTCCCGCGCGCGCGCCTTCAGCCGCGCGGTGAGCGGACCGAACCCCGTAGCCACGTCTGAATTGTTGTCAACGCCGCAGGTCGGGGCTGGTATTCCCGACCGGGCGAGGCCCAGGCCCTGGCCCGGCTCCCGCCCCCGGCCCGGTCCCCGACCCTGGTCCGGCGCCCGACGAGAAACCTGCCCCCGACCCGGCCTTCGCGGGCGGCTCCCCCTCCACCACGGCGATGTAGGAGAAGTTGAAGCACATCTCCTCCAGGGAGCCGTAGCCCCCGTAGACGGGTTCGTCGGTGGGGTTCTCGAAGGTGCACTCCACACCCAGGAGCACGCGCTCCAGGGCCTCGGCCGGGAAGACCTTGGGCTCGGTGAAGGTGAAGTCCCGCTGCCACGCCAGGTCCCACCGTGGGACGGAGAGGAGCGTCTCCATCCGCCCGGTGTCATGCCGCAGCGTCACCCGTCCCGAGTGCCCGAACGAGTGCATGTGCAGGTTGGCGGAGTGGATTTCCAGCCCCCGGATCCGCTCCCGCTCCACCCCGGTCAGGCGCGCGAAGTAGCCGAGCAGCCCTCCCAGGTTGTCGCGCACCTCGAAGGTGCGCCGCTCCCCGGCGGGAATCACCATCGTCCCGTTCCGTGCCGCCGCCAGCCAGTCGTTGCGGGTCTGGGCCAGGTGGAACGCCGGGCGCTCCACCGCCTCGGCCGTCATGAAGTCCACCCGCGTGTCGCGGTCCCGTTCGCCGGGGGCATTGGACGAGTAGTAGTGCATCTGCACCACCAGCAGCGAGCCGGGCCCCACCCGGATTCCGGTGCCCGCGGGGAAGACGTGGCCGTCCATCCCCGGGGCCCAGTGCGCCAGCCAGAAGTTGCCCAGCGCCAGCTCCCGGATTCCGTCCGGATAGCGCGCCTCGTAGGCCGTGCGCACCTCCGGCTGACCCAGTCGGTCGGGAAGCGCCCCGCCGAAGCACTGGTACCCGTCGCCCTCCTCCTCCGCCTCCAACTCCCGGAAGCGCGCCGCCATGGCCGGCTCCACGGCGTACACCACCACGTGGTGCGCCACGTTGCGGTTCCCCGGGTCGGCTCGGAAGCCGGTCACGAAGGTGGAACCTGCCTCCTCCCACTCCACCAGGAAGCACCGATAGTCGTCCGACGCGTCCTGGTCGGGCAGGTACCCCGCCGCGGGGAGCACGTCCAGGCTCAGATCGGGGACGAAGCGGGCGTGGGCCGCGGCACCACCGGCGCCGCCGTCGGCCGCGTGTCTTGCCCTCGGAGTGGGGTCGGGCCGCGGCGTCCCCCGGGGGTAACCGGCCTCGGCCCACCGCTCCAGCACCCGCACGCTGGCGTCGTCCAGCGAGAGGTCGCCCACGTACGCCTGATGCCCCGGCTCGGCCAGCCACGGCGGCATGATCCGCCGCGTCACCGCCCGGGCGATGCGCGCCCGTCGCCGGTACGCCTCCTCCGGATCCTCCATCGACCACGCGATCCCATCCTCGCTGTGGCACCCTACGCAGTTCTCGACCAGGATCGGCCGGACATCCGCGTAGTAGTCCTGCGCCTGCAGCGGCGTCGAGGTCACGGCCAGCGGCAGCCCGGCGGCGACCAGCACGAGGCCGGAAGCCGCGGAGCGGATGGCCATCGAGAGGTGGAGGAACCACGGCGACCGATGGACCGCCGGCAGGCAGACGGGCATCAGCGATG
>JAVVFC010000182.1:0-5850 GCA_032250975.1 Longimicrobiales bacterium | reverse complement strand
GTGCAAGGCCCCGGGGCCGACGCCGGCCAGCGAGGCAGGCGTCCCCTGCAGGCCCCGCCCGTACGGCTCCCCCGGGGCGTAGACCTCGGCCAGCGTCCGGTCGGAGGCGAGCGCCCCGGGATCCATGGCGCGCTGCCGCACGCGCGCCAGCTGCTGCGCCCGCACGCGCGCCACCTCGTCCTCGGGAAAGGCGGGCTCCCGCACCACCTCGGCCAGCAGCGCGAGCACCTCCGGGAGCCGCTCCGCCAGACACGACGCCGAGACCGTGGTGGCGTTCCACCCGGTGCCCACCTCGAGCTCGGCGCCCAGCCGCTCGAACGCCTCGGCCAGCTCGATGCCCGAGCGCCGGCGGGTTCCACCCTCCAGGGCGTCACCCGCCAGCACCGCCGTTCCCGCCCGCGCGGCGGCCAGGGTGTCCTCCCCGGCCGGCAGCACCAGCAGGGCAGTCGCCACCGGGAGGCGCGGCAGCGCCGCGACCCGGAGCGCGAGGCCGGTGTCGAGCCGCTCCCGGACCACCGGGGGGAAGGTGAAGGTGCGCAACGGACCGGGCGCGGGGGGGGACGAGCGATCGATGGGGCTCATGCCGGCGTCTCCTCCCCGTCGCGGGGCCGGTAGGCGAGGGTGGCGTGCGGCCGGTCGGCCAGGTACGCCTCCACGGCGCCCCGCACATCGTCGGGCGTCACCGCGCGCAGCTCGTCCAGCTCCTCGTTCACCCGTTCCGGACGCCCGAACAGCATTGCGTTCATCGAGATGCGGTCGGCGCGCTGGCCCAGCGACTCGAGCGCCTGCAGCAGGCGCGCCTCCTCCAGCGCCAGCCCGCGCGCCACCTCCCCGGCGCTCACGGTCGCCGCCTCCGCCACCGCCGCGCGCAGGCGGTCCGCCAGCGCGCCCGGGTCGGCCCCCGGCAGCCCGGTGGCCCCCACCAGCAGGAGCGACGCGCCCGCGGTGAGCGGGAAGGGGAAGGCGAAGGCGTCGCGCACCGCCCCGGTCCGCACCAGCCCCCGGTAGAGCCGGGACGCCCGCCCGCTCCCCAGTACCGTGGACGCCACCTCCACGGCCGCGAAGGCGGGGTCGGTGTAGGGCGGAATGCGGTAGGCCATCATGACGCGGGGCAGCGGCACGTCGGCCGTCACCTCCTCCACCGCCGGCGCCTCCATGGGCACCGCCACCCGCGCCTCACCCGGGAGCGAGGGCACGGGCGCGCCTTCCGGAATCTCGCCGAAGTAGCGCTCCACACGCTCGAAGGCGTCCTCCACCTCCACATCGCCCGCCACCGTCAGCACGGCGTTGTTGGGCGCGTAGAACGTCCGGAAGAAGTCCGCCACATCGTCCAGCGAAGCGCGATCCAGGTCCTCCATGGAGCCGATCACGGTGTGGCGGTAGGGGTGCCCCGCGGGCCACACCATGCGCTGGATGCGCTCCTGCCAGTCCCCGTAGGGCTGGTTGTCGTAGCGCTCCCGCTTCTCGTTCTTCACCACGTCGCGCTGGTTGTCCAGCTTCTCGCGGTCCATCGCCTCCACCATCCACCCCATGCGGTCCGACTCCAGCCAGAGCGCCAGGTCCAGGTGGTGGGAAGGGAGCGTCTCGAAGTAGTTGGTGCGGTCGAACCAGGTGGAGGCGTTGAGCGATCCGCCCGCCCGCTCCACCAACTCGAAGTGCCGGTTGCGGGGCACGTGCGCCGAGCCCTGGAACATCATGTGCTCGAAGAGGTGCGCGAAGCCGGTGCGCCCCGGCCGCTCGTTGCGCGACCCCACCCCGTACCAGAGGTTCACGGCAACCACCGGGCGCGTCCCGTCGGGCGAGACCACCACGCGCAGCCCGTTCGCGAGCGTGCGCCGGTGCAGGGGAAAGCGGACGCGCGTCATGGTCCGGACACCCGGGCGGAGGCGGCCCTCACGGGCGCGCCTGCAGCCGCTCCCGCAGTGCGGAGGGCGAGAGCGTCCGGCGCAGGAAGCGCTCCGCCGCCTCCGGGCCGTCCTCCACCCGCTCCTCGGCCTCCGAGATGCTGAGCACGTCCGTCCCCTGGGCCGGGAAGCGCGCCCGCTCCAGGAACTCCCACGCCTCGTCCTCGTTGCCGAGCGCGGCGTGCGCCAGCGACGCCGACAGCTGCGCCTCCACGTCCTCCGGCTCCAGGCGCGCGGCCGCGTCCAGCTCGGCCAGCGCGTCCTCCAGCCGGTCCGCCTCCACCAGCGCGAGCCCCAGCACCAGCCGGTACCACCCGTCCTCGGGGGCCAGCTCGACGGCCCGCTCCAGCTCGCCCAGCGCCGCCTCCAGGTCGTCCGCCAGCGCGTGCGCCACCCCCGACTCGTACGCCACCACCGGGCTCTCCGGATCCAGCGCCCGGGCCTCGTCCAGCTCCCGCCGCGCCTCGGCCGCATACCCCTCCCGCGCCAGGTACGCCCCGTACATCCAGCGCGCCAGCGCCAGGTCGGGCGCCATCAGGGCCGCCGCCCTCATCGCGGGCTCCGCCTCCGGGTCGTCGAAGCGCGCCAGCCCGCTCCCCGCCGTCGCCAGGATGTGCGCGTCTTCCGGGTCCAGCGCCAGCGCCTGCTTGAAGCGCTCGTAGGCCACCCCCTCCATGCCCAGCTCCCGTTCCGCCACCCCCAGCCAGCAGAGGAGCGCGGGCTCGTCGGGGTAGCTCTCGAGCGCGTCACGCAACTGGTTCGCCATCCCGGGGAAGTCGCCCTCGTCCCCCAGTTCCCACGCCTGGTGAAGCAGGAGTTCGAGCCCTTCCCTTGAATGCGAAGACGGTTCCCGGTTCATGCGCCGAACTTCACCAGCCGACCCGCGTGGGCCAGGGCGTGCGGGATGAGGTGCGTACCGTGGAACACCCCCAGGTCGCCCCCCCGGCAGCTCGCCTCCCCAAAGGAGTCCGCGGACGGGCGCGCCGCCGCCGAGGCCACCAGGGTCGGGACCGGGTGCCAGGAGTGCTCCTTGAGCTGGGTGGGCGTGGAGTGGTCCCCGGTCACGATCAACACGTCGGGCGCGAGCGCGGTGATGCGCGGCAGGAGCGCGTCCACCGCCTCGATGGCGGCCACCTTGCCCGCGAAGTCCCCGTCGTGGCCGCGCGTGTCGGGGTCCTTGAAGTGCACAAAGTAGAGGTCGTGGGCGCCCCACACCCGCTCGAGCACCTCCACCGTCGCCTCCGTGGAGTCGGGCACCCCCTCCACCGACATCCCCACCATGCGCGCCACCCCGCGGTACATGGGGTATTTGGCCACCGCCACCCCACGGAGCCCGAAGCGCGCCTCCATCGTCGGTATGCCCTGGAAGCGGGCGAAGCCGCGGGCGAGGAAGCCGTTCAGCGCCGGCTCGTCCGCCAGCACCGCGCGCGCCCGGGCCAGGAAGCGCCCGACCAGCTCCGCGGTGCGCGCCGATCCCGGATCGGTGGCCCGGCAGGGGAGGTCGGGCACGCCCTCCACCAGCGGGTCGGTGTCGGTCAGATCCGCCCCCAGCCCCGGGCCGCGCAGGTGCAGCACCACCCGGTGCTCCTTTTCGTGCACCAGCGTGAGGGCCACGTCGTCGGGCAGGTCGAGCGCCACCTGCACCTTCTCCGCCACCCGCCGCCCCTCGGCGTCGGAGGGGCGCCCGGCCCGGCGGTCCGCCACCCGCCCCTGGGCGTCGAAGGTGGCCAGGTTGAGGCGGGCGGCCACGTCGCCCTCGCGCAGCTCCATCCCCACCCCGAGCGCGCTCAGCGCCCCCCGCCCGATCACGTACTCGGTGGGGTCGTAGCCGAACAGGGAGAGGTGGCCGGGGCCGCTGCCCGGCGTGATCCCCGGCCCCACCGGAACCAGCAGCCCGAGCGAGGCGCCGAGCGCCAGCGCGTCCAGGTTGGGGGTGCGCGCCGTCTCGAGCTCGGTCAGGCCCGTCTCCGGGTGGGGCAGGCCGCCCAGGCCGTCCAGCACCACCAGCACGATGGTGCCGCCCCCGTCGGGAGCGACCTGGTCTTCGGGCAGAACGGGGCGCGCCATGGCTTCCGGCTTCCTTTTCCGGGGTCGTGCGATGCGGACCCCTGCAATATGCCCGAACCCCCGGACGGGGTGAAGCCGCCTCAGCGATCGCGCAGCCAGTGCTCCAGCTGCTCGAGCGAGACCAGCAGGTCGTCCAGCTCCGGGCGCTCGGCCTGCGGCGCGCTCAGGATCCGCAGCCGCGCCTCCCGCAGCGCCGGCCCGATGGTGTCCGAGGTGGCCGTCCGCCACAGGGCACGGAGTTCTTCGGCCAGCGCCGAGGCGGAGGGTCGGGGGCGGGCGGAAACCATGACGCAACGCTGCGCACGACCGGCCTCGCGGGCAAGCCCCCGCGGGCAAGGCGCCCCCGGGGTTGGATTCCGGTGAACTGCGGGGCTCGTGACGCCGCGTGCGGCGCGGCCTACCTTGTGACCCCGGACGGGGAGCGGCGCCCCGCGCTCCTCCGATCCCGTCCCCGGCCCCTCCCCCGTACTCCGCCTTCCACCCGGTCCGCAGCCTTCAACCCCTCCGCCGCCCGCCACCCGTTTGCCATGACCCCGCGACCCCCTCGCCCCGCTCCCGATCCCGGCCCCGCCGTCCACCGCGCTGACGACCGCGCGCCCGCGGCGGCGGCGGAATCCCGCAGGGGGTGGACGCCGTGAGCCCCGAGAGCTTCCTGGACCAGCTCCGGGCGATCCTCGACTTCGTGATCTTCGGGGCCGAGTGGGACAACCCCGTCACCGTGAAGGACCTGCTGGTGGCCACGGTCATCATCTTCGTGGCCAACCTGGCGTCCCGGCTGGTGCGCCGCGCGCTGCGCCCGCTGGGCGAGAAGCTGAAGCCCCTGGCGGGAGACACGGCGGTGCGGGTGGCGCTGCGCGTGGTGCACTGGGTCATCCTGCTGTTCGGCGTGGTGGTGGCGCTCAACACGGTGGGCGTGTCGCTCAACTCGCTCACCGGCCTCTTCACCGCCGGTGCGGTGGTCACGGTGGCGGTCGGGTTCGCCATGCAGAACATCGCCCAGAACTTCGTTTCGGGGGCGATCCTGGCCGCGGAGCGGACCATCAAGTCGGACGACGTGATCGAGGTCGAGGGCCAGGTGCTCCGGGTGCAGAGCGTGGGCATCCGCACCACCGTGGCGCGCACGCGGGACGACGAGGCCATCATCATCCCCAACTCGCTGCTGGTGCAGAACCCGGTCAAGAACTTCACGTACCAGGACTCCATCTACCGGATCCGCTCCCGGGTGGGCGTGTCGTACGGCTCCGACATGCGCAGGGTGTTCGACACCCTGCGCCAGGCTGCCGAGGCGCTGGAGTGGCGCACGCGCGCCATGAGCCCCCGCATCTTCATGTCCGAGTTCGGCGACTCCTCCGTGGTCTTCGAGGTCTCGGTCTGGGTGATGGACCCCTGGCGCGCGCCCCAGCGCCGCTCCGACCTGAGCGAGGCCATCTGGTTCGCCCTCAAGGACGCCGGCGTCACCATCGCCTTCCCGCAGCTCGACCTGCACCTCGACCCCACCGTGAGCGCCGCCCTGGGCGCCCGCTCCGGCGCCGGTCCGTCCCCCCGCTCTCCGGCCCCGGACCCCGGAGACGGCTGAGGTGGGCGAGGGCGCGGGGGGCGGCGATGTGCTCGGGGACCTGGAGCTGCTGGTCCGCTCCCGGTACGGCCTCATCCACCTGGACACCGGGGAGGAGGACCGCGCGCGCGCGCTGCTCCACCACCTGGCGGACCGCCTCGGCGTGCCCTTCTTCACCTGGACACGGACCCGCGGCCTCCGGCGGGCCGGGCTGAGCGACAGCGTCTACGACACGCGCCGCTTGGAGCAGGCGATCGCGCACGTCGCGCACGCCGCTGCGGACGGGGTGTTCCACTTCCAGGGCGTCGACGCGGACGAGGTCTC